>JALYRV010000240.1:2395-4991 GCA_030855205.1 Acidobacteriota bacterium | reverse complement strand
CATCTACCGTCGCTCGGGCTATCCGATCGCGCACACCCCATGATCATCACACGCAGCCCACTTCGCATCACGCTTGGCGGCGGCGGCACCGACGTGCCGTCCTACTATCGCGAGCACGGCGGCTTTCTGCTGGCCGCGGCCATCGACCGCTACGTGTACGTCACCGTCATGCGGCCGTTCACGCCCGGGATCTTCCTGAAGTACTCGAAGCTCGAGCACGTCGAGCAGGCCGATGACGTGCAGCACCCGATTATCCGCGAGGCGATCCGGATGCTCGGGTTCAGGACGCCGCAGCTCGAGATCACGACACTCGCCGACATCCCGGCCGGCACGGGTCTCGGATCCTCGGGCAGCTTCACGACCGCGCTGCTGCGTGCCCTGCATGCCCACCGCCGGCGGCTGCTGCATCCGTCGGAGCTCGCGCGGATCGCGTGCGACATCGAGATCAACCGGCTCGGCGAGCCGGTCGGCAAGCAGGATCAGTACATCGCCGCCTACGGCGGTGTCACCGCATTCACCTTCCATCCCGACGAGCGCGTCGATGCGCGGCCGCTGAAGCTCTCGATGGAGACCCTCTTCACGCTCGAAGACAACCTGCTGCTGTTCTTCACCGGGTTCAGCCGGAGCGCTGGGACGATCCTCGCCGATCAGGACACGCGGACGGCCAAGGCCGATCCCGACATGCTCGCGAACCTTCACTACGTGAAGGAACTGGGCCACCGCAGCCAGCAGGTGCTCGAGGCCGGCGACACGCTGGGCTTCGCCGCCATCATGCACGAGCACTGGGAACACAAGAAGCGCCGCTCGAAAGGCATGTCCAATCCGCACATCGACGAGTGGTACGAGCTCGCCATGAAGAACGGCGCGCTCGGCGGCAAGCTCGTGGGGGCCGGCGGCGGTGGATTCCTGCTGTTCTACGCCGAGGATCACCGCCGCCTCCGTCATGCGATGGCCGGCGCAGGACTCGAGGAAGTGCGCTTCCGCTTCGACTTCGAGGGCACCAAGGTCCTCTTCTCATGACCGAGCCTGTGGCCATCCTGGCCGGCGGGATGGCCACCCGCCTGGGCCCGGCCGCGAGGCACGTGCCCAAGATCCTGATTGACGTCGCCGGCCGGCCGTTTGCCGAGCATCAGCTGGATCGGCTGCAGCGCGAAGGCATCGAGCGCGTCGTCTATTGCGTCGGCCACCTGGCGGCGCAGGTCCGCGCCGCGCTCGGCGACGGCTCGCGATGGGGCATGACGTTCGCGTACGTCGAGGATGGCCCCGAGCTGCTTGGCACCGGCGGGGCGATCCGGCGCGCGCTGCCGGACCTGGGCGATCGGTTCTTCGTGATGTACGGCGACTCGTATCTCACGTGCTCGATGCGCGACGTCGCCCGCGCGTTCGACCGCAGCGGCCAACCCGCGCTGATGACCGTGTTCCAGAACGACAACCGCTGGGACGGCAGCAACGTGCGGTATCGCGACGGGCGTATCGAGCGCTACGACAAGGCACAGCCGACGCCGGACATGCGGCACATCGACTACGGGCTCGGCATGTTGACCGCCGGCGTCTTCGAGCCCTACCGGGAGGGGGCCCGTCTGGACCTGGCCGATGTCTATGGCGCGCTCGCCCGCGCCGGCACACTCGCGGGCTACGAAGTGCCCGAGCGTTTCTACGAGATCGGGTCCCACGAGGGACTCGCCGAAACCCGCGCGTTTCTCGCCGCGCGCAAGGATCCCTCATGAGCTATTCCCGACAGCATCTCGATGACGCCGCGCGCATCATCGCGGCCCTCGACTGCGACGCCATCGAGCGAATGGCGGCCCGCCTCAGGGATGTCCGCGACCGCGGCGGCCGGCTGTTCTTCCTCGGCGTCGGCGGCAGCGCGGGCAACGCGTCGCATGCGGTCAACGACTTCCGAAAGCTCGCCGGCTTCGAGGCGTACGCGCCGACCGACAACGTGTCGGAGTTGACCGCGCGGGCCAACGACGAGGGATGGGAAACCATCTTCGCCGCGTGGCTGCGCGGCAGTCGCCTGCGGCCCGAGGACGGCGTGGTCGTCTTCTCGGTCGGCGGCGGCAGTCTCGACCGCAACGTCAGTCCGAACCTCGTGCGCGCGCTCGAGTACGCGCGGGAGGTCGGCGCCACCATCACCGGCATCGTCGGCCGTGACGGCGGATTCACGGCGAAGGTCGCCGATGCCTGCGTGATTGTGCCCACCGCCAACGCCGACACCATCACGCCGCACAGCGAGGCGTTCCAGGCCGTCGTATGGCACCTCCTGGTGTCGCATCCGCTGCTGAAGCTGAACGCCACGAAATGGGAATCACTGCGCTGACGCGCGCCGTCTTTCTGGATCGGGACGGCACGCTCAACGAGTCGTCGGTAGTCGACGGAGTGCCTGTCCCACCTCGCTCCGTTCGCGAGCTAACCCTCTGCCCTGGCGCACGCGAAGCCGTCGACCGACTTCGCAGCGCCGGCTTCCTGCTCATCGTCGTCACCAATCAGCCGGACGTCGCCCGCGGCACGCAATCGCGGGAGGCCGTCGAAGCGATCAATACCGCAGTCGGCCACGCGCTCGAGCTTGATGATTTCCGCGTGTGCTGGCATGACG
>JALYRV010000240.1:0-2385 GCA_030855205.1 Acidobacteriota bacterium | reverse complement strand
ATGACGATGCCGACGCATGCGTTTGCCGGAAACCGAAGCCCGGCCTGCTGCTCGAGGCAGCCGCGGATCGTGGCGTCGATCTCTCGCGCTCCTTCCTGATCGGGGATCGATGGCGCGATGTCGGCGCCGGCAGGGCGGCAGGATGCCGGACCGTGCTCATCGAGTACCATGGTCGGCACGAGCCGCGGATCGAGCCCGACGTGCGAGTACGATCGCTCGACGAAGCGGCTGATTGGATTCTCCGGAGGAGCGCCGAGTGACACGCGTTGAGGACCTGAAGGTCAGGATTTTCGCTGACGGGGCAGATCTCGCAGGGATGCAGGCGCTGTACGCGCGCCCTTACATCAAGGGGTTCACGACGAACCCGACGCTCATGCGGAAGGCGGGTCTCTCCGACTACGCGGCATTCGCGCGGCAGGTGCTCGCGGTCATCCCCGACCGTCCGATTTCGTTCGAGGTGTTTTCCGACGAGTTCGAGGAGATGGAGCGGCAGGCTCGGATCATCGCCCGGTGGGGAGCGCACGTCTACGTCAAGATTCCGGTGACCAACACGCGCCGCGAACCCGCGTACGATCTGATCCACCGGCTGACGCGCGACGGCATTCAGGTCAACGTCACGGCACTGATGACGCTCGATCAGGTAAGGTCGACAACCGAGGCCGTCGCGTCCGGTGCGCCGTCCTGCATCTCCGTGTTTGCCGGCCGCATTGCCGATACAGGCCGCGACCCGGTGCCGCTGATGACCGAGACGCTCACCATCATGCGCGCGGCACCACAGGCTGAATTGATTTGGGCGAGTCCGCGCGAACTGCTCAACATCTTTCAGGCCGACGCCATCGGCTGCCACATCATCACTGTCACGCACGACGTGCTCGGCAAGCTGGCTCTCGTTGGCAAGGACCTGGCGGACTACTCTCTGGAAACGGTGAAGATGTTCCACGACGACGCGCGGAAGGCCGCCTTTGAACTGTGACTGATGCGGGCGCCCTCGCATCGAGGCTGGAAGGCGTCGCGAAGCTCGCCGTCGTCTCTTCGACTCTCCTTGCGATCGCGTTCGAGGCCTACGTGGGCGCGCTCGGCTGGGCAGCCTTGTTCCCGGCGACGCTCGCGACATTCGTACTGTCCCTCCTTGTCGCTCGCGTAACGCCTCGCTGGCTGCTCGTGGCTGTCCTGATAACCGGCCCTCTCGTCCCCGTCATCTTCTTCGCGTTGTTTTCCGAGTACGTCATCGCATACAACACGGTGTGGCTCGCAGCGCTGGCAGGGCTGGTACTGGCCGACGCGCCGCTGTCCCGCTGGGCCCTCCCGCGACGTGTCGCGCTGCCCTTGGCATGCTGGGCTCTTGCCATCGCCCTTGTTTGGCCCATCATCGTGGCGCGCGAAAGTGGCTTTTCGTGGCACCTACTCTTCGAGGGCAGGAGCACGACCGGTCGCGGTGTTCCGCCCAAGGTGGTTGCGGTCTGGGTGTGCAATGTCGCCGCGACGTACATGCTCGGAATTCTTTGGTTCGAGTGGATGTTTCGCCGCTTTGAGGCGCGTCCGCTTCTCTTTCGACGTCTGGTACTGCTGCCGCTGGCCGCCAGCATGTTCGTTGCGGCCCTGATGGCAATTTATCAGGGGACCGCAGACGTCACCTGGATGAGTGACCACGCGTGGCCGCGCTCGGGGCGTGCGGGCGGAAGCCTCATCGACGGCAATGCGGCCGGCGCGTTGATGGCCATGTGGACCGCGGCATTCCTCGCACTCTCGTTGTCCGACAAGTGGGCACTGAGGGCCGCCGGGGGCTTGGGTTTCGCGGCCTCTTGGGCCGGGCTCTGGGCGACGGGTTCACGCATGGCGCTGGCGGCCGGCCTCGTCATCATAGCGTTCGCGGGATTTGCGGTCATCCGCGCGTCGCGCCTGCGGGGACGGCTCGGCCTCGCCACCATCGTGATCACGCTCGCGCTGGCCGCTTCGGTAACGGTCATCCTCAGGGTGGACTGGGATCCGACCAGGCCAATGGGTCGCTTGCTCGCCTCGCTCCCGGCTCTCGGGGACCTGGCTGGGTTCGCGGAGCGTGAGTTGTGGAACCGTCATGCACCGGCCGGCACGATCTCGGTTCGGATGGTCGAACGGTTTCCGTTCGTAGGCATCGGCCTCGGGTGCTTCAATCACATCTACACGGACTTCGCGTATGAGCTGACTGGTGTCCGCCCAGTATTCGACAACGCTCAGAGCTGGTATCGACATCAGCTCGCGGAGATGGGAACCTTGGGAAGCGTAGGCTGGATCACCTGGACTTTGGTCATGGGCTGGGTTCTGTTGCGCAGCGGAGGGGGCGACAGGCTCTCTGCCCAAGCTTCGTTGGTGAAGGGCGGAATAGTTGCCATCGCGATCGTGTCGCTG
>JALYRV010000063.1 GCA_030855205.1 Acidobacteriota bacterium | reverse complement strand
GCGATGATCCGCTCCCCCATCTCTCCGCGGATGCCGCAGAACTCCCACACCGCGCGCCAGAAGTCGTCGCGGCGATCGATCGACATCTGATGGAGCGCCGCGTAGTCGACGCGGCCGCCGTCACAGGTTGACGGAAAATGCCGGGCCGCGAATGCGGTCAGGCGAGCACGGGCAATCTGCCCGGCGCTCGGGCTCCACAGCGGCCCGGACTCACTCACACTCACGAGTCAATAGTAGTGCGACTCGTCAGAGCTTCATCCGCCACCGCCGGCCGGCGCTGAAGAAGTCGTGCAGCGGCTCCGACGCGTCGAGCGCCTTCTCGACGCGCGCGAGTTCCTCGCGCAGCAGGCGCACCGCCTTCGAGAGCTCCTCGGCATTCGACGCGGCAATCTCCGACCACATGTCGGGATCACTCGCGGCAAGCCGTGTGGTGTCGCGAAGGCCGGTGCCCGCCAGGTCCAGATTCGACTCCCCGGCCAGCGTGCCTGCGACGGCCATGAGCGCGCTCGCGGCGACCTGCGGCAGATGGCTCATCGCGGCCATGAGCCTGTCGTGTTCGAGCGCGTCGACCCATTCCGGCCGCGCGCCGAGGGACGCGACCAGCGCCTCCACCGCGTCATTCGCCGCGTCGCCGGCGCCGGCGTCGACCAGGAACCAGCGCTTGCCGTCGAACAGGTCCGCGCGCGCGTGATCGAGGCCCGACTGTTCGGCGCCCGCCATCGGGTGGCCGCCGACGAAGGGCATGCCCTTCGCCACCGCGGCGTCGACAATCACGCGTTTCGTACTGACGACGTCGGTCACGATTGCGCCGTCCGGCACCGTCGCGAGGCTGTCGAGGAGGAAGAGGCTGGATTGCGGCGGCGCCGCAAGGAGGAGCAGATCGCCGGACGCGAGACCCTCGGGCCGGACCACGCCGTCGATGACGCGCTGTGCGAGCCCCTTCTCGAGGATGGGCTCCTCGTCCCAACCGGCAAGAGCGAGCCCAGGATGCGCGCGCCGCAGCGCCAGCGCCACAGACCCGCCAATGAGCCCGAGCCCCGCAATGACGACCCGGGTAATGACCAATGTCTCTTCTATTTATTGGTTTTCAGTTCAGTCTCTACCTGCCCCACCCGCGCCGCGCGACGGGCTCGGTGCAGATGCTGCGGCCGATCGCCGGCGCGATGATCCGCAGCTCGGCCATCAGGCGATCGAACTGCGCGGGGTAGAGCGACTGCGCGCCGTCCGAGAGCGCGTGGTCCGGATCGCAGTGCACCTCGATGATGAGACCGTCGGCGCCGGCCGCCACGGCCGCGCGCGCCATCGGCGCCACCATGTCGCGCCGGCCCGCGCCGTGACTGGGATCGGCCACTACCGGCAGGTGACTGAGTTTCTTGACGACGGGTATCGCGGAGATGTCGAGCGTGTTGCGCGTGGCGGTCTCGAACGTGCGGATGCCTCGCTCGCAGAGGATCACCTGCATGTTGCCGCCTGCGAGCACGTACTCGGCCGAGAGCAGCCACTCCTCGATCGTCGCGGAGATGCCGCGCTTGAGCAGCACGGGCTTGCGCGCATGGCCCAGCTCGCGCAGCAGCGAGAAGTTCTGCATGTTGCGCGCGCCGACCTGCAGCATGTCGGCGTACTTGTCGATGATGCCGAGCTGCGACAAGTCCATGATCTCGGACACGAGCTTGAGCCCGTGCCGATCGGCGGCCGCGCGCAGCATGCGCAGTCCGTCCTCGCCGAGTCCCTGAAAACTGTAGGGGGACGACCGCGGCTTGTAGGCCCCGCCGCGCAGGATCTTCGCGCCCGCCCGCTTGACGGCCGCCGCCGACGCCTCGACCTGCTCGTCGGTCTCAGCCGAGCACGGCCCGGCCATCACGATGACCTCATCCCCGCCTATGCGTACATCGTCTAGCGCGACGACCGTGGACTCCGGCTTGAACGTGCGGCTCGCGAGTTTGTACGGCTCGCTGATCCGCAACACCTCGTGCACGCCGTCCTTGAGCTCGAGCAGGCGCGGGTCGCCGCTGGCGCCGCCGACGGCGCCGATCACGGTGCGCAGCGCGCCCGTCGACCGGTGAATATCGAATCCCATTTCGAGGAGCAGGGCGACGACCTGCTGAATCTCGGCCTCGGTGGCCCGCTCCTCCATCACGACAACCATGTCTGTCACCTACTCCGTAGATTCTATCGTTCCCGGCGGGATGTTTCCCGCCGCAAGTCTCTCGAGGCGTCTGGCCTCATCGATGATGCGCTCGAACAGCCGCCGGATTGCGTCATCGTCGAGCGGTCCTGGATTGACCGCTGACACGTGGGCGAGCACCTCCGCCTCGCGCGACGGCTGGTAGATCGCCATCCGCAGCGCCCGCTTCAGATCACCGATCGACACGGCGCAACCCGCCCGCTCGTTCAACAGGCGCACGAGGTCGGCATCGATCGCGTCGATGCGCGTGCGCAGGGCCTCGATCTTCAGGCGCTCGTCTTCAGCCATGTCACGAAGTCACCGGCCGCCCCGGCGGGATCCTGGCCTGCACTCGCGGCGCGCTCGATGGTCTGCACGAGCGCGCTGCCGACGACGGCGGCGTCGGCATGCTCGCACGCCGCGCGCACATGCGCGGGGGTCGACAGGCCGAAGCCGAGTGCTATCGGCAGATCGGACTGGCTGCGAATCCGGCCGACCAGTTCGCCTGCGCCGCCCGCCATGTCCGCGCGCGCGCCGGTGACTCCCAGACGCGAGATCACATACAGAAAACCGCGCCCCGCAGCCGCGGCTTGCGCAATACGCTCCGGGGTGCTGGTCGGGCTGAGGAGGCAGACGAGGTCGATACCCGAGGCGGATAGCGTGCTGCCGAACTCCCCCGCCTCCTCGAGTGGCAGATCCAGCAGGAGCGCCCCGTCGACGCCCGCGGCTCGAGCGGCCGTGACGAACGCGTCCACGCCCATGCGAAGCACCGGATTGGCGTACGTGAAAAGCACGATCGGCGCCCGAACGTCAGCGCGCAGCGCCGAGACGAGAGCGAGTGTCCTGGCGAGACTGCCTCCCGCGCGCAGTGCGCGCTCCGATGCGCGTTGAATGACCGGCCCGTCCGCAATGGGGTCCGAGAACGGGACGCCGAGCTCGATGATGTCAGCGCCGGCCGCATCGATGGCTCTGACAATCGCCGCGCTTGCCTCCAGGTCAGGGTCGCCCGCCGTCACGTAGGTGACGAGGCCCGGCGCCTTGTCGCGCCGCAGCCGCGCGAACGTGTCGGCGAGCCGGCTCACCGTTTCCCCCACGCCGCCGCGAGATGGCGAACGGAGTCGACGTCTTTGTCGCCGCGGCCAGACAGATTGACGAGCACCGTCGACCCGGCCGGCGCCTCACCGCGCTTGATCCAGGCGAGGGCGTGCGACGACTCGAGCGCGGGCAGCAGGCCCTCGGTGCGCGCGATCCAGCGAAAGGCGTCGAGCGCTTCAGCATCGGTCGCGAACGCGTAGTCGGCGCGCCCTGTTGCGCGGAGAAACGCGTGCTCCGGTCCGATCGACGGATAGTCGAGCCCGGCGGAAATCGAGTGCGTCGCTTCGATGTTGCCGTCGGCGTCCTGCAGCACGAAACTGCGGGTGCCATGCAGCACGCCTGGAGCGCCCCCCGCGAAACGCGCCGCGTGCCGGCCCGCTACGATGCCCTCCCCGCCGGCTTCCACACCGACCAGCCGCACTGCGCGGTCGGCGACGAACGCGTCGAAGATCCCCATGGCGTTGCTGCCGCCGCCGACACAGGCAACGACGACATCGGGCAGGCGCCCGGCAGCGTCGAGGATCTGCTGCCGCGCCTCGTTGCCGATGACCGACTGGAACTCGCGCACCATCAATGGATACGGATGCGGCCCGAGCACGGAGCCGAGCACATAGAAGGTGTCGCCCACGTTGGCGACCCAGTCGCGCATGGCCTCGTTGATGGCGTCCTTCAAGGTGCGCGTGCCGCTGTCGACCGGCACGACCTCCGCCCCGAGCAACTGCATGCGGTACACGTTGAGTGCCTGTCGCGCGATGTCGTCGGCGCCCATGTAGACAACGCACGACAGGCCGAGCAGCGCGCACGCCGTGGCGGTGGCGACGCCGTGCTGTCCCGCGCCGGTCTCCGCGATCACGCGGCCCTTGCCCATGCGGCGCGCCAGCAGCGCCTGCCCGAGCGCGTTGTTGATCTTGTGCGCGCCGGTGTGCGCGAGATCCTCGCGCTTGAGGAAGACCGTGCAGCCCAGCTCCTCTGAAACCCGGCGCGCGTGTGTGAGCGCGGTCGGGCGGCCGACGAACGACGACAGCAGAGTCGAGAGCTCGGCGCGGAACTCGGCCGATGCGCGCGCTTCGAAATAGGCGGCCTGCAGCTCCGCAACGGGCGCAGAGAGTGTCTCCGGCACGAAGCGGCCGCCGAACTCGCCGAAGTAGCCGCGCGCGTCGGGATCCCGCAGGCCGAAGCTCGGCGACGCGACTACGGGCACGCGGCCTCCAGTCGCGCGTCGGCGCGGCGTACGGCATCCATGAACGCGTTCATCACCACGTGATCCTTCACTCCAGGCTCGCTTTCGATACCGCTCGACACATCGACGGCGTAGGGCCGTACGGTGGCGATGGCGTCTTCGACATTGAACGGCGTCAGGCCGCCCGCCAGCACGACGTGACGCGTGCGCGCGACCTCGCGCGCGGCAGCCCAGTCAATCGTACGTCCCGTACCGCCCCGCAGGCGGGGATCGTGCGCGTCGAGCAGCACGGTGACGTGCGGTGGCAGGTCCCGCAGCAGCGCCAGGGATTCGATCGTCACCGCGCGAATGACGGGGCGCTTGAGGCGCGCGATGAGATCGATCGGCTCGTCGCCGTGCAGTTGCACGCCCGCAAGCCCTGCCTTCATGACGCAGGCGTTGATCTCGACGGCGTCCTGATTCACGAACACACCGATGGCCGGCACGCCGGCCGGCAGGCCGTCCACGACGCGCTTCGCCGCGTCCGCGCCGATAGCCCTCGGGCTGGAGGGCCAGAAGACGATGCCGATGGCGGTCGCACCGGCGAGTGCGGCCGCGCGCGCATCTTCCGGGCGGCGCATCCCGCACATCTTGACGCGCGTCACGCGGCCCCTTCCTGCAGCAACTCCCGGAGCGCGGCGCCAGGATTCTCAGCGGCCATGAACCGTTCGCCGACAAGGAACCCGCGATACCCGAGTCCGGCGAGCCGATCGATCGACGCGCGCCCCGTGATGCCGCTCTCCGCTACCGCGATCGCCGACGCCGGTATGCGCGACGCGAGCGCGTCGAAGACACCGGCATCGAGCGCCAGCGTGTGGAGGTTCCGGCTGTTCACGCCGATGATCCCCGCCCCTGCGGCAACGGCGCGCTCGAGTTCGGCCTCGTCATGCACTTCGATCAGCGCGTCCACGCCAAGTGCCGCCGCGTCGTCCATGCGCGCGGCGAGCTCCGCGTCGTCGAGCGCCGCCACGATCAACAGCACCGCATCCGCCCCCGCGGCGCGCGCCTCGGCGATCTGATAGCGCGTGACGATGAAGTCCTTGCGGAGAACGGGCGCGTTTACAGCTGCGCGCACCGCGGCGAGATGCGCGAGCGCGCCGTCGAAGAACGTGGGCTCGGTCAGCACGGAGATCGCGGCGGCCCCTGCCGCGGCGTAGCCTGAGGCAATGGCGGCGGGATCATACGCCGCGCGCAACACGCCCTTCGAGGGTGAGCGCCGCTTGCACTCCGCAATGATGCGCGGGCCGGGCGCCTCGAGCGCGCGGCGGAGGCCGCCCGCCTGGCGCGCCGGGCCGCCCGCTTCGAGCTGCGCGATCGGCACCCGCACTTCCCGCTCGTCCACCGCGCGGCGCGTCGCCGCGACAATGGTGCGCAGCAGCGATGAGGTCACGCGCGCCCTTCCTGCGACACGCGCACCAGCACCTCGAGGACGCGCGCGGCGCCGCCCGAGTCGATGGCCGCCTCCGCGCGCGCGATCCCTTCGCGGAGATCCGCCACGCGCTCCGCGATCAGCAGAGAGGCGCCCGCGTTGTACACCACGATGTCCCGCGGCGCGCCGCGGTCGCCGCGCAGGACCGATCGGATGATGCCGGCGTTCTCTTGCGCGTCGCCGCCGCGCAGCTGCTCGCGCGACGCCTTCGGCAGCCCGAATTCCGCCGGGTGCAGATAGAACGTGTTGACCGTGCCTTCCCGGTACTCCGACACCTTCGAGTACCCCGTCGTCGACAGCTCGTCGAGGCCGTCGGCGCCGTGCACGACCCAGGCGCGCGTCGTGCCCAACAGCGCGAGCGACCGCGCGACGAGCTCCGTGAGCTCCGGGCGGGGCACGCCAACGAGCTGCCGCTGCGCGCCTGCGGGGTTCGTGAGGGGGCCGAGCAGATTGAAGGCCGTGCGGATCCCGAGCTCGCGCCGGGTGGGACCGGCGTGCTTCATCGAGGGATGGAACGCCGGCGCGAACAGGAAGGCGATCCCCGCCTGCTCCAGGCACTCGGCCGCGACGTCGGGCGCCGCATCGATCCTGACGCCGAGCGACTCGAACACATCCGCGCTGCCGCAGCGGCTCGACACCGATCGGTTGCCGTGCTTGGCGACGGCCACGCCGCACGCAGCAAGCACCAGCGCCGCGGCTGTCGAGACATTGAACGTATCGGCGCCGTCGCCGCCCGTGCCGCACGTGTCGAACACTTCCGGCGCGGGTCCGGTGAACGGCAGCTTCGTCGCGCGGCCGCGCATCGTTCGCGCGAGCCCGACGATCTCCGAAGGGCGCTCTCCCTTCATTGCCAGGCCGATGAGCAGCGCGGCGATGTTGGATGGCTGCACCCGTCCCTCCATGATCTCCGCCATCGCGCCTGAGGCTTCGTCGACCGTGAGGTCCTCGCGGCGCTGAAGTTTGTCGAGCAGCAGTGTGAACATCGTCAGAGCTCCAGAAACGTCTTGAGAATGGCGCGCCCGGCAGGGGTGAGCACCGACTCGGGATGGAACTGCACGCCGTGCACGGGGAACCGCCGGTGGCGCAGGCCCATGACGACGTCTTCGCCGGTGATCGTGGCGGCCACCTCGAGGTCTGCCGGCCACGGCTCCGCCTCGACGATCAGCGAGTGATAGCGCCCGGCCTCGAACGGCGCCGTGAGGTCGCGGAAGACGCCTTTCGAATCGTGCGACACCATCGAGGTCTTGCCGTGCACCGGGCCGGCGGCGCGCACGACGCGGCCGCCGAATGCCTCGCCGATCGCCTGGTGTCCGAGGCACACCCCCAGCAGCGGCGTCGTTGGCCCGCAGGCGCGAATCACGTCGAGGGAGATGCCGGCCGTCGCCGGCCGGCCGGGGCCCGGCGAGATCACGATCCTGGCCGGACGCATCTCGAGCACGTCGTTCACGCCGATCGCGTCGTTGCGGCGCACCGCGACCTCCGCGCCGAGCTCGCCGAGGGCGTGCGCGAGGTTGTAGGTGAACGAATCGTAGTTGTCGATGAGCAGGATCATGGCCGCCTCACGCCTCGCGGCTCACGCCGGGACTCACAGCCCCTCCTCCGCCATCTGCAGCGCCGTGATGAGCGCCTTCGCCTTGTCGCGGGTCTCCTCGAACTCCGCGCGCGGCTGTGAGTCGGCGACGATGCCGGCGCCCGCCTGCACGGTGGCGCGCCCGTTGCGGATGGTGATCGTGCGAATGGCGATGCAGAAATCCAGATTGCCGGCGAAATCGAGATAGCCGATCGCGCCGCCGTAGATGCCGCGCGGCGTGGGCTCGAGCGCCGAGAGCATCTCCATCGCGCGGATCTTGGGCGCCCCCGACACCGTGCCCGCGGGGAATGTCGCGGCGAGCGCATCGATCCGGTCGTGCTCCGGCGAGAGCCGGCCTTCGACGGTCGAGACAAGGTGCATGACGTGCGAGTACTTCTCGAGCGCCATGTACTGCGGCACGCGCACCGAGCCGTACTCGCACACACGGCCAAGATCGTTGCGCCCGAGGTCGACGAGCATGACGTGCTCCGCGCGCTCCTTCTCGCTGCGCCTGAGCTCCTCGGCGAGCCGCAGATCCTCCTCGTCGGAGCGGCCGCGCGGGCGCGTGCCGGCGATGGGATGCGTTTCGGCGCGGGTGCCTTCGACGCGCACCAGCATCTCGGGAGAGGAGCCGACGATCGTCAGCCCGCCGAGGCGCATGAAGTACATGTACGGCGAGGGGTTCACGTAGCGAAGCGCGCGATAGATATCGAACGGGTCCGCCCGGGTCGCGGTCTCGAAACGCTGCGACAACACGGCCTGGTAGACCTCGCCCGCCGCGATCTCCGACTGAATCTGCTGCACCGACGACTCGAACGCCTCGCGCGTCTGGTTGGTCTCGAAGGCGAGCGCCGCGGCCGGCGACGATTCGCTGTGCGAGAGCCCGCGCTGCAGCTCACGCTGCAGGAAGTCGATCTTGGCGCACGCGAACTGGTACAGGCCCTCGAGATCCTCACCCGCGGTGATCCGCGCGTTGGCGATCACGAGGATGCGGTGCTTGACGTGGTCGAATGCCAGCACCGTGTCGAACATCATGAATCCCGCATCGTCTTCCGCCGTGGCCTCGTCCAGGCCCAGGCGCTCGGCGCGCTTGCGCCAGGCGCCGTCGAGCGCGGGCTCGAACACCGGCGACGCGTCGTAGCCGATGAACCCGACGGCGCCGCCGGTGAATCGCGGCAGGTCCGGCACGTACGGCGACTGAAACTCGTTCATGATGCGGCGCAGACCTTCGACGAACGGCTCGTCGAGCTCCGTGCGCGTGCCCGCGCGATCGATCACCGTCTTGCCGCCCCGGCCGCGCAGCACGAGGAACGGATCCTTGCCGAGAAACGAGTAGCGCGCGACGTGCTCGCCCCCCTCGACGCTCTCGAAGAGGAACGCGTAGTCGGAGTGCTCCGCGATCTTCAGGAACGCCGACACCGGCGTCAGCAGGTCGGCCATGATCTCGCGCACCACGGGCACGAATGTGCCTCTGCGCGCCAGATCAACGAACTCGTCGAATGTCGTCTGTTTCATAAGCCTGTACGCGGCGCGCGGCCGCTTCATACACACCGGACGGCGCCGGGCGATCGAACCAGAACTCGAACTGCCGCGCGGCCTGCGCGGTCAGCATCCGCATGCCGCCGATGGTGTCGGCCCCGGCCGCGGCCGCGTCGCGCATCAGCTGCGTCTCGAGCGGGTTGTAGACGAGGTCGTACACGCGCCGCGCGCGCACGGGACGCCCAGCCATGATGGACACCTCGTCGGCGGGCGCGGTGCCGACCGGCGTGGCATGGACGAGCAGGTCCCACGGCTCGCTCGCGCGATCGAGATCCGCCCGGCCAATCGCCGTCACGCGCGCACCGGCCGAGATCAGCGCGACCTCGACCGCGCGAGCCCCGCCGCCCCTGCCGATGACGGCGGCATTCATGCCGCGCAGGTCGATGCCCGACAGCGGCTCGAGGAAGCCCGCGATGTCGGTGTTGGCCGCGCGCCATCCGACCTTCGCGCGCTTCAGCGTGTTCGCGGCCGCGGCCTGCGTGGCCGCGCCGTCCGCCGACGCGGCGGCCGCAAGCGCGTCCGCCTTGAATGGCGCAGTGACGCTGGCGCCGCGTACGTCGAACGCCTCGGCGAACGCCAGGAAGTCGGCGAAGTCCACCGCCTCGAGCGGCGCGTAGAGCGCGTCGAGCTGCTCGTGGCGGAACGCGGCGTTGTGGAGCTCCGGCGACCGCGAGTGCATCACCGGCCGCCCCGTCACGCCGTACAACGCCGCCACGCGTGTGAGCAGGCCGGCGCCGTACACGTCGCGCATGTCGGCGGTCGACACCTGGCCGAGGCCGCTGAGCTCGCCGGCATACGTCCAGGATGACCCGAAGCGCGCCGGCATCACGCGCGTCACGAAGCCGTGCGGGCCCATGCCGATCATCGCCGCGTTCCTCAATGATCGGCCGGTGCGCGCGAGGCGCACGCAATCCGAAAGACGCCCTGGCGTGACTGCGATCTTGACCACATCCGCGCCCGCGGTCTGCATCCCCTCGGCGATCGTCTCCAGATCCTGGGGCACGCCGGTGAAGTCGTGAAACGACAGGACCAGCCCTTCGGCCGGAGCACGCCGCCCGCCGTCTCCGGGATCGAACGGCGCGACCGATCGCCAGTCGGCGCGGAACTCGACGTCGATGAATTCCGCTCCGAGTGCCCGCGCGCGCCGCAACAGCCGCAGGCGGTCGGGCTCGGTCCCGTCGAACCGCCCACCCTCCCAGACCGGACGGCAGGTCACGACAACCGGAGCCACGCGGTCCGCCAGTACCGCCGCGAGATCGAGTCCCGCCACACCGTCGATGCGGATCTCGACGATGTCGGCGCGGGCTGCCGCGACGTCGCGCCGCTGGCGCAGCTCTCCCGTCGTGTCTCCCGTCACGGTCTCGACGATGCGTATCGACATAAAAAAAGCCTCTTCGCCCGAGGGCTGAAGAGGCTTGAAACTTTCCCGGCTGGCCTGCCGCGCTAGGCGGTCTGGGTCGTCGCGGTTGTCCGGGCCCCTTCAGTCACATGGGCATACCACCACCAATAAGCGGTGTGCGAATGCCCGGCGTGGCGCGACTGAGAAATGCGGCTCGACACTGTCCGGACGATAACAAAGCGATCCAAGGCTGTCAAACCGCTGAGACAGTTGGAACTGCCGTCCTTGACCCCCGCGAGGGCGGTTGCTACCCTCGTGGCACACCATGCAACATCGCAACGCCGCCCGGGCCCTGGGCCTGGCGCTGGCCGCAGGCATCCTCTCCATCTGGGCGGCCGCGCCGCTCGCCTCCCCCGCGTTCATGCCTGTCGACGACGTGCGTCCGGGCATGATCGGTACGGGCCACACCGTGTTCGCCGGATCGGCGCGCGAGCCGTTCAAGGCACACATCATCGGCGTGCTGAAGAATGTCGTCGGCCCCAAGCGCGACATCATCGTCGCGCGGCTCGAAGGCGGCCCCATCAAGGATGCGGGGGTCATTCAGGGCATGAGCGGCAGCCCGGTCTACATCGACGGACGACTGGTTGGCGCGGTCTCCTACTCACTGGGCGCGTTTCCAAAAGAGGCGATCGCCGGCATCACTCCGATCGCCGAGATGATCGAGGACGCCGCGCTCGCGACGCCGCGATCGGCGGCCGGTGATGTGCCGCTCGAGTTTCCACTGACGCCCGAGCGCGTGGCCGCCTCGCTGCGGGCGGCGCACACCCGCCTCTTCGGCGCTCCGATGAGCGAGGCTGCCGCGGCCCAGGGCCTGCGCCCGATTGGCGTGCCGCTCGTACTCGGCGGCATCGAACCGTCTGTCGCCTCCTTCCTGCAGTCAGCCTTGTCGACGACGGCGTTCGCGCCGGTGTCGGCCGGCACGTCTGCCCGGCACGCCTCTGCCTCGCAGGTGTCGACAGGCTTCGAGCCCGGCGACGCGATCGGGATCGGGATCGTCACGGGAGACCTGCAGATCGGCGCGACGGGCACCGTCACGCACGTCGACGGCTCCCGCGTCTATGCGTTCGGCCATCCGTTCCTCAATCTCGGGCCCATCGAATTTCCGATGACCCGCGCCGACGTCATGACGGTGCTGCCGAGCATGATGACGTCGATGAAGATTGCCGCGCTGACCAATGAGGTCGGCGCCGTGACGCAGGATCGCGCGACGACGATCGCGGGACGGCTCGGCGCGCGCGCCCGCATGATTCCCGTGACGCTGCGCCTCTCGTCGGCGCGCGGCATCACGCGCGACATGCGCTTCGAGCTGGTCCACGATCCGCTCCTCACGCCGCTCTACGGATACGTGACCGTGCTCAACGCGCTCATCGCGTACGAGCGGCAGGCCGGCGCGAGCACGTTCGCCCTGAAGGGATCGGTCGGCGTGGAGGGCCAGGACGCGATCGTGTTCGACGATGTGGTCTCGGGCGACACCGCCCTGTCGTCCGGCGCGGCAGCGATTGCGGGGCCGCTCAGCGCGCTGCTCTCGAGCGATCGCGGCGTCGCGCGCGTGTCGGGGATCACGCTCGATGTCGTGTCGCGCGAGGCGAATGCGAGCGCGGCCATCGAGCGCGTCTGGGTCGACACGGCGCGGCCGCGCGCCGGCGAGACGATCGCGCTGCACGTGCAGTTGCGCCACTTCCGCGGCGCCGCGGAAACCATCACGATTCCCGTCGAGATTCCCGCTCATGCGCGCGGCCGTCTGTCACTCGCGATTGGCGACGGCGCGTCGCTGGCTGACTGGGAACGCCGCGACGGGCGGTCCGAGGCGCCGGCAACGGTCGCGGATCTCGTGCGCGTGCTCAATCGCACGCCGCGATCCAATCGCATCTACGTGCGCCTGCTCACCGACGCACCCGGCGCCGTCGTCAATGGCGAGGCCATGGGCGCACTGCCGCCATCGGTGCAGGCCGTTTATACGGAAAATCGCGCCGGCAACACGGCTGCGATCCGGCAGGCGGTGCTCGGCGCATGGGACCGGCGCCTCGACATCACGGTGCGCGGGTCGCGCGAGATCGCGTTTACCGTCGACGCCGGCCGCTGAGCCTCATGCCCTTCATGACCACCTGCCTCCGCTCCCTTGCTGTCGCGGCGATGGCCGCCGCCTTCACCGCCGTCCTCTCCGCCGCGCCGCCGGTCTTCTGGACGGTGTCGACACAGACCGACTTTCTGAAGGGACATGCCGACGGCGTGTCGATTGGCGTCGACGGCCGGATCGGACTGGGTGCGACGATCGAGACGCTGGCCGATCCGAAAGAGCCGTTCGTGTGGGCGCTCACGCAGAGCGGGGCCGCGTGGCTCGCTGGCACCGGCAACGACGGCAAGGTGCTGAAGATTGCGCCGAACGGCACGACGTCAGTCGCGTTCGACGCCGCGGAGCTCGGCGTGCATGCCGTCATCGATGACGGGCGCGGCGGCTTCTTCGCGGCGACAGGCCCCGACGGGCGCGTGCATCACGTCGACGCCGCGGGGAAGGCCACTGTCGCCTTCGATCCATCCGACCGCTACATCTGGTCGCTCGCGCGCGCGGCCGACGGCACGCTGTACGTCGCGACGGGGGATCGCGGCGTCATCTACCGCGTGAAGCCTGGCGGCGAAAGCGACGTCTTCTATCGCACGCGCACGGCGAACGTGATCTCGCTCGCGATCGATCCGCAGGGGCGCGTCTATGCGGGCACGTCGACACCCGGACGGCTGTTCCGCATCGACAGGAGCGGCCGCGCCTTCGTCGTGCTCGATTCGCCGCACCAGGAAGTGCGGGGCCTTCGTATCGGAGCGGGCGGCGAGCTGTATGCGGCGGCGCTGACGCCCGCCGGCGAGGACGCAGCGCCCGACGCGGCGGTGGGTACGGTCACTGCGCAAGTCAGCGGCGTCACCGTGAGTGACGCGCCCGCCCAGGCGGCGCCCACGGCGCCAGCCGACACGCGCCGTACGGGACGCGGCGCCGTCTACGTGGTGCGCGGCGACAAGGCCGATCTGATCTGGGAAACCGGCACGGAAACGCCGTACGACGTGCTGCCGGGCGCCGACCGCGGCGCGCTGTTCGTCGCGACAGGACCGGGCGGACGCATCTACTCGCTCGAGATCGGCCTGCCGGGCGCACTCGCGCGAGCGTCGCTGCTCGCGCGCTCGGATGCGCGTCAGATCACGCAACTCGCCATGGGCGCCGGCAACGAGGTGATGATGGCCGGCTCGAACCCGGGCCGGATCGCCCGCCTGCGCGCAGCCGCAGCCGGCACGGGCACCTACGAATCGGAAGTGCGCGACGCCGGATCGGCGGCGCGCTGGGGCTCGATCCGCTGGCGCGCGCACAGCGGCGGGCGCATCCAGATCGCGACACGCACCGGCAACACGAGCCGCCCCGACGACACATGGAGCGACTGGTCCGCCGCCTACCAGGGGGCCGACGGCTCCCCCATCACCAGCCCGGCGGCGCGCTACCTCCAGTGGCGCGCGGTGCTGACCGCGGGCACGGCCCCCGTGACGCTCCCGCACCTCACGTCGGTCACGGTCGCGTACCTGCCGCGCAACCTGCGGCCGTCCGTCACCAGTCTCACGGTGCATCCTCCGGGCGTCGTGTTCCAGAAGCCCTTTTCGTCGAACGACGCGGAGATTGCCGGGTTCGATGCCGGCGGCGATCAGGAGGGGCCCGCCGGCGACGCCGGCTCGCAGCCAATCACGGGACGTCGCATGTACCGCAAGGGACTGCAGACGATCCAGTGGCGCGCCGAGGATGGCAACAGCGACCGTCTGACGTACGCCGTCTCATACCGGCGCGAGGGGGAGACCGCCTGGCGCGTGCTGCGCGAGGGGCTCGGCGATCCGATCGCCGTGTGGGACACCACGTCGGTGCCAGACGGCCGCTACACGGTGCGCGTGACTGCGAGCGACCGCGCCACCAACACGCCGCCCGAAGCGCTCGACGGCGAGCGCGACAGCGACGGCTTCGACGTGGACAACGCGGCGCCGGTCATCACGATCGCCGCGCCCTCGGCCGCCTCGCCGTCGATGCTGCGCGTGACGGTGCGCGACGGCCAGTCGGGGGTGCAGAAGGTCGAGTTCGCGATCGGCGGCGATCGATGGCAGGTGGTCTATCCGGTGGACGGGCTGTCGGACTCGCGCGAGGAAGTGTTCGAGATCAGGCTGCCGGCCGGTGTCGATCGCTCGCGCGTGATCATTCGCGCGACCGACGTGCTGCAGAACGTCTCGACGATTACGAGCTCTTGATCGGCTTGATCGTGAGGTCGCTGTGGACCCACACGAAGCTGATGGCGACGCGGCGGCCGTCTTTCAGACGGGCCGGTTCGAAGCGCGCGCCGTGCAGAATGCTGAGCAGCTCGACGGCCCGCGGATCCATGTACTTCTGACCGGGCAGCATCTTCACACCCGCAATCCGCCCCTCCGCGGTCACCACCGCCGCAAACGCGTACTCATCGTCCGGAATCAGATACGGCACGTCGTTGACGAGAATCGCCGGCATCACGAGCGAGTCCTTGCGCACCGTCGGGGGCAGGATGCGCGGGTCGACCGACAGCGGATTGGCGGTGGAGCCGGGCGTTGACATGCGCGCCATCAGCGACGCGAGCGAATCGTCTTCGGCCCGCGAGCCGTAGTGCAGGAGCGCCGCGAGTCCGAGCGCGCAGACCAACGTCGCTGCAAACGAGCCCGCGCCGGCGAAGACGAACCGCATGTCATCGAACGCGAACGAGAGTCTCGAACGTACCGACTGGCGGGCTTCCGCCGCCGCGAGGCTCACGACGCGGCTCGTCATCGACGCGAGCGCCCCGGCAGGCACGGCCGCAGGCATCTGCCCGCGCAGCATCCCGCCAACCGCTCGGAAGTCCTCCAGCTCGACGCCACAGCCGGCACAGTCGTCGAGATGGGCGCGCACCAGCGCGTGATCCCCCATGCCCAGCTCGCTGTCGAGAAACGCGTGCAGACGCGCGCGCGCTGCCGCGCACGTGATCGAGGCGCCGCTCACGCCGCCCTCAGCTGTGCGCGAAGCTGCTCGCGCGCGCGCGCCAGCCGCGATTTCACCGTGCCCACCGCCACGTTGAGCGAGAAGGCGATCTCTTCGTAGCTGAGGCCGTCGATCTCGCGAAGGACGATGACGGTCTTCTGGTCGAAGGGCAGGCGATCGAGCGCGGCGCGCAGACGGCCGGCCAGCTCTTTCTGACCGAGTACGGCTTCCGGCGAATCGAGCTGTCCCGTCGCGGGAAGATCGCCGTGCAGCTCGACGTGCGCCTCGAACGACACCTGCTGCGCGCGGCGCCGGCGCCGCCACCAGCGCTGCCGGTTCGATGCCTGATTCACGACGATGCGGTAGATCCAGGTACGGAGGGCGGACTGCCCCCGGAAGCTGCGGATGGTGCGGAAGATGCGCAGGAAGACTTCCTGCGACAGATCGAGCGCCTCGTTGTGGTCACCGAGCAGATGCAGCGACAGCTGATAGACCATGCGCTCGTGCGCCGAGACCAGCTCGGTGCAGGCGTCCTCGTCACCGGCAGCGCAGCGCTGGATGAGCGCCAGCTCGTCGCTCGCGACGTCCGACCAGGTAAGCGCGCGGGCAGGCTTCACGAAAGTCTCTTCCGCCATGATAAGCCTTTCCAGGAGACGAGGCGCTCCTGCCGTCTATTTCCCTTTGACCCGGGGATCGGCCGGAAGTTCCCTCTCGAGCGGCGCCGCGGGCGCGAAGGCGGTTACCCTTAGGACATGCGCCGTGTCTGGCTCGTCGTGATCGTTGCGGCAGTTGCCCTTGCCGGCGGCCTCGCGAGCCAGCGGGCGCGGCACGAGACGGAGTACCAGCGCCTCATCGCCATCGGCGACGCGGCCCTCGCCGAGCGGCGCACCTACACGGCCATCGAAGCCTTCAGCGGTGCGCTCGCATTCAAGCCGGGCTCGATGCTCGCCCACCTCCGCCGGGGCGAGGCGTATCAGCAGCAGGAATCGTTCGAGGCAGCCGTGCGCGACCTGACCGCCGCGGCCCGGATCGATCCGAACGCCACGCAACCGCTCGAGCGGCTCGGCGAGGTCTTCACCGCGCGCGGAGATTTCACGCGCGCCGCCGACTGGTACTCGCAGGCGGCCGACCGCGACGTGAGCTCGGCCGCACTCGCCTACCGTGCCGGCTACGCGCGCTATCGGGCCGGGCAGATCGGCCACGCCGTGCGTCCACTCAGCCGCGCCGTGACCCAGTCGCCCGAGACCGGACAGATGCACCACGCCCTGGGCCTCGCACTGCGCGACACCGGCGACGCCGCCGGCGCGCGCGCCAGCCTCGAACGCGCGGTCGCCCTGGCGCCGACCCTCATCC
>JALYRV010000239.1 GCA_030855205.1 Acidobacteriota bacterium | reverse complement strand
CCGCCGCCCCCCGCGCGCCGCGCGAGCCCGCCGGACCCCGGACCTGACGCGCCGAAGATCCGAAAAGTCCGCTATCCGATCAAGCCGATGACGATCGATGAGGCCGCGAACCTCCTGCAGGATACCGACGAGGAATTTCTCGTCTTCCGTGACGCCCGCACCGAATCGGTGGCGGTGCTGTTTCGCCGGAATGACGGCAATCTGGGACTGATAGAGACCGAGCAGTGAACCAGGCGCCTGGCGTGACCGTCGGCTCGGTCATCCCCGGCCTCGACCTGAAAGTGCTGGGCGGGGCCGGCGGCCTCGACCGCCGGCTGACCAACGCGTACATTCAGAAGACCGGTCTCGCGCTGGCGGGCCTCCCGGAATACCTGCGCCCCGGCCGCGTGCTGGTGTTCGGTGACAGTGAAATCCGCTTCCTCGATTTCCAGGCGCCTGCGGCCCGCCGGCAGGCGATCACCGCCATCTTCGCGCACGACATCCCGTGCGTGCTCATCACGAATGCGCAGACCGCGCCCCCCGAGCTCGTCGACGAGGCGGATCGCGCCGGGGTGCCGCTGCTGTGGACGGCGTGGTCCACGCCGACGGCCATCGCGCGGCTCACGTCGGCCCTCGAGGACCGGCTCGCCCTGCGGCAGATGATGCACGGCGTGCTCATGGACCTCCTCGGCCTCGGCGTGCTCATCGCGGGGGAGAGCGGCATCGGCAAGAGCGAGTGCGCGCTCGATCTCGTCGTGCGCGGCCACCGGCTGGTGGCCGATGACACCGTGGAGATCCGCTGCCGCGCGCAATCCGTGCTGATCGGAAGCTGCCCGCCGCTGACGCGGCATCACGTCGAGATTCGCGGCCTCGGGCTGCTCAACGTCACGGACCTGTTCGGGGTCGCGTCCACGCGGCGTTCGAAGCGCGTCGAACTGATCGTGCAACTCGAGCGCTGGGAGGCGGGCCGCGAGTACGACCGTCTCGGCCTCGACGATGCGTTCCAGGAAATCATGGGGGTCAACGTGCCGCTCGTCCGCATGCCCGTCGCGCCTGGGCGCAACGTCGCGATGCTCGTCGAGGTCGCCGCGCGCAATCAGCTCCTGCGCGCGCAGGGACGCCACGCCGCCAAGCGGCTGGCAGACCGGCTGCACCGCCGGCTCGAGCGAATCGACGCGGGTGAAGACGACGACGAGACGCTGCCAGGCGAGGAGGAGAGCGCCTCATGACGGCGTCGAACGCTCGCAAGCGCTCCGCCGCCCGCAGTGATCGTGCGAAGCAGTCACGCTTCGTCGTCGTGACGGGATTGTCAGGATCCGGAAAATCGCAGGCGATCCGCGCGCTCGAGGATCTCGGATACTTCTGCGTCGACAACCTGCCTGTCGCGCTGATTCCGACGTTCGCCGATCTCGTGCTGCGAACCGGCAGCGAGATCACGCGCGCCGCCGTCGTCATCGATGTGCGCGAGGGACGCTTCCTCGAGGATTTCCCGACTATCTATCGCGCCCTGGTCACGCGTCCCGGTCTCGAGCCCAGATTGATCTTCCTCGAGGCGGACGATGCCGCGCTCGTGCGCCGCTTCAGCGAGACGCGACGCCCGCATCCGCTCGCGCCGGACCGATCCGTCAGCGAAGGGATCACCGAGGAGCGCGCGCTGCTGAAGCCGATCCGGCGGATGGCCGACGAGATCGTCGATACGTCTTCGCTCAACGTGCACGACCTGCGTCAGGTGTTCATGGCGCTGATGCGGGGGGATCAGCGCGCGGCCCCGCTCGCGGTCACCGTGATGAGCTTTGGATTCAAGCACGGCGTGCCGGTCGACATCGACATGCTGCTCGACGTGCGGTTCCTGCCGAATCCGCACTTCGTGCCCGAGCTGCGCGAGAGGACGGGACGTGAGAAGGCCGTCGCCGATTACGTGTTCCAGGCGCCCGCCGCCCAGGAGTTCCTCGATCGCACGCTGCCGCTCCTGCGCTTCCTGCTGCCGCACTACGCTGCGGAAGGGAAGACCTACCTGACGATTGGGATTGGATGTACCGGTGGACGTCACCGCTCGGTCGCGATTGCCGAGGCGCTCGCGAAGGGGCTCGGCAAGACGAAGGGCGCGAAGATCAGGGTGCGCCACAGGGATTCGGAGACTCGATAGCCATGCCGCACGCCATCGGCGTTGTCGTCGTCACCCACGGCCAGCTCGCCACCGAGCTCGTCAACGCCGCCGAGATGATCGTCGGGGATCTCCCGCACTTCACAGCCGTGTCGATTGGCTGGCACGACGATGTGGAGCTGGCGCGGCAGGCCATCGGCGAGGCGATCGCGCGCGTGCAGGGAAGCGCCGGCACGCTGCTGCTGACCGACATGTTCGGCGGCACGCCGGCCAACCTGGGCGTGACGTTTCTCGAGCCGGGGAAGGTGGAGGTGATCACCGGCGTGAACCTGCCGATGCTGATCAAGCTGGCGCGGGAGCCCGAGTCGCCGGACCTCATTCATGTGGCGCGCGACATGCGCGACCACGGGCGCAACGCGATGTGGGTGGCGTCGGACCTGCTGCAGTGACGCGCCGCGAGGTCGAGATCGTCAACGCGCTGGGGCTGCACGCGAGAGCGGCCGCGCGGTTCGTGCACATGGCGAGCGGCTTCGGTTCGCAGATCCGCGTGACGCGCGGCGGGCGCACGATGGACGGCAAGAGCATCCTGGGGCTCCTGTTGCTGTCGGCCGGCCGCGGCACGACCATCGAGATTACGGCGGACGGGCCGGACGAAGAGGCCGCGGTCGCGGCCCTGGCCTCGCTCGCCGCGAGAGGATTCGAGGACGCGTGAATATCGAGGGCGTGGGCGTGTCGCCCGGCGTCGCCGCGGGACGCGCAATCGTCGCGCGCCAGCAGGCACGCGACATCCGCTATCGCATCGCGCAGAGTGCGGTCGACCGCGAGCGCCAGCGGCTCAAGCAGGCGCGGGATCGCGCCCGCATCGAGCTCGGCGAAATCCGCGACCGCGTCTCGCAAGCGGCAGGACCCGGCCACGCCTCGCTCTTCGAGGCGCAGATCCTGATGCTCGACGACCCGCTGTTCGCGGGCCGCGCCGAGTCGCTCATCAAGACGGATCGGCTCAACGCCGAGTGGGCCGTTCGACGTGCGAGCGATGAGCTCACCGAGCTGTTCGACGCAAGTGACGATGACCTGCTGCGCGAGCGAAAGGGAGATCTGGCCGACGTCGTCGGCCGCGTCGAACGGAGCCTTCGCCCCGGGGGTACCGAGCTGCTGCAGCTCGTGCAGGAGCTCGAGCCTCCGCTCGTGATCGTCGCCGACGAGCTGCCGCCATCCATCGCGGCGCAGGTCGACTGGTCGCGCGTCTCCGGCCTCGCCATGGACACAGGCAGCCCGACGCATCACACGATCATCCTCGTGCGGTCGCTGGGCGTGCCCGCGGTCGCCGGCCTTCACGCCGCCAGTCAGTGGATTGCGCCCGGCGCCAGCGTGGCGCTCGACGGCACCAGCGGGGAAGTCGTGCTCGATCCCTCACCCGAGGTGCTCGAGAGCTGGCGCGCGCGCGCCGAAGCGAGCGCCGCGGTGGTGCGCGCGCTGCAGCCCTTCCGCGACCGTCCTGCCGCCACACTCGATGGCCAGCGGATCGTGCTCGAAGCGAACATCGAGCTGGTCGACGAGCTGCCGCGCGTGAAAGAAAGCGGCGCGGAGGGTATCGGCCTGTACCGGTCGGAGTTCCTGCTCGAGACCGCGCCGCCCGAGGCGCTCGACGAGGAAGGACAGTACGCCGCCTACCGCCAGATCGTCGAAGCGATGGCGCCCGCGCCCGTGACCGTGCGCACGTTCGACGCGGGTGAGGATCTGCTGCTGCGCTTCGAGGGCCGGCCCGGCCGCCGCCGCAGCCGGCTGGGCCTGCGCGGCATCCGTCTCACGCTGTCGGAGCCAGAGCTGTTTGCGACGCAGTTGCGCGCGTTACTGCGCGCGTCAGTGCATGGGCGCCTGCGGATCCTGCTGCCGTTCGTCAGCTCCGTCGATGAGATCGAACAGGCGCGCGCCGCGCTCGTACGTGCCGCGCGCGACGTCGGCGTCGATCCCGCCACCGTGCCGCTGGGCGCGATGATCGAAGTACCGTCGGCCGCCCTGACCGCCGACATCTTGGCTGACGCCGCTGATTTCCTCAGCGTCGGCACGAACGACCTCATCCAGTACACGCTCGCGGTCGACCGCACCGACGACCGTGTGACCGACCTCTACGCGCCGCACCATCCCGCGGTCGTGCGTCTGCTCGCCGCCATCGCGCGCGCGGCGAGACGCCAGAATTGTCCGGTGTCGGTCTGCGGCGAGATGGCTGCCGATCCCGCCACTCTGGGGCTCCTGGTCGGTCTCGGCTACCGCACGTTCAGCATGCGCCCGGCCGCCGTGCCGATCGCGAAGGACGCACTCGGCCGCGTGTCATGCGCCGCCGCGCGGCGTGCCGCGCGCGCAGCGCTGCGCGCGCGCGACGTCGATGAGGTCGAAGCGGTGATTCGCCGTATAGAAGCCGATACAATGAGCAGCCATGAGTGAAATCGCTCGCGTGGAGAAGCCCTGGGGCTACGAGCTGCACTGGGCCAAGACCGACCGCTACGTCGGCAAGATTCTGCACATCAACAAGGGGCACGCGCTCAGCCTGCAGTACCACAACCGCAAGGACGAAACGGTGATGGTGTGGTCGGGGAAGCTGCTCTACGAGATCGACCGCGGCAAGGGCCTCGAGAAGATCGAGCTCGGTCCGGGCGAGCGCATCCACGTGCCGCCCACCACCGTGCACCGCATGACGGCGCTCGAAGACACGGATGTGTTCGAAGTGTCGACCCCCGAGCTCGACGACGTCGTCAGGCTCGAGGATCGATATGGACGTGAAGGAACCTAGAAGGGGATATCGTCGTCGCTGAGGTCGCCGGGACCTGAGTCCGGACCGGGATCGTAGCCGCCGCCGCCACCCATCGACGCGCCTTCGGCCGCCGCGCGCGGCGCGCCCCCGGCGCGCTGTCCGCCGC
>JALYRV010000062.1 GCA_030855205.1 Acidobacteriota bacterium | reverse complement strand
CCCCTGTCCCATCTGTGCTTTCGGAGCATCCGGACCATCTCCGAGGTCATGGTCGGGGCGGCTGAAATGGCCAGATTCGACTCGACATGCCGTCGCCGCCGCATCCCCGGAATGATGGTGGAGACGTCCTCGTTTGCGAGGATGAAGCGCAGCGCCTCGTCCGGCAGCGACGCGCCGTCCGGGAGATCCTGCTCGAGCGCGGCGACCCTTTCGAGCGTGGCGCGGAGGTTCTCGGCGCCGAAGTAGCTGTTGCGCCAGTCCCCTTCGGGCCACGTGCTGCCCGGGCCGAGCGCGCCGGCCAGCGACCCTTCATCGAACGGCACGCGGGCGATGACCGCGACCCCGCGCGCGCGACACGCGGGGAAGAGTGCGTCTTCCGGCGCCTGGTCGAAGATGTTGTAGACGACCTGTACCGCATCGATCAGTCCCGTCTCGATCGCCCGGAGGACACTCTGTGGCTGCCACCGGTTGATGCTGATGCCGAAGCCGCCGATGAGGCCGTCGGCCTTCAGCCGCTCCGCCTCGCGCTTCCACCCATCGTCATCCGCCCACGCGTCGCTCCAGACATGGAGCTGCTGGAGATCGATGCGCTCGACGCCGAGATTGCGAAGACTGATTTCCGTCGAGGCCCGGATGTGGCTGGCGGGATAGGTGGCCGACACGGGCGTCGATGCGCGACCGGGCCACACGAGATCCTTCGGCGGCACCTTCGTCGCCACGAGCAGCGGGCGCCCGGGGTGACGCCGCAGCATCTCGCCGACCATCTGTTCGCTCTTGCCGCCGCCGTAGGCGAGCGCGGTGTCGAAGAAGTTGCAGCCGAGCGCGACCGACCGGTCGAGCGCCGCGTGCGACTCCTCATCGTCCGAGCCAGACCAGCCGCCCATGCCCCAGGTGCCGTAGCCGATCTCCGACACCTGCCATCCCAGCCGTCCGAACGTGCGGTATCGCATCCCTCGATCTTATCGTCGCTGATCTACCGCGCCCGCAGCTCGCCGCGCCGCAGCCGCCGGTACAGCTCGAGCGACTCACGGATGATCGTGATGGCCTCGGACGGTCCGAGCATGTCTTCGACGACGACTTCCTTGTTCTCGAGGGCCTTGTAGTCCTGGAAGAACCGGCGCACTTCACGCAGCAGATGCGCCGGCAGCTCCGACTTGTCGTGATAGTCGACGAACGCGGGGTCGCGAATCGACACCGCGACAATCTTGTCGTCGATCCCCTTCTCGTCGCGCATCCGCATCACGCCAATCGCGCGCGCCTCGACTATCGTCAGCGGATAGACCGGCTCCTGACTCAGCACCAGCGCATCGAGCGGGTCCCCATCGTCGCAGAACGTCCGCGGGATGAACCCGTAGTCGGCGGGGTAGTAGACCGCGGAGTGCAGCACGCGATCGAGTCGCAGGAGACCCGTCTCCTTGTCGAGCTCGTATTTGTTCTTGCTGCCCTTCGGAATCTCGATGACGACCGGGAAGGACGTGCCGACGCTGGAGTCGTCGAGGTAGGTGTCGTGCCAGGGATGCATGACACAAGAATACAGAATCAGACGTTAGAATTTGCGGATGCGTCTTGCCCTTTCCGCCCTCGTGCTCGCTGTCACCGCAGGTCTTTCCGCGCAGGTGCCTGAGCCCGTCGATCTCGCCGCGATTCAGAAAATCCGGGCAGAGGGACTGGAGCGTTCGCAGGTGATGGACCATCTCTGGGCGCTGACGGACCTCTACGGTCCACGGCTGACGGGCTCGCCGGGGTTCGAGCAGGCGGGGGACTGGGCGGTGGCCAGGCTCAGGGAGTGGGGCGTTCAGAACGCGCGCAAGGAGCGGTTTGCTTTCGGACGCGGCTGGTCGCTGGTGAGGTTCAGCGCGCAGATGACGGCCCCCCAGGTGATGCCGATCATCGGCATGCCGAAGGCCTGGACGCCGGGCACGGGAGGCGCGGTCACTGCGGATGTCGTGCGCGTCACGCTGGTGACCGAAGAGGATGCCGTCAAACTCAGGGGCACGCTGCGCGGCAAGATCGTGCTCACGCAGCCGGTACGTCAGGTGCGCATGCTCGATGACCGCGTCGTGCTGCGCATGAACGAGAAGGACATCGAAGAGGCGCTGTCCGTGCCGCCTCCTCCCGCCGGCCGCGGGCGTGGACAGGGGCCCGCGCAGACGGGCCGCCTGACCGCGGCGCAGATTACGGCGTTCTACAAAGCCGAAGGCGTGGTCGCGCTCTTCGACCGCGGCAGTGACAGCGACATGTCGGCTGGCGGCAGCGACCTCTCATGGCGCACGCAGCGCACCGATGGCGGCACGGTGTTCGTCGGCGGCGGAGGCTCGCGCACAGACGTGCCCGGCGCGCAGGTCCCGCAGGTCACGCTGGCCGTGGAGCACTACAACCGCATGGTGCGCCTGCTGGAGCACAACGTGCCCGTCACGGTCGCGCTCGACATCGAGACGCGCTTCCACGACGAAACGGCCGCGCAGCCGAACGGCTTCAACATCGTCGGCGAGATCCCTGGCACGGACAAGGCGGACGAGATCGTGCTGATCGGTGCGCATTTCGACTCGTGGCACGGGGCGACGGGCGCGACCGACAATGCCACGGGATCGGCCGCGATGATGGAGGTGCTGCGCATCCTGCAGACCAGCGGGCTGAAGCCTCGACGCACGATCCGCATTGCGTTGTGGGGGGCCGAGGAGCACGGCCTGATTGGATCGCGCAGCTACGTGGAGACGCACCTCGGTACGGCCGACGCGCTGAAGCCTGGCGCCGCGAAGCACGTGGCGTATTTCAACATCGACAACGGTACGGGCAAAATCCGCGGTGTCTGGATGCAGGGCAACGCGGCGGTGGCGCCGATCTTCGGCGCGTGGATCGCGCCGCTCGAGGATCTCGGCGTCGAGATTCTGGGCCCGCGCTCAGTCGCCAGCACGGATCACGTTTCGCTCGATCGCGTGGGGGTGCCGGCGTTCCAGTTCGTGCAGGAGCGCTACGAGTACAACTCGCGCACGCACCACTCCAACATGGATTTCTACGATCGCGTGCAGGCCGATGACATGAAGCAGGTGGCGACGGTTGTCGCGGTGTTCGCGTGGCAGGCCGCGGCACGCGACCTCCCGCTGCCGCGCAAACCGCTGACGCCGCAATAGGCGTCAGCCGAGCGCGTCGCGTACGCCCCGCGCGAGCGTGGCGAGCGTGAACGGCTTGGGCAGGAACGCGTGGTCCCCTTCCGCGATGCCGCTTCGCACCACGGCGTCGGCGGGGTAGCCCGACATGAAGAGCGCGCGGATGCCCGGGCGCGATCCCCGCAGCTTCTCCACCAGTTCTCGCCCGCTCGCGCCGGGCATGACGACATCGGTCAGCACGAGATCGATCGCGTCGGGATGCGCGCCGGCGGCCTTGATCGCATCCGCGGCGGAGTTCGCGGTGACGACGCGGTATCCCAGGCGCTGGAGCAGCGACTCGGCGAGCGTCGCGACGGCGCGGTCATCCTCCACCAGCAGAATCGTCTCGGTTCCCCCCTGCGCGCGCTCGCGCACGACTGGCTTCGGCGAATCCTGGGGATCGGCGACCAGCGGCAGGATCACGCGGAAGAGCGAGCCCTGGCCCGGCGTGCTTGCCGCATCGATGTGTCCGCCGCTTTGCTTGACGATGCCGTGGACGGTGGCGAGGCCGAGACCGGTGCCGTCGCCGACCGGCTTCGTGGTGAAGAACGGCTCGAAGATGCGCCCGAGCGTTTCGGGATCCATGCCGCGTCCCGTGTCGCGAACCGTGAGCTCGGCGGCGCGCCCCGGCGGCAGGCCGCGCTCCTGCGCCCACGCGCGGGCGAGCATGCGCGTGCGGGTGGCAATCTGCACGACCCCATCGCCGCCGACGATCGCGTCGCGCGCGTTCGAGGCGAGGTTGAGCAGCACCTGCTCGATCTGCGACGCGTCGGCGTCGACCCAGAGCGTCTCGGGGGCCAGCGCGATTCTGAGCGTCACGTTCTCGCCGAGCACGCGCCCGAGGAACGTCTCGCTGTGCGTCACCACTTCGTTGAGATTGACGGTGCGCGGCTGCAGCATCTGCCTGCGCCCGAATGCCAGCAGCTGCCGCGTGAGCTCCGTCGCGCGCTCGGCGGCGCGCTTGATTTCGCCCAGGTCGCGCTGCAGCGGGCTGTCCGATGGCAGTTGCTCCTTGAGCAGATCGGCGTAGCCTCCCATGACGCTCAGCATGTTGTTGAAGTCGTGCGCGACGCCTCCGGCCAGACGCCCGAGCGCCTCGAGGCGGCGGGCTTCCGAGAGCTGCGCTTCCAGCTGACGCCGCGCCGTGATGTCGACCATGATCACGATGTCTTCGTCGGCGTTCGGCGAATGGTGGACGGAGAGCAGCCCGTACCGCGCGCCCGCGCGCGTGTGGAAGCCGACTTCGACCGCCTGAATCGGCCGCCCGTGCTTCCAGGCCTCGGTCAGCGTGTCGCGTTGTTCGTGGTCGATCCACGTGTCGTTGAAGTCGTGGACCGAGAAGCCGACCAGGTCGCGCCGCTTCAGGCCGAAGAAGCGCAGCCATGTCTCGTTGACGTCCTTGAAGCGCTGCGCGCCGACGTCGACCACGGCCGTCAGAATCAGCTCCGAGCTGAAGATGCGCGCGAAGCGCGCTTCCGACGCGCGCACGGCGCGCTCTGCCACGCGCCGCTCGGTGACGTCGCGCTCGATGCCCGACACGCCGACGATCTGCCCTGTGGCGTCGCAGATCGGTGACAGCGTCATCGACACGATGATCTCGTGCCCGTCCTTGTGCCGCGCAAGCCCGTCGAACACGCGCACCGCCCGCCCGGCCACGACTTCGCTGACCATCTCGCGGAACGTCGGTCCCTGCGTGGGAGGATGGATGAGGGCAATCGACGCGCCCTCTATCTCGGCCTCCGTGTAACCGAACATCCGCTCCGCGCCAGGGTTCCAGGTCTGCACGCGGCCGCGCAGGTCGGTCAGGATGATCGCGTCGTCGGACCCCGCCACGATCGACGCCAGCCGCTCCCGCGCTTCACGGAGCTGGCTCTCCTCGGTGACGTCGGTGACGACCGACAGCCGCGCCGTCTGGCCCCCATCGAGCGTCAGTCCCGCCGTGGTCACGTCCGCGATGATGCGGCGTCCGTCCTTGCCCCGGTGTTCGAAGGTGCCGACCTTCGTCACTTCGAGCGGGGTCGCCTGTGCCGCTGCGATGAACGCCGCCCGGTCCGACTCCGGACGAATGTCGAGCATCGTCATGCCGTGAAGCTCGTCCTGCGTCCAGCCGTACAGGGTGGTGACGGCCTGGTTGACGGCCAGAATGCGCCAGTGCTCGCGGTCGTACAGGAAGATGGGGTGCGGATTGGCCTCGAACAGGAGGCGGTAGGCTTCCAGCGTCAGAGGGAGCGCGGACGGAAGAGCTGAAGTGTCCTGGTCCATCTGGAGCGATGGAGGATCCTAGCAGATCGAACGAGGACAGGCTTCCGCGAGAAGCCCGTCCCCGGAGGCCTATTTGCCGCTGCTCATCGCCGCCATGAACTCGCCGTTGTTCTTGGTCTTGCCCATCTTCGACAGCAGCAGCTCCATCGCCTCCACCGGCGACAGCGGGTTGAGCACCTTGCGGAGCACCCACACGCGGTTGAGATCCTCCTTCGGGATGAGGAGCTCCTCCTTGCGCGTGCCGCTCTTCTGGATGTCGATCGACGGGAACACACGGCGGTCCGACAGCTTGCGATCCAGGTGGATCTCCATGTTGCCGGTGCCCTTGAACTCCTCGAAGATGACTTCGTCCATGCGCGATCCCGTCTCGATCAGCGCCGTGGAGATGATCGTCAGCGAGCCGCCGTTCTCGATGTTGCGCGCGGCGCCGAAGAACCGCTTGGGCCTCTGCAGCGCGTTGGAGTCGACGCCGCCCGAGAGCACCTTGCCCGACGGCGGCACGATCGTGTTGTAGGCGCGCGCGAGGCGCGTGATCGAGTCGAGCAGGATGACGACGTCCTTGCCGTGCTCGACGAGACGTTTGGCCTTCTCGATGACCATCTCGGCCACCTGCACGTGACGCTGTGCCGGCTCGTCGAACGTCGACGAGATGACTTCACCCTTGACCGACCGCTGCATGTCGGTGACTTCCTCGGGGCGCTCGTCAATCAGCAGCACGATGAGATACACCTCGGGGTGATTGGCCGTGACGCTGTTCGCGATGTTCTGCAGCAGCATCGTCTTGCCGGTGCGCGGCGGCGCGACGATGAGGCCGCGCTGGCCCTTGCCGATGGGCACCATGAGGTCCATGATGCGCGCCGACAGGTTGTCGGCGCTCGTCTCGAGCTTGATGCGCTCCTGCGGATAGAGCGGCGTCAGGTTCTCGAAGAAGACCCGCTCGCGCGTGCGATCCGGCGGCTCGAAGTTGACCGCTTCGACCTTGATCAGCGCGAAGTAGCGCTCGCCCTCTTTGGGCGCGCGAATCTGGCCCGACACGGTATCGCCCGTGTGCAGGTCGAACTTGCGGATCTGCGACGGCGACACATAGATGTCGTCAGGGCCGGGCAGATAGTTGTAGTCGGGGGCGCGGAGGAAGCCGAAACCGTCGGGCAGCGTCTCGAGCACGCCTTCCGAGAAGAGCAGGCCGCTCTTCTCGGCGCGCGCGCGGAGAATCTCGAAGATGAGATCCTGCTTGCGCATGCCGGTCGAGCCCGGGATGTCGAGCTGCTTGGCGATCTTCGTCAGCTCGCCCACGCTCATTTCCTTGAGCGACGAGAGATCCACCGACGGCGCGCCGCCCTGGGCCTTCTCGGGCTTCTCGGATTTCTCTACGGCTTGGGGTTTCTCAGCAGTCTTGCTATCTGTGTCCACAGTTCGTCCAGTCCTTCGCCCCTCGCCGCGGAAAGTTCCACGATAGGGGCATCTAACGCCTCGGCATGCTGCCGGGCCATCCGCGCGCGCTCGGCGCGCGAGAGTTTGTCGACCTTGTTGGTCGCGACGATCGTCGGCACGCCTTCGGCGGCGAGCCATCCGCGTGCCTCGATGTCGGTCTCGAGCGCGGGGTGCCGCGCGTCGATCACCATCAGCGCCGCGGCGGGGCCGTGCCCCTCGCGGCGCAGCCCGAAGTAGCCGGTCGCGAGCGCCTGAAACTCGCGCTGCGACGCTTCGCCTCCGCGCGCGTATCCGTAGCCGGGCAGGTCCACGAGATAGAACCGCTGCCCCATGCTCATCACGATCCGGTAGATGTTGGCGAGCCGCGTCTTGCCCGGCTTCGCGCTCGTGCGCGCCAGCCGCTCTTTCGTCAACGCGTTGATCAGCGTCGACTTGCCGACGTTCGAGCGTCCGACGAGCGCCACCTGCGGCAGGCCGTCGCGCGGCGTATCTTCTCCGCGCGCGGCGCTGGTCACGAACTCGGCGCTGACGATGCGGCTAATGCGTCATCCGTTCTTCGGCCTCGTCGCCGATCGCACCGGCAGCGGGCTGGATCGAGGGCAGCGGCCCGTCGAGCGCAATCTTGAGCACCTCGTCCATCGTCTCCACGAGATGCACGTTCATGACGTCGAGCACGTTCTTCGGGATGTCGGCCAGGTCCTTCTCGTTGTCCTTCGGCGCGATGATCGTGAAGACGCCGGCGCGGTGCGCGGCCAGCAGCTTCTCCTTGATGCCGCCGATGGGCAGCACCTTGCCGCGGAGCGTGATCTCGCCGGTCATCGCGACGTCGCGGCGCACCGGAATGCGCGTGAGCGCCGAGACCAGCGCGGTCGCGAGCGTGATGCCGGCCGAGGGCCCGTCCTTGGGGATCGCCCCCTCGGGCAGGTGAATGTGCATGTCGGTGTTGCGGTTGAAGTGCTTCGGAATGCCGTACTCCTCGGCCTTGCCGCGCACCCAGCTCATCGCCGCCTGCGCCGACTCCTGCATCACGTCCCCGAGCTTGCCGGTGAGCGTGAGCCGCCCCTTGCCGGGCATCAGCGTCGCTTCGGTCACGAGCAACTCGCCGCCAACTTCCGTCCACGCGAGGCCCGTGGCGATGCCGATCTCGTTCTTCTCTTCGGCCACCGTCGAGCGGAAGCGCGGCACGCCCAGGTGCTGCGTGACGCGCTCGGCCGTGATCTCTTCCGAGAACGTCTTGCCGTCGCTGACGACGCGGCGCGCGATCTTGCGGCAGATCGACGACAGCTCGCGCTCGAGATTGCGCACGCCCGCTTCGCGCGTGTAGCGGTTGATGACGGTGCGGATCGCTTCGTCGGTGAAGGTGATGTTCGCTGCCGTCAGCCCCGTGCCCTCGACCGCGCGCGGCACGAGGAAGCGCTTGGCGATCTCGGTCTTCTCCTGCTCGGTGTAGCCCGCCAGTTGCAGCACTTCCATGCGGTCGCGCAACGCCTGGGGAATCGTGTGCAGCACGTTCGCCGTGCAGATGAACATGACGTTCGACAGGTCGAACTCGACGTCGAGGTAGTGGTCCTGGAACGTGTTGTTCTGCTCCGGGTCGAGCACCTCGAGCAGCGCCGCCGAGGGGTCTCCGCGGAAGTCCATCGACATCTTGTCGACTTCGTCGAGCAGGAACACGGGGTTCAGGCTGCCGGCCTTCTTCATCATCTGGATGATCTGGCCGGGGAAGGCGCCGATGTAGGTGCGGCGATGCCCGCGGATCTCCGCCTCATCGCGCACGCCGCCGAGCGACAGGCGCACGAACTTGCGGTTCATCGCGCGCGCGATCGACTTGGCCAGCGACGTCTTGCCGACGCCGGGAGGGCCCGAGAAAGTGAGGATCGTCGCCTTCGGCTTCTTGATCAACGCGCGCACCGCGAGGAACTCGAGGATGCGGTCCTTGATCTTCTCGAGGCCGTAGTGATCCTCGTTGAGAATCTGCTCGGCGCGTACGAGGTCGCGGCTCTCGCGCGTCTTCTTGTACCAGGGAACGGCGATCAGCCAGTCCAGATAGTTGCGCGAAACGGTCGCTTCGGCCGACATCGGCGGCATCGACTCGAGCCGCTTGAGCTCCTGGATGGCCTTCTCCTCGACCTCCTGGGGCATCCGCGACTGCTCGATCTTCTTCTTGAGGTCGTCGACCTCGTTCCCCTTCTCGTCCTTGCGGCCCAGTTCCTTCTGGATCGCCTTCATCTTCTCGTTGAGGTAGTACTCCTTCTGCGCCTTCTCCATCTGCTTCTTCACGCGAGACTGGATGCGGCGGTCGACCTGCAGCTTGTCGACTTCGGCTTCGAGGAGCGAGGCGAGGCGCGCGAGGCGCTCGAGCGGAGAGACGATCTCGAGGAGGTTCTGCTTCTCTTCGACCGACGCGCTCAGGTTCGCGGCAATCGTGTCGGCGAGCTTCGACGGATCGTCGACGCGCACGGCGGCGACCATGGCGTCGTACTGGAGGTTGTTCGACAGCTTCACGTACTGCTCGAACAGCGTGACGACGCGGCCCATCGCCTGCTCGACCTCGCCGGCGGTTTCCTTCGGCTTGCCGAGCGTCTTGACGACGACGCGGAAGAATCCCTTGTCTTCCTTCCACTCGATCGCGCGCGCGCGCTCGAGCCCCTCGACGAGCAGCTTCACGTTGCCGTCCGGCAGCTTCAGGCTCTGCACGACGTTGGCGATGCAGCCCATCGTGTAGATGTCACCCGGCTGCGGGTCGTCGATCGCCGCGTCGTGCTGCGCGGCGAGGAACACCCGCTTGTCGGTCGCCAGCGCGTGCTCGAGCGCCCGCGTCGACGACGGCCGCCCGATCACGAACGGCAGCATCATGTGCGGGAAGACAACGAGGTCGCGCAGCGGGACGATGGGGAGGGTTTCGTACTGATCCATGTATTTGATGATTTGGTGATCTGGAGATCTGGGGAATTAGTGTTCTCGTGATGGCGGGCGAGCGGGCGCTCCGGTGATCAGAGCGTCCGCGTCAGCCGGCCTTTTCGATCAGCGTAATCGGCTTTTCCTTCGATTCGACCACCTCGCGCGTCACGACGACTTCGCGCACCTTCTTGGTGCCGGGGATGGTGTACATGAGGTCGAGCATGATGTCCTCGATGATCATGCGCAGGCCGCGCGCGCCGATCTTGCGCTTGAGCGCGGCTTCCGCGATGGCCTCGAGCGCATCGTCGGTGAAGCGAAGCTTGCAGTTCTCGTACTCGAAGAGCTTTTGGAACTGCTTCGTGATGGCGTTGCGCGGCTGCGTGAGAATCTGGATGAGCGCCGGCTTGTCGAGCTCGTGCAGCGTGCCGATGACCGGCAGGCGGCCGACGAACTCGGGAATCAGGCCGAACTTGATCAGATCCTCGGGCTCGGCCTTCTCGAGCAGCGCGCCGACGTCGTTCATGTCGACCGTCACCGTCTTGTCGGTCTTGAAGCCGAGCGTCTTCTTGCCGATGCGCCGCGCGACCGCCTTGTCGAGGCCGACGAACGCGCCGCCGACGATGAAGAGGATGTTGGTCGTGTCGACCTGGAAGAATTCCTGGTGCGGATGCTTGCGGCCGCCCTGCGGCGGCACGTTGGCGACGGTGCCTTCGAGAATCTTGAGCAGCGCCTGCTGCACGCCTTCGCCCGACACGTCGCGCGTGATCGAGGGGTTCTCGTCCTTGCGGCAGATCTTGTCGACCTCGTCGATATAGATGATCCCCTGCTGCGCCTTCTCGATGTCGCCGCCGGCCGACTGCAGCAGCTTGAGGATGATGTTCTCGACGTCCTCGCCGACGTAGCCCGCCTCGGTCAGCGTCGTCGCGTCGACGATGGTGAAGGGGACCGAGAGCAGCTTGGCGAGCGTCTGCGCGAGCAGCGTCTTGCCGGTGCCGGTCGGGCCGATCAGCAGGATGTTCGACTTCGTCAGCTCGACGTCGTTGCGCCCCTTCGACTGCTTCTGGATCTCGATGCGCTTGTAGTGGTTGTAGACGGCAACCGCGAGCTTCTTCTTGGTGCCTTCCTGGCCGATGACGTACTCGTCGAGGAACTTCTTGATCTCGGTGGGGACGGGCAGCGTCGAGCGCGTGCCGGTGCGCTCGGCGCGGTTGTCGTCCGCGATGATGTCGTTGCAGACTTCGACGCACTCGTCGCAGATGAAGACCGTCGGGCCCGCAATCAGTTTGCGGACGTCGTTCTGGTCTTTATTGCAGAACGAGCAGCGCAGGACTTCAGCCTCACCGGACTTTTTGACCATGCGGGTGCCTAACTAAACTCGACGAAACGCGCTTGACGCACCCTGCAATCGAGTTGCACGGCGCGTCAAGCGGTTTCTACGCGCGCTTTCGGATGACGTCGTCAATGATACCGTATTCCTTCGCCTGATCCGGCGACATGATGTAGTCGCGCTCGGTGTCGTCCTGGATCTTCTTCAGCGGCTGCCCGCTGTGGTCGGCAAGCATCTGGTTGAGCCGCTCGCGCGTGCGCAAGAGCTCGCGCGCGTGGATGTCGATATCGGTCGTCTGGCCGCCGAGCCCGGTCACCCAGGGCTGGTGGATGAGAATGCGCGAGTTCGGCAGCGAGAAGCGCTTGCCTTTCGCGCCGGCCGCCAGCAGCACGGCGGCAATCGAGGCCGCCTGGCCGAGGCAGTACGTCTGCACGTCCGGCTTGATGAACTGCATCGTGTCGTAAATCGCCATGCCGGCGGTCACCGATCCGCCCGGGCTGTTGATGTAGAGCAGGATGTCGCGGTCCGGATCCTCCGCCTCGAGAAACAGCATCTGCGCGATGATCAGGTTCGCAATCCCGTCGTCGACCTGCGTGCCGAGGAAGACGATGCTGTCTTTGAGGAGGCGCGAGAAGATGTCGTAGGCGCGCTCGCCGCGGTTGGTCTGTTCGACCACCATCGGCACGAGTTGCGCGCGGATGTCCGGCGTCCTATCCATTCGTTACGTTCGCTTTCTCGAGCAGCCACTTGACGGTGCGCTCGCGCCGCAGACCGGCGTAGATGCGGCCGAAGCCGCCTTCCTTCTCGAGGGCCGCGCGCACGGCCGCCGGCTCGCGCCCGCTCTCCGCCGCGTAATCCTCAATCTCTTTCTTCACGTCGTCTTCCGAGATGACGATCGATTCGCGCCGGGCAATCTCGTCGAGCAGCAGCGCGGCGCGCACGGTGTCTTCGGCCGGCGTCTTCTGCTCGTCACGGAACTGCTTCCAGTCGACGCCCGACTTCATGGGGTCGACCCCCTGCTGAATGAGGCGCCCGACGAACTCCTCGAGGCGGCGGTCGATCTCGCGGTCGACCATCGTCGACGGCAGCTCGATCGACACGCGCGACGAGAGCTCCTTGAGGAGGTCGGCGCGAAGGCTGCGATCCGACTCGGCCTCGGCGTCACGCTGGAGATCTTCCTTGACGCGGTCACGCAGCGCATCGACCGTGTCGAACCCGAGCTCCTTGGCGAAGTCGTCATCGAGCGCCGGCACGACGCGCTTGCGGATGCCCTTGACTTTGGCGTGATAGCCGACCGTCTGGCCGCGCAGCTGCTCGATCGTGAAGTCGTCCGGGTAGGCCGTCTCGAAGGACCGCTCGTCGCCGGCCTTGACGCCGCAAAGGTTCTCGTCGAATCCCGGAGGATTGGCCGGCGAGCCCAGCTCGACGCTGACGTTCTCCATCGTTTCGGGCTTCTCGGGCTGGAGCGCCTCGCCCGGAAGCGCGATCAGGCGCTGGCGGGGGGTGCGCACGACGTCGAGTAGCAGTGTGTCGCCCAGGTCTGAGATGCGCTCCTCGACCGGCTCGAAGCGGGCGGAGCGCTGGCGGAGACGGGAAAGCGTGCGGTCGATCTCGCCGACCTCGAGCACGGCGGCGTTGCGGCGCAGCGACACGCCTTCGTAAGGGCCTGGATCGATCGACGGCAGCGTCTCGAAGGTCGCCTTGAAGGTGAGCGGCTGGCCCTCCTCGAGCACCACCTCGGTGATGTCGGGGGAGTCGATCGGCTCGATCGACCGCTCGCGCAGGGCGGTCTCGACCAGTCGCGGAATCATCGCGTGCGCGACGTCGTGCATGATCTGGTCTTTGAACCGCTGGCGGACGATGTGCGATGGGACCTTGCCGGGACGGAAGCCGGGAATCTTGGCGGTCTGGCCGTACTGGCCCGCGATGCGCTCGATTTCGGCCTCGACGGCGTCGGGGGGCACCTCGACGGCTACGGCCTTTTTGGTCTCGCTGATGTCGGTGAACTCGGTCTTCATGGTTTGAGAGGGGACGCGTCCAGCGTAGCGTGGTGTCTCGCGCGCGGCAGGTGCCACGTCACGTCAGGCGATTCCCGTGCATCTAATATCGGTTGATCGGGGGACGGGGGTTATTGGTGCGAAAGGGGGGAGTCGAACCCCCAAAGCCTTGCGGCTACCGGATCCTAAGTCCGGCGCGTCTGCCAGTTCCGCCACTTTCGCTCAGTACTGCTCGGAACCTCCGAACTGCCGAACGCGGCGCAACACTTCCCAGCCTAACACAGGCCGGAAAATGCTAGCACAACCGTTCTGCCGGAACTCTAATTGCAGCGCGGATTGGCACATGGCCCGCTCAATCTGGAAAGGCTCCATCGCCTTCGGTCTCGTAAACATCCCCGTCGAGCTGCACACCGCCGTGCGTGGAAATCGCCCGAAATTCCGCATGCTCCACGCCAAAGACAAGTCGCCCGTGAGCTACGAGCGGGTGTGCCAGACCGAGGGCAAGCCCGTGGCCTGGGACGACCTCGTCAAGGGCTTCGAGTACGAAAAGGGGCGTTTCGTGATCCTCACGAAAGACGACTTCCGCGCCGCCGCTCTGGAGAAGTCGAAGTCGATTCAGATCCAGGATTTCGTCGAGCCCGCCGAGATCGACGATCGCTACTTCGAGACCCCCTACTACCTGCTGCCCGCGAAGGGCGCGGCGTCTGCCTATGCGCTGCTGCGCGAGGCGATGCGCAAGGCCGGCCGCGTGGGCATCGCCAAGATCATCCTGCGCGAAGGTGAGCACCTCTGTGCCGTCGAGGCGATCGAGGATGCACTCGTGCTGACGATGATGCGGTTCGAGGAGGAGATCGTCGACGCGGCCACGTTCGACTTTCCCGCGAAGGGGGAAGCGCGCGCGAGGGAGGTCGACATGGCCGTGCAGCTCGTGGAGCACCTCGCCTCGTCATGGGACCCCGGCAAGTACAAGGACGAATACCGCGAGAGCATCATGGGCGTCATCGACGCCAAGCTCAAAGGGGAGCAGATCGAAGTCCCGGCAGAGAAGCCGGTGCGCGGCAGCAACGTCGTCGATCTGATGTCGAGACTCCAGCAGAGTCTCGAGCAGGCACAAGGTTCCCGAAAGGGGACAGCCAGGCGGTCGAAGGCGTCAAAGGCCGCGAAGGTTCGCAAGCGGGCCAAAGTCGCGTAGTGCGGCGCCTGCGCGCCAGAAAGTCAACGATGCCCATCACGACCGCCGCAACCAGCCCCAACATCCTCGACGACCGCCAGTCGCTCGTCGCATGGTTCGACCGCACGCGCGCGCGATCCGCGGCGCTCTTCGACATGATCGACGATGCGGCGTACTACACGCGGCCGATCAGCCTGCGCCATCCGATCGTGTTCTATGAGGGGCACCTGCCGGCGTTCGCGATCAACGTCCTGATCAAGAAAGGTCTCGGGCGCCCGGGTGTCGACGCGCGGCTCGAGACGCTGTTTGCCCGCGGCATCGATCCCGACAGCGCGGGAGACGCCGAGCGCACCGCGGAACAGTCGCGCGCGTTGTGGCCCTCGCGCGCTGAGGTCAAGGCCTACGTCGCGGCGGCCGACGCGCTGCTGCGCGACGCGCTCCTGAACGAGCGCCTCGTGCGCGACGATGTAGCCGTGCTGAGGGGAGGAGAGGCCGTCTTCACGGTCATCGAGCATGAGGCGATGCATCAGGAGACGCTCCTCTACATGTGGCACCAGCTGCCGCACGGGATGAAGCGAAAGCCGGCCGGCCACTCACCCTGGGTGAGCGGGCGCGCGCCGGCGCGCTCGCCCGCGCGTGTCGACGAAGGGCGCGCCACGCTCGGCGCGGCGCGCGGCCAGATCCCGTTCGGATGGGACAACGAATTCGGACGCCAGGATGTGGACGTGCCGGCGTTCGACATCGACGTCGTCAACGTGACCAACGCCGACTGGCTCGAGTTCCTCGAAGGCGGTTGCTACGCCACCGAGAAACTGTGGGAGCCGGAGGACTGGGCATGGGTCCGGTCGGGCGCAGTCTCGCATCCGGCGTTCTGGATTCCGCATGGGAACGGCTATCTCTGGAAGGGCCAGTTCGAGGACATCGATCTGCCGCTGGCATGGCCCGTCTACGTCAGCCACGCCGAGGCGCGCGCGTTCGCGCGATGGGCGGGGCGCCGCCTGCCAACCGAAGCGGAGTACCACCGCGCGGCGTTTGGCGAGCCGGGCAGCAGCGGCACACCGCGCGCGTATCCATGGGGCGAGCAGGCGCCGGAGCCTGCCCGCGGCCATTTCGACTTCGCCGCGTGGGACCCCGCGCCCGCCGGATCGCATCCGCTCGGCGCAAGCGCGTGGGGCGTGCACGATCTGATGGGCAACGGCTGGGAATGGACCTCGACGGTGTTCGCGCCATTTGACGGGTTCGAGCCGATGGCGTCATATCCCGAATACTCCGCCGACTTCTTCGACGGCAAACACTACGTGCTCAAGGGGGCTTCGTCCGTGACTGCACGCGAGCTGCTGCGTCCGAGCTTCCGTAACTGGTTCCGCCCTCACTATCCGTATATCTACGCGGGCTTCCGGACGGTGTCGCGGTGAGCGCTATGAGTGTGCCCGGCGCACTGCCTGTCGCGGACGAGCCGGATCCGCTCGTCGCCGCCTTCGCGCGCGACGTCGCCGAGGGTTTCTCGCGCACGCCGCGGAGCGTGCCGCCGCGGTGGCTGTACGACGACCTCGGGTCGTCGCTCTTCGAGTCGATCTGCCAGCTCCCGTGGTACCGGATCACGCGCGCCGAGCACGCGCTGATCGCACGGCACGGCGCCGCCGTGTTCGACGCGCTCGACGGCGATCTGGAGATCGTCGAGCTGGGCGGCGGCAACGGCGAGAAGCTCGACATGCTGCTCGATGCCGCCGCGCGCAGGCGCCGCTCGGCGGCCGTGCGGCTGATCGACATCTCTTCGGCCGCGCTGGAGCGCGCGCGCGAGCGCCTGGCCGATCGCGCGAACGTCACGGCCGTGCACACGACGCGCGGCACGTATGAAGACGCGATCGCGGCGCTGCCGCCGACCGGCGCGACGCGGCTCGTGCTGTTTCTCGGATCGAACCTCGGTAATTTCGATCCGCCCGAGGCGCGCGCGTTCCTCACGCGGCTCCGTGACGCGGCGGGTCCCCGCGGCGCCGTGTTGCTCGGCGTCGATCTCGTCAAGCCGGAAGCCGAGCTCCTGCTCGCGTACGACGATCCGCTGCAGGTGACCGCCGCGTTCAACCGCAACCTGCTCACGCGCATGAACCGCGATCTCGGCGCGAACGTGCCGCTCGACGCGTTCCGGCACGAAGCGGTGTGGAACCGCCATGCGTCGCGCGTCGAGATGCGGCTTGTCGCAACGCGCGCGGTCGATGTCGCGGTGCCGGCCGCCGGCGTCACGGCACACTTCGATGAGGGGGAGTGGATCTGGACCGAGAGCAGCTACAAGTACACGCCCGACAGGATCCGGGAGGTCGCCTCGCAGGTGGGGCTCGAAGTCGGGCTGCAGTGGATTGAACCTGCAGCCCGCTTCGCGCTGAGTCTTCTCAGACCCGTCTAACTAACGAATCCGCCGGCGCAGTTGCGCGATCTCGGCGCGCAGCCGTTCGACTTCTGTCCGCAGCCGGCGATCGCCAGCACGTTCGCGAACCGCATCGGCACGCTGCCGCGCGGCGCCCCGCCCGTTCCCGCCGCGCATCTGCTGCTGCGCCATCCCGCGCCGCATCACGCCTGCGCTCGCGCCGCCGCGACCCATCTGCCCGCCAGGTTCCATGC
>JALYRV010000238.1 GCA_030855205.1 Acidobacteriota bacterium | reverse complement strand
CGACAAGGCGGGGGACGCGACCGAGAAGATCGGCGCGGCGGCGCGCGCCACCGGCGAGGCGGCCGCGCAGGCGGTCAAGGACGCGACGCCGGTCGTGGCCGACGCCGGTATCACCGCGGCGGTCAAGGCGCGGCTGCTGGCCGATCCCGATGTCGCGGGCCTTCGGATCGATGTCGACACCAGGGACAAGATCGTGACGCTGACCGGCAGCGTCAAGTCGGCGGCGCAGATTACTGAAGCCGAGAAGATCGCGCGCGAAACGCCCGGCGTCGCTCGCGTGATCAACAACCTCAAGGTCGGTTAGCGCTCATCGTTTTCTCAGCGTCCTCGCGATCCGCGTTGGTGGCTGGCCCTCGAGGCCGATCACCGCGCGGACCGCGTAGTCGCCAGGAGGCAGCGCCCCAATGGGGATCGCGGCCTTCGCGACGTAGCGATGCTCTCCGGCGGGCGCGATCGCGAGCGGCATCGTCAGCACCGCCGGTCCGTTGGCCGAGCGGCTGATTTCGACGGCCGCCGTGACGCGTGCGCCCGGCGCGGCGCCATACATCTCCACATAGACGGCTGCCGCCGGTTCGGTGGTGAATTCGAGCCGCGGTGTGAACACGCCGTTACGCGTGAGTCCCAGCACCAGCGAGCTCAACTTCAACGCCCCGGTCTGCACGAGCCCGGCATCGAGCGCGTAATCCGTGGTGCCGCTGCGCCCGTCCGCGTCGATGGCCGCGACGCGCATCCGGTACGCGCCTGGCTCGGCGTGCATGGCGCCGACCACGGGGTTCTGCTGCAGTTCCGCAGGCGTCGCGACCCAGTTCGCGATGAGTGTTCCCTCGCGCGTGAAGAGCGCGGCGACGAGCGACGTCAGCTTCGCCGCAGGGTCGAGCGGCTCGGCGAGGGTCGTGATGCGCAGCCGCGTGCCGTCGGCATCGAGTGACGCGAAGGCGCTTGCGCGCAGCGGCAGGTCGGAGAACTCCTCGAGCGCGCCGATCATTTCGCGCGGCGACGGATTCGACGGGCGCCGTGATGAGGGGTCAGGCGCGGGGAAGGCGATCTCGGGCCGCGCGCGCAGGTGGGCGCCTGCACGCGTGACGCGCACGTCGAGTGGCTGCGCGCGTCCGCTGCGATCCGACGCGTGCGGCTCCACCGCTGCAAGATAGTAGGCCGCCGTTTCCCGGAGCACGCGCTCCATCGCCCCGCCGTCCGGTCCGGTGAGATGGAGCAGTTGTCCTCCTGTGACGCCGGCGAGATGCTCGAGCCCCTCCAGCGCGTTGTCCGATCCGCGGTAGCCGCCGCCGGCGATCGTTTCCGTCTGGATGCCCCCGGTCGAGATGATGTCGCCGATCTGCACGACGTAGAACTGCGCGCGCGCCGCGCCGGCGATCTCGCTGACACGGCGATACAGATCCGCCGCCAGCTCGCAGCGCCCCGGCGCCATCGATACCGGTGCATCCCGCCGCGGCGCCGCCAGACCGCCCGTCACGAACAGCAGCGTCGCCGGCGTCTCGCGATACCCGAGCGTGCCGAGGAAGCTGCTGAGCGCCTCGAGCGTGATGCGGGTGCGGCAGGCGGCGTCGGATCCCGTCTCTCCACTCAGGCCGCGGCCCGCGAGGCCTGACAGCGCGTTGCGCACACGCGCGTGGTCCGTCGTGAGCGGCACGCGCAGCCCGCCGAGCGGCATCGTCACGAGCGCCAGGCGATCGGACGGCGCGAGTCCCGCGATGAGCGTGTCCACCGATTGCCGCAGCATCCCCTCGCGCCCCGGCCGATAGGAGTCCTCGTCGAGGGCCAGCACGATCGTGCGGCCGGCCGCGCCCACGGCGTTGGAGCTGAACGGTGGATCGATCGGGCTCGAAAGGGCGTCCTGAGGCACCGAAGCAGCCGAGGCCGTCACGAGCTGAAGCGAGCGCACCGCGCGAGCACGACCGCCGACTCGCACTGTGATTTCCGACGCCGCCAGGTCGCGAATGGGCGCGCCATCGGATGACAGCACCGCGAAGTCGATCTTGAGCAGGTCGATCCCGCGCTCGGGTGCGGGGCGTTGCGCCTCTGGGGCCATGGTGGCCGTCGTGGCAAGCAGCAGGAGAGCGAGCGGGAGGTGCGTCATGGTTACCTCAGTTGGGCGTCGAGCATAGCAGCGGATGCGACGCAGGGTTTTTTGGATCGCTGCGATCCAATCGAATGGACACTTTGACGGCCCAATTCGCGCGTCGGTTTGACGTTGACGCCAGTATGACGAGGGCGTATCTTTCGCACACCGCTTGGAGGAGGATCCGTGATTAGACGCAGTGTTCGACTCGTGTGTCTCGCGACGGCGATCGCCCTGTTGACGAGTGTTCCGGCATTCGCACAGGCATCGTCGGTCATTTCTGGAACTGTTCTCGACAGCGCCGGCGGCGCGATTCCTGGTGCGACGGTCATCGCCAGGAATCCGTCCGGCGTCACGTACGAGACGGTGAGCAATGCCGAAGGCGTGTTCTCGATTCCGGCGGTCGCCGCCGGCACGTACACCGTGACTGTGTCGCTCACGGGATTCAAGACATCCATCACCGAAAACCTGAGTGTCGTGCCCGGCCGTCCTTCGAGTGTGAAGGCCGTGCTGGAAGTCGGTCAGGTGTCGGAGAACGTCACGGTCATGAGCAGCACGGAGCTGATCAACACGCAGAGCGCGACGGTCTCCGCGACGCTCAACTCCGATCAGCTGAACGCGCTGACGTTCCTGCCGGGTGTCAACACATCGGGCACCAATCGCAACTCCACCGTCAACGGGCTTCCCGACTCCTTCATGAACATCTCGCTCGACGGCGTGAGCAACAACGACCAGTTCCTGCGCTCGAGCGACGGCTTCTTCGCGTCGGTCACGCCGCGTCAGGACGCCATCGAGGCCGTCACGGTGACGACGGCGGTGGGCACGGCGCAGACGGGCGGCAGCGGCGCGATCAACGTGAACTTCGTCACGCGCTCGGGCAGCAACCGTTTCAGCGGCACGGCGTACGATTACCTGCGCCACACCTCGATGAACACGAACTACTGGTTCAACGAGCGCAACAGCCTGCCGCGCAACGACGTGAAGCTCTATCAGTGGGGCGGCCGCGCGTCGGGCCCACTCAGCGTCCCCGGGCTGTTCGACGGACGCGACAAGGCGTTCTACATGGTCCACTACGAGCAGCTGCGCTTCCCCAACAGCTTCACGCGCACACGCGGCGTGCTGCATCCGCGCGTGCTCGACGGCTGGTTCCGCTACACCGACGGTGATGCTCTGCGCGAAGTGAACGTGCTCACCCTGGCGCGCGCCAACGGGCAGATCGCGACGCTCGATCCGCTGATGCTGGACATCATGCAGAGGATCCAGGCCGCCACGGCCACCACGGGCACCGTCAGCGCGACGAGCAACCCGCTCATCAACGATTACGTGTGGCAGAGCCCGGGCAAGCTGTTCGAGCACCAGCCGACGGTTCGTCTCGACTACAACGTCACGCCGAACCACCGCCTGAGCGGGTCGGCGCAGTTCATCAAGGCGCAGCGCGATCCCGACTACCTGAACGGTGTCGACGCGCGCTTCCCCGGGGCGCCGAACTACCGCCTCTTCACGTCCACGCGTCCGTTGTACTCGACGTCCCTGCGTTCGACGCTCTCGCAGCGCATCGTCAACGAAGTGCAGTTCGGGATCACGCAGGGCGGCGCGTCGTACTTCGGCGACGACAGCAGCAACGGTCCGCAGACGTTCGCGGATCAGAATGGTATGGCCATCGTCACGCCGCTCGCCACGGCCGACTGGCACGCGACGAACGCCCCTAGCTGGCGCAGCTCGTGGACATACAGCCTCGGCAATACGCTGAACTGGCAGAAGGGAAGCCACGCGCTCAGCGTCGGCGGCGAGATGCTGTTCGTTCGCGCGTGGGAAAATGCCAAGCAGGTCGTGCCGCAGATCAACCTGGGCTTCAGTCAGACGAACGATCCGGCACGTGCGATGTTCAACCTCACGAACTTTCCGGGCGCGTCCGCTGCGGAACTCAACGAGGCGCGCGCCATCTACGCGCAGCTGACGGGACGTGTTTCGTCGATCGGCGGCCAGGCTGCGCTCGACCCCGATACGGGCGAGTACGTGGCGTTCGCCCCGCGCGAGCGCGCGGGCAAGATGGACACGCATTCGCTCTTCATTCAGGACGCGTGGCGCGCCACGCCCACGCTCACGCTCAACGCGGGCGTGCGCTGGAGCGTGCAGCTGCCGTTCACGGCTGAGAACGGCACGATGACGACCATCACCATGGCCGACGCGTGCGGTCTCTCCGGACTGGGAGACGGCGGCCCCTACAGCCGCTGCAACTTCGGGACCCCCGGTGCGTCCGGCGGCATCGCGCCGACCTTCAAACAGTTCGAGACGGGCTCGCGCGGCTACGAGACCGACTGGAACAACTTCGCGCCGAACGTCGGCGTGGCATGGCGTCCGAACGTGCAGGACGGCTTCCTGCGCGCGTTTCTCGGCGATCCGGATCAGGCGACGCTTCGCGCCGGCTATTCGATTGCCTACGACCGCGTCGGCATGTCGAGTTTCACGGGCGTCTACGGCGTCAACCAGGGCAGCACGCTGAGCCTGTCGCGCACCGAAGCGCAGGGCAACCTGGTACTCCCGGGCGAAACGTGGCCTGTGCTCCTGAGCCAGACGTCGCGCCTCAACCCGCAGCCGTTTCCGCTCACGCCGACGTATCCGATCGCGCTGCGCGCCGGAGCGGCGGACAGCCTCAACGGCTTCGCGCCGGACCTGCAGGTCGCGAACGCGCACAGTTGGACGGCGAGCTTCCAGCGCGCGCTGTCACGTGACATGGCGGTCGACTTCCGTTACGTCGGCACCCGTGGCGTAGACCAGTGGTCGTCGCTGGACTACAACGCACGCGACATCGAGGGCAATGGGTTCATCAACGAATTCAAGGCCGCGATGGGCAACCTGCGGGCGAACAACCAGGCGGGGGGCAGCCGCGCCGGCTCGTTCGCGTACTTCGGCGCGAACACGGGCACGTCCCCGTTGCCGGTGTATCTGGC
>JALYRV010000237.1 GCA_030855205.1 Acidobacteriota bacterium | reverse complement strand
GTCGTACGGCACGCCGCGATCGAGCGCGATCGGGCGCGCGCCGTCGCGCGCCGCGACTGCGCGGAGATCTCGCTGGCGCGGATAGCGCGCGACTGGAGCCGCCTCCCGCAGGTCGCCGTCCCGGCCTCCGATACCCCGCTTGCCGCCGCGCGCGCGTCGGATCTCGACGTCGACGGCGAGGAATCGTTGATGGCATTCGCCGGCGCGCTGACGAGCTCGAGCGGACGGCGCGTGCTGCGCGGCTGGATGGTCGACGAGCCCGAGCCGCTCGCGGCCATCCATTCGCGGCAGGAAGCGGCGCGCGCGCTCGCGCGGTGCGCGGACTTCCGCGAGGCATTTGCCGCTGAGGTGCGCCTGGGCGAAGCCGAGCGCGACCAGGCGCTCGCGCGAGCGCGGTTCCTCGCATGGGCCGTCGCGCCGCCATCCGTACTCAGCCGTCCGGCCGTGCGCTGGATCATCCGGGTGTGGACCGCGCTTCTCTTAATCTCCATCACCGGTGCAATCCTCAGCGGCACGCCGCTCACGCAGACCTGGGTGGCGCTGAGCCTCGGCGCTTTCGCCCTTTCGTACATCGCGACGGCGCGGCTCCACGGCGAGTTCGACGGGGCATCGCTCGGGCCCACTGCGCTCGGCAACCTCGTCTCGATGCTGAAGCTTGCCGAGTCGATCCCCGCGAAGGCCGAGCGGCTCGATGCCGTGGGCGCCCGCCTCTGCCGCCCCGTGTCGGCATCCGCCGCGCTCGAGTCGCTCGCGCGCCGCGTCGGGTGGAGCGAGCTGCGGCGCACCGCTCCCATCCTGCACGTGCCGCTGCAGGCCCTCACGCTGTGGGACTTCCATCTGCTGTTTGCGCTCGACGACTGGCGGGCCGCGTCGGGCGCGCACGTCGAGGGCTGGCTCGAGGCTGTCGCTGAGCTCGACGCGCTGCTCGCGCTCGGCACTCTCGCGCACGACGAGCCCTCGTGGAGCTTCCCGCTGATAGAGGATGCGGCAGCACCTCATGTGACGGCCGATGCGCTCGGCCATCCGTTGATCGCGCCCGGGCGACGCGTGTCCAACGACGCGGCGCTTGGCCCGCCGGGCACCGTGCTGCTCGTGACCGGATCGAACATGGCCGGCAAGAGCACGCTGTTGCGCGCATTCGGCACCAACATCCTGCTCGCAAACGCGGGTGCCCCTGTGTGCGCGACGCACATGACGCTCACGCGTCTCGTGCTTGCGACGAGCCTGCGCACCGGCGATTCGCTCGCACAGGGCGTGTCGGGCTATATGGCCGGGCTCGTGCGCCTGAAGGAGATCGTCGACGCGGGCGATCGCGTCACGGCACAGCGCGCGAACGCTGCCGAGGCGCCCGCACTCTGCTATCTGCTCGACGAGATCCTCGCCGGCACCAACAGCGAAGAGCGGCGCCTGGCCGTCCGCGAGATCGCGGCGCACCTCCTCTCGTCGCACGCCGTCGGGGCGATGACGACGCATGACCTCGCCCTTGCCGATGAGCCCGCGCTGGCAAGCGCGACGCGGGTGCACTTCCGTGAAACCGTCGAGCCCGGCTCCGACGGCGCGAAGATGACATTCGACTACGTGCTGCGCCCCGGTCTCGCCACGAGCACCAACGCGATCGCGCTGCTCCGCGCCGTCGGACTCACGCAGGTGGCATCGCGATTGCGATAAGACGTGCCGGAGGTATTTGAAATGTCCCGACTGTTCCGCAGCCTTCTCATCACCGCCGCCACTGCCGGTGTCACTTACTACATGCGCAACCGCCGCTCCCGTATGGCAAGCGTGACGCCCACCGACACGCGCGGCGTCAGGATTTACGACAACCACCCGATCGCGGACTGAGCCGTTCAGCCATCGCCCATCGAGGTACACATGTTCGCGAGTGCCAGGCGGCCACGGGTTGCGCGCATCACAGCGCCACTCTGCCTCGCCCTGGTGCTCGCAGCCTGCCGTACCGGCGTACCCATCGTCGACACCAATCCTGGCCCGGCGGTCGTGACCGGCACCATCACCGGTAGCGTCAGCAGCGAGGATGGCAAGACCGGCATCGCGGGCCGAAAAGTTACCGCGGTCAATATCGAATCAGGCGAAAACGCGGTCGCTGTCACCAGCGAGACCGGCGGATACACCCTCAAGGTTGCTCCCGGACGCTACCGGGTCAACGTAGAGCTCCGCCAGGGTGAAGCCGTGATCCGCGACAAGGGTACATTCACCGTCGGCAAGAGCGAGCTGCAGCACGACGTTGACATCCGCATCGGCCTCCGGCGCGCGGCCGATCGCATCTATCAGCCCCCTCTCGCCGGCAGCGCTCCCATCGTCTAGCCCTGCTATGCTTGCGCTTTCATGCGCGAGCGCGTCAGCTACACCCTCGTTGTCATCATCGAAGCCTGCGTGATTGCGGCGCTGTGTTTCGTCGGCTGGTACTTCGGGTAACCGATGCATCTGCTCGACTGGGCCGTCGTCGCCACCTATCTCCTGTGGGTTGTGTCGGACGGCATCCGCCGCACGAAAGACTCGAAGGAGATCGAGGGTTATTTCCTCGCCAATCGTTCGCTGCCCTGGTGGGCCGTCGGCCTGTCGGTCATGGCGACGCAGCTGAGTGCCATCACTCTGGTCGGCACGACCGGTCAGGGCTACGCCGACGGGCTGCGCTTCGTGCAGTTCTATTTCGGCCTGCCGCTCGCGATGATCGTCCTGTGCCTCACGGTCGTGCCGTTCTTCCATCGCGCGAAGGTCTTCACCGCCTACGAGTATCTCGAGCGCCGCTTCGATGCGAAGACGCGCTCGCTCACCAGCTTCCTGTTCCTGATCTCGCGCTGTCTCGCGTGCGGCGTCGTCATCTCCGCGCCGGCGGTCATTCTGTCGATCGTGCTCGGCTGGAGCGTGCCGCTGACCGTGCTGCTGATCGGCGTGCCGACGACGTTCTACACGATGATCGGCGGGGTGCAGGCCGTCACCTGGGCCGACGTCAAGCAGATGGGCGTGATCGTGGGCGGCGTGCTGGCGACGGTCGTGGTGCTCGTCATGGGGCTGCCCGATGATGTGACGGTGAGCGGCGCCCTGCACGCGGCGGGCGCGGCCGGACGCATGCAGACGGTCGACTTCACCTTCGACGTCACGACGCAGTACACGTTCTGGTCGGGACTGATCGGCGGCATGTTCCTCGCCATGGGCTATTTCGGCGCGGATCAGAGCCAGGTGCAGCGCTATCTCACGGCGAAATCGGTGGCCGAGGCGCGCAGCTCGCTGCTGATGAGCGCGTACGTGAAGATCCCGCTGCAGGTGCTGATCCTCCTGACTGGCGTGCTGGTGTTTGCGTTCTATCTCTTCACGCCGCCGCCGATGCTGTTCAATCCGAAGCATCAGCAGGCGCTCGGCAGCGGCGCTGCGGCGCCGCAGTACCAGGCGCTGCAAGGGGAGTTCGACGCGGCGATCGAGGAGCGCAGGCTCGCGGCGCAGGCCGTCTCATCGGCAGGGCGCGACGATGCCTCGAAGCAGGCGTTCGCGGCGTCGGAAGCCAAGGTGAAGGCGGTGCGCGATCGCGCGCTCACGCTGGTGCGCGAGACTACGGGTGACAAGGCGTTCAGCGACGTCAACTACGTGTTCCCGACGTTCGTGCTCACGCAACTGCCGATCGGTCTCGCGGGGCTGATGATCGCGGCGATCCTTGCCGCCGTGATGTCGACCGTCGCGGCGGAGCTCAACTCCCTCTCCACGGCGACGATCATCGACTTCTACCGGCGGCACTTCAGGAAGAACGAAACGGACACGCATTACCTGCGCGCGTCGTGGGCGGCCACGGCCATGTGGGGCGCGTTTGCCACCGTCGTCGCAATGTATGCGACGAGTCTCGGATCCCTGATTGAAGTCGTCAACAAGCTCGGGTCGTTCTTCTATGGATCGCTTTTCGGCATCTTCGTACTGGCGATCGGCACGAAGCGTGTCGGCGCCAATGCGGCGTTCATCGCGCTGCTGACCGGGATGGCGACCGTGGCGGCGGTCGGACTGCTGACGCCTGTGTCGTGGCTCTGGCAGAACGTCGTGGGCACCGTCGTCGTCACCGGGGTTGGCGTCGCACTCAGCTTCGTCCTTCCCGAGAAGCCGAAGGCCGCGTCATGAAGATGGCCGGAGCCGCGGTGTTCGCGGTGATCGCCGCGGTGACGCAGGCGCGGACGCTGCAGCCGCAGTTCGATCTCGTCCTGACCGGCGGGCGCGTGATTGACGGCACGGGCAGTGCGGCGCGTCTGGCCGACGTCGGCATCCGGGCCGGGAAGATCGTCGCTGTTGGATCGCTGGAAGGCGCCGGGTCAAAAGAAACGGTGGACGTGCGCGGCCTCGTCATCGCGCCCGGTTTCATCGACGTCCACACGCACGCCGATAATGTCGCTGAGCATCCCGCCGCGGGTAATTTCGTGCGGATGGGTGTGACGACGATCGTGGCGGGCAACTGCGGATCGTCGGCGGTTGACCTGGCGGAGGCGCTCGATCGCGTGCGCCAGGCACGCGCGGCGGTGAATTACGCGACGCTGGTCGGCCACAACACCGTGCGCGCCGCGGTCATGGGCAGCGAGCGGCGGTCTCCCACGATTCCCGAGCTGGATCGGATGAAGGGTCTCGTGTTCAAGGCGATGGCCGACGGCGCGGTCGGCTTCTCGACGGGCCTGCAGTACGTGCCTGGCACCTATGCGGATCGAGCCGAGATCGTCGAGCTCGCGCGTGTGGCGGCAAACGCGGGCGGCCTCTACGCGTCGCACATGCGCAACGAAGGGACGCTGCTCGAGGACGCGATTCGCGAAACCCTCTTCGTGGGACGCGAATCCGGCGCGCGCGTGCAGATCTCGCATCTGAAGGTCGACGCCAGGAGCCGCTGGGGCGCGAGTGCGATCGCGTTGAAGATGATCGACGCCGCACGGGCCGGCGGTCAGGACGTGCGCGTCGATCAGTACGCCTACACCGCCGCGGGATCCACGCTCGGCATCAGGTTTCCGTCGTGGGCGCTCGAGGGGGGCCGCGACGCGACTCGCGCGCGGCTCAACG
>JALYRV010000061.1 GCA_030855205.1 Acidobacteriota bacterium | reverse complement strand
GAGGATTTTTTCCTCTTCGTCGTTCGCCGCCAGATCCATGTTGCGGATTTCCACCAGGCGCGGCCCCTCGGATAGCGGAAGCGTGGGGTTCGTGAAGAGCCCGACCACCTGAAAGATGGCGAGCCCGACGCAGATCGCGAACGCCATCGCGACGCCGCCGAGGATCGTCAGGCCGGGATACTTCACGAGCATTCGGACGCCGAGTTTCAGGTCCATGGGCCAACCGGCGAACGCACCGAATACCCGGCTCGAACGTGTAGAAAACATGGGAGCTCCCTGGGTGGTGCGCCGGGCGGAGAACCGTTCCCCGACCGCGCCTGCGATGACGTCCTGAAATTCAGCGAGCAGCGCCCATGTCAGCGGCGCGGGGCCCGCGCTGCTCTCGCGGATCATCCGGCGCAGAAACAGCTTTTCCATCTCGGAGCCGTACTCGAGACGGAACCGGCGCGGATACAACCGGAGGCAGACACGAAGCAGCCTCGTGGCGGCGCCGATAATCACCCCGTGGCCGCTCATGCGCCGCTTCGCTTGAACAACCGCAGGCTCCGCGCGGCCAGGACCTGGTCCGACAGCCTCGACGCTTCGGCCGCCGCGACCTCTCTCCCGAGCGGAGAGAGGGAAAAGAGCCGCCGGCTTTCCCCCTCCACGGATCGAAAGACGGACGTCAACAGCCGCTCCTGCACCAGGCGGTCGAGGGCCCTGTAAAGCGTGCCGGGACGTGGGCTGATCCGCCCAGCCGAGCGCCGTTCGATTTCAAGCATCACGTCATATCCGTGCCGCTCACCTTCAGCGAGCGCCAGCAGGATCTCGAATGCGACCGGGGTCAGCGGAAGGAATGCATCGGGCGATGCACTGAGACGCTTCGTCATGATGTCGTGAGTATATTACTCTCTTAAAGCGAATAATAAGACGTCGGACGCGCCACGACAGTTCCAAGTGCACTATTCTCTATAAGCAAATACTAGGACGGCTGACACCCACCGAAGGTTCCAACGAAAGGCACGCGCGACAAGCAACGTGTGATTAGGGAGCCATTAGTCGGAAGTCACCGACGAAGGGATGGTTGAGTGCGGTGTGCCCAAGCTCAACCTTCTGTAGTCGAGAGCCCTTTTGATCACAGGTCTGGGAGGCCGGTACTCACTGCCCTTCTCCACCCAACAGCATCCGAAACGAAGCCTGAACGAGACGACCTAGCAATTCTCGGCCTTCGCTGAATGCCGATTTACTAGATCAGCAGAGGTTGGCAATATGTGCGTATCTAGAAAGGTCTTTACGCATCGCGTAGAAACACGTTGACGCACCTTCGGACCTCCGCCGCGCCTAACCCGATCGCGACCCAGTCCGTCCAAGGCGTCGAAGGTTAAGTCATGTGTTTGAAAAGAGTCCTGCTCGTCGTTGCGCTCTCCACGTTCCCGCCGCAGGCGTCGCTTCCGAGCACCACGGGCGGTAGCTGGGAGGGGTTCATGCAGGATCGCGGGCATGACCAGTTCATCACGCTTGATCTGGCCCCCCGACCGGACGGCAGCGGCGGCGCCCTCCAAGTGCTGGGTAACACCATTCCGGTGAGCAAGGTGGCGTGGGCCGGGAACCGCCTTACGGCCCAAGTCGGCGAGCCCGCAGACAACCTCCGGGTCGAGGCCCGCCGCGAGGATGGTTGGCTGACGGGAGAGCTCAAGCAAGGAGAGAGGAGCCAGCTCTTCGCCCTGCGCGAGATTCCCGACTACCCCGAGCCTCGCAACCGCCCAGAAGCCTGGCAGCAGGATATCGACGCGCTTGTCCGTCGAGTTGCCGTGCTGAACCGCAGCTTTACCGCCGCTGAGCGAAGTCTCTTCGTAGAAACACTGGAGACGCTAAGGACTGAGGTAGGTCGCCTCACGGACGCGCAGGTGACGATGCGGATCGCGTCTGCACTTGCGATTGACAATGAGCCTCACACCCGACTCCTCCTTCTGCGCAACGCTACAGCGGTGCGTCGACTTCCTATACGAGTGTGGTGGTTTCCGGACGGACTCCGGATCATCCGGACCGGTCCGGAGTATCGCGACCTGCTCGGCTGTCGGATCGACGACTTTGAGAAGGTTCCAACGCGCTTGGCGCGCGACACTGCAGGCCAGGCGTATGCGGGTAACGCCTCGTGGCGCGACTACATGACCACCTATACCCTCACCAGTCCCGAAACACTGCACGGGTTTGGCATCGTGCCCAGACTCGAGCAGATCGAAATAGGGGTCTCCGATTGCGGTGGTCAGACGCGGCGCCTTCTGCGGCCGCTGCCGCTCGCTCGGAGTAACCGAACGGTAGAATCCTGGTGGGACTTGTCTCCGTTCCGGGAAAGCCCTCACGGCATTACGTCGCACGTCTTGCCGGCCGACCAGCCGCGCCTGCCGCTGTACCTGCGCAACCTGAATGCGAACTACAGCATGGAGTATCTCGCCGAGAACGGGGTCCTCTATGTGCAAATCAACAGGTCAAGCCCTGATGCCAGTGAGAGTCCAGGCGCGTTCGCAGACCGCGCAACCGCTGAAATCGAACGTCGTCGACCGAAGGCCCTCGTCCTGGACCTTCGGTTCAACACCGGCGGCGATTCCGGAGTGTCGGCCGAGCTCTTGCGCCGCGTCAATGAAAGCACGGTCAATGTCCCCCGCTTCGTCATCACGGGCCGGGCAACCTTCTCTGCGGGAATCAGCGCCGTCGCCCAATTCTTGTCGGGCGGCCCGGCAACGATCGTCGGCGAGCCAGCGGGAGATGAGCTCGACCATTGGAGTGAGGGCGGTTACATTGAGCTGCCCAACTCACGGCTGGAGGTAGATTTCCAAACGGTCCTCCACAGCTACTCGCCGCTTCCGTGTCCCCGTGACATCAGCTGCGTCGATATGACGGTTGATCGGATCGCACCTGACCTTCCCGTTACAACGAGCTGGGCGGATTACCTCGCCCGCCACGATCCACCCATGGATGCCATCTTCAGGATGATCGGCAGAAGCTCACGCTGACGGGCTGAATCAGTGGTGACGTCCCCCCACATCTGAGTCGCGTTTCGGTTTAGAGTCCGGTCCGAGCGGAAAGGGTCGGAAGCCCAACATCGCGCCAATGCCCGAGAGCGACCGGCCGGCTGTTGACAGCCAAGCGGGCGGACAGGCGTGGATTTGGCGGGATGTCTCTCGCGGACAGCCCGTCGGCTTGCTGCCACGCGGTCTGCCACGCGAACCCTGACGGGCAGCGACGGTTACTGACGGAAATGGACGGATGGAGCGGCGGAAGCGACCTCAGATTGCTCAGCAAACTGCCGAATAGGCCTGAAAAAATGGTGCGCCCGGAAGGACTCGAACCTTCGACCCCCGGCTTAGAAGGCCGGTGCTCTATCCAACTGAGCTACGGGCGCGTAGGCAGATTCTAACGCGCGCCCGTTTTCTTCCGTTAGACTTGTCGCGTGATCAACCCTTCGATTGCGGTCCGCCACGTGAAACTCGAGCGCGAAGAGGCCTGCGGCGTCTGCAGCGCGCGTTTCGTCGCGGCGGAAGACTCCGGCTCGCGCGTGCTGCTGATCCGGCTCGCCGACGACACCTTCACCGGCCTGATGTGCGGCGGGTGCGCCTCCAAGTGGGCGTACGGCACCATCACCGCCGCGTTCAAGTCTTCAGTAACGCTGTAGCTCCCTGCACGGCGGAGGCCCGCTTCCGCCGTCTACAACCGCCCGCCTCGACCGCCCATCCCCGACACATTCGGCAGCAGAATCGCCAGCGCCAGGCAAATCACCGCCAGCGTGAGTGCGACGCCCTGACCAATGCCAAGCAGCGCCAGCAACGCGAGCACCAGCGCGACGACGGCGAGGATCGCCGTCACCGACATCTTCACAAGTCGCCCGCGCGCACCGCGGCGGTCCGTCCATCGGCCTCGCGAACCCACTGGCTCGCCACACGCCGCTCGACAGTCGAGTCGGCCCAGCGGCTGACCGGCGCGCCATGCACCGCGGGCACGTCGGGGATCGACGCCGTCGCCGTCCAGTCGCGGCTGATCGCGTCGTCAGGCGCAACGATGAGATCTTTTCCGGCACGCAGATCGGCGTCCGCGCGCAGGAACGGCGCGCGCTGGTCCTTGTGATCCTTGTGATCCCCAGGCAAGATGTCGGCGAGCTTTCCCGACACGCCTTCACCCGTCAACGTGTAGCCGACGATCCGGCCGTCGGTCTCGTCGATCAGCACGTCATCGACCTCGCCCATCAGCCGGCCTTCCTGGCTGACGACCTTGCGGCCGATCACGTCGGACGCACGCGGAAGACCCTCGAACACATCGTCATCCAAGGTCGTTGCGGCGTCACGCCGCACGGTGATGGCATCAGGGCCGACTGCATGCACGCACGAGGCGGAAAGCATGAGGTGGCGGCCGTTGTTGAACAGCGACGCGCCATTCGAGATCACGAAGCCGGCGACTTTGCGCCCCTCCGGATCGAGCACGACTCTGTCGATCTTGCCGAGCTTCTCCGCCGCTTCCAGGTCGATGACGGCCCGGCCGCCGAGTTCCGTTACGCGAATCATGTGATGCCTCCCATTCGCTCAGCAGGGAGCAAACGCCGGGCCATCGCGCGAGCGATTCGGCGGCGTGACGGACGGGGACCGTCCCGTTTTCCCGGCCGATCGTCACGGCGAGACGCCGAGCGCCCTGGCTGCCGCGTAGGATCCCGTCGTGCGCACGCCTGTTCTGCTCGCCGCCGCTTCCCTGTCGCTCGCGCTCCAATCGGCGCATGCCGCGCGGCCCGCGCCGACGCGCACAGAGCTCGCGCGCGGCGTCTACCTCTATCAGACCGCGCCCTACGGCGGCGTCGGACTCGACGGCAACTCGATCGTGATCATCGACAGCGAGGGCGTGCTGGTGTTCGACACGAACGGCACCCCATCGGCCGCGGCGGCGGTGCTCGCCGATATCCGGACGCTGACGCCGCAGCCCGTGCGCTACGTCGTCAACTCGCACTGGCATTGGGACCACTGGTACGGCACCGAGGTGTACCGCGATGCCTTCCCAGACGTGAAGGTCATCGCGCACGAGCGCACGCGCGCGATGATGGCGGGGCCGGCGATCGAGTTCAACAAGCCGGGGATTGAAAGCCAGCTGCCCGCCTACATCCGCGATCTGGAAGGCCGCGTCGCCAAAGCGGAGGAAGGGACTCCCCCGCCGCCCGCGCTCGTGAGGTTGCGACAGGCGCTCGCGGACGCGCGCTTCTTCCTCGAGCAGAAAGCGTGCGTGCGTCACACCCTCCCCGACACGCCGTTCAGCAATCGCATGACGCTGCAGCTCGGCGGCCGCGAAGTGCAGGTGCGGCACGTCGATCGCGCGGTGACGCCGGGCGATGCGTTCCTGTATCTCACCGAGGAGCGGATCGTCGTCACCGGCGACCTTCTCGTCAATCCGGTCACGTTCGCGCTCAGCTCCTACCCGACCACCTGGCTCCGCACGCTCGAGCATTTCGATGCGCTCGACGCGACGCTCATCGTGACGGGCCACGGCGCCGCGCTGCGTGACGGAACGCTGCTGCACGCGACCATGGAGGTGTTCCGCATCCTCCTGCGTGAAGGCAAGGCCTCCAAATCGAAGGAAATCGATGCCGACGCCGCGCGCGACCAGATCTTCCCGCTGCTGCGCGAGCCGATGATGGTCATCACCGGGGAGAGCGCGGCGCTCCAGCAGGCGTTCCGCGTGCAGCTCGTCGACTGGTTCCTGCACCGGGTGTACGACGAGCTCGAGGGGCCCCTGAGCGACGCCATCGCACCCATCCCCCGCAAATAGCGGCCGGGCCGGCACGCGCCCGCAACTTTTTTGACGCTTCGCGCGTCTGTGTCTATTATCGATATACCGTTACGAAGGGTATCGAGCCAATAGCCATGAGACGTCCCAACGATCACGCGTCCCTGCCCGCCGGGCATCTGCCGCTCACACCCGTGGAGTTTCACGTGCTGCTGTCGATTGCCGGCGGCGACCGCCACGGCTACGCCATCCTGCAGGAGGTCGCGGAGCGCACCGGCGACCAGTTGCGGCTTCGCACCGGCACGCTCTACACGGTCATCAAGCGGATGCTCGACCGCGGGTGGCTGGTCGAGACAGACGGCTCCGCCGACGCCGACGAGCGGCGCCGCTACTACCGGCTGACGCCTCCGGGGCGCGAGGTCGTGCGCGCCGAAGCGCGGCGGCTGCAGGCGCTGGTCGCGGTGGCGCATGAAAAACATCTGCTCGGCCCGCGCGTGAAGCCGGCGCCTGGCCGCGGGCGCTGATGCTGCGCCGTGCCGCCGCCGCACTCGCCGTGCGGCTCTACGCGCTGATCGTCCGGCTCTATCCGCGCGCCTTCCGCGAGCAATGCGGCGCGGCGATGCTGCGCACGTTCGAGGAGCTCTCGCGCCGTGAGCGCGCGACACGGCTGACCGGCGAGCTCCTGGACGCGCTGGCCTGCATCGTCACCAGCCGCCGTCGCGACCCCGCATCGGGGCAGCACGAGCCGCGCGCCGCGCGCGACGGGCGCCTTGCCGCGGCGGCTCTCGACGTGCGCTACGCGATCCGGCGGCTCCGCGCGCAACCCACACTCGTCGCCTTCTCCGTGATCACGCTGGGGTTCGCCATTGCCGCCTCGGCCTCGCTGTTCAGCATCGTCGATGCAGTGCTGTTGCGGCCGAGCCCGTTTCGCGACGCCGATCGGCTCGTGAGTGTCCGGAGCGTGACGCCGAACGGGTTCACCGTCGACGGCCTGTCGGCCATGAAGCTGAAACAGTGGCGTACCGAAGACTCCGTATTCGAGGTCGTCGAGGCGTACATGCCGACGTCCGTCGTCGCGGCCGCCGGAGTCGATCCCGAAGAAGTCAGCGCGGCGGAGATCTCCCCGGGACTGCTGCGCACCCTGGGCGTGGCGCCTCGTCATGGACGGCTGTTCGAAGACGCAGACGGGGCGGCGAGTCAGGTCGTGATTGTCAGCGAGCACTACTGGCGCACGCGGCTCGGACAGGATCCCGGGGCCGTGGGCCGCAACATCACGGTCAACGGCAAGCCGCACACCGTCGCCGGCGTGATGCCGCGCCGGTTCCATTTCCCGACCATGCGCGAGGACATCTGGCTGCCGCTCGACCCCAAGACCGGCGCGTCGGGTGGACGCGGCGTCGCCAAGACCCTCGTGCGTCTGCGTGCAGGGTTGACGATTGCGACCGCGACGGCGCGCGTCGCGGCGATCACGGCGCGCCTCAAGGCTGAACAGCCAACGCCCGGCGGATGGGCCATCGCGCTCGGCTCGCACGCGTTCGACGGGCCCGACGAACAGACGCGCCGCGCGGTGCTCGTGCTCTTCGGTGCCGTCGGCCTCGTGCTGCTCACCGCCGGCGCCAACGTGGCGAACCTGCTCCTGACACGCGCGGTCGACAGGCATCGCGAGTTCGCGATCCGGCTGATGCTCGGCGCCAGCCGCGCGCGACTCGTGCGGGAGCTGCTCGTCGAAGGTCTGCTCCTCGGCCTGCTGGCAGGCACGCTCGGCCTCGTGGCCGCGGGCTGGTCGGTCGAGACGCTCGTACGCCTCGCGCCCAACGACCTGCTGCTCGCGACGCGGACGGGCATCGGCGTCGACGGCCGGGTCATCGCGTTCGGATTCGTGCTCGCGATGCTGACCGGCGTGCTGTGCAACCTTCCGCCGGCATTCAGGACGATGCGCGCACCCGGCAGAGACACGATCTCCGGGCGCACCCGCACCGCCGCGACCACGCCGGCGCAGCGCCGGTTTCGCGCGGCCCTCGTCATGGGCGAGGTCGCGCTCGCGGTCGTCCTGCTGATCGGCGCGGCGCTGATGACGCGCGCGTTCGTGCGTCTCAACGCCATCGACGTCGGCTTTCAGCCGGCGCAGGTGCTCGCGGTCACCGTCGGTCTCGATGCGGAACGTTACGAATCGGAAACGGCGCAGTTCGCGCTGCTCGATCGCGTCGCGCGCGACGTCGAGGCACTGCCTGGCGTCGAGGCTGTCGCCATCGCGTCGGGCGTACCTCCGAGCGCCGGTACGCTTTCATTCGCCACGCTCGAAACGGAGTCGGGCCTGTGTGCCGGTGAGCCTGAAGCGATCGTCGCGAACCTCGTCTCGCCTCCGTACTTCTCCGTCATGGGCATCCGGCTAGCCGATGGACGTCCGCTGCGCGCCGACGATCCTCCTGACGCCGTCGTCGTCAGCCGATCGCTCGCGCGGCGCTGCGGCGCCGAGAGCCTCGCGGGCAGACGGCTTCGCCTCGGGCCGAACGCCGCGTGGTTGCGCGTCGTCGGCACCACGGTGGATGTGCGCACACTGGGCCTGCGGCAGGAAGGCGAGCTCGCGGTGTATCTCTCGTGGCATGCGGGGACAGCGCCGTTCCCCAACATGGCGACGATGATGGCGCGCAGCGTGATTCCGCGGCGGCTGGTGATCCGGCGCCAGCACGCGCCGGAGCTCGTGGCGGGCGTGAAGCGCGCGCTTGCGGCGCACGATCCCGATCAGCCGGTGCTGAGCGCGGTGCCCGCGACGGAGCTCATGGCGGGCACGATCAAGCGCGAGCGGTTCGTCCTCATGCTCATGGCGCTGTTCGCGGGTGTCGCCCTGGCACTGGCGTCGGCCGGCATCTTCGGCGTGCTCGCGTATGCCGTCGCGCAGCGGGCCAATGAGATCGGCATACGCGTCGCGCTCGGCGCATCCGCCATGCACGTCATCCGCCTCGTCGTCGGACAGGGGGCTGTGGTCGCCGCCGCGGGCGTGGCGGCAGGTGCCGCGCTGGCGTTTGCGGGCTCCCGCGTGCTGTCGAGCCTGCTCCATGACATCGACCCGCACGATCCCTTCGTCTTCATCGCGATACCGGCGCTCGTCTTCCTCGTGGCGCTCGCCGCCTCGTGGATTCCTGCCGCGCGCGCGCTGCGGGTCGATCCCGCGACGTCGCTCCGCGTCGACTGATTCGGCTCATCACTCTCATTACAAAGGGAACAGAACTGCATGCTCACGACACTGATGCTCACGCTCTCCCTGTCGGCCGCCGCGCCGGCAGCCGCGCCACAGAAGGCGCCCGACTTCACCGGCACCTGGATCGAAGACGAGGCCGCGCGCAAGATCACGCCGCCCCCCGCCCCCGCGCCGGCGGGCATGCCGGTGCTCACGGGACCGCCGCCCTCGCTGATCGTGACGCACACGCCGCAGATGCTGCGCACCGATCGCCCGTGGCAGCACGGCGTGGTCACGCACAACTACAAGCTGGATGGCGGCGAGAGCGCCAATCGCAACGGCGCGAACACGCTCACCACGAAGAGCCGGTGGGACGGCGCGAAGCTGGTGACGGAGGGATCGTCCTACTCGGTGACCAGCCAGGGAGAGTCGACGTGGCGCTTCAAGGAGATTCGCTGGATCGACGCGAAGGGATCGATGGTCATGGAGACCACGAACATCGACGAGGCCGGGGTCGCGCACGTCGTGTTGCGCGTCTTCAGGAAGAAATAGAGCGACAGAGTTCCGGCGCTAGCGGCGCCCGCTAAGCGCCGACGCCATGCGGCTCAACTCGAGCGCGTATGTGCTCCACCACGCGCCGGCCTGCGGCCCGCCGCCGCACGTACCGTCCGATTCGCCCGGCGCCTTGACCCAGAGGAAGGCGTCGACGAGCGGGTGGCCCGTGTTGGTGGTCGGCTCGACACCCAGCGCGCGGCCGCGCGGATTGCACCATTCCTTCGAATTGACCTGCAAGCCGTTGCGGCTGGTGTCGATCACGAAGTGCTTGCCTCTGACGAGCCGCGAGACCTTCTCGCCATAGGCGATGTTCGCCTCGGTCGCGGAGAAGTTCGACACGTTCAGCGAGAAGCCGTTCGCCTCGTCGATGCCCGCGAGTCGCAGCCGTCGCGCCATTTCCTCGGGCGCGTGCCAGTTGGCGTGGCCGGCGTCGATGTAGACGGCCGCGCGCTGGGCGCGCAGCGCCGTGACCGCCTCGTGCAGCAGCGTGACGCGCTCCGTGCGGCCCGCGGCGCCAAGGCAGTCCATGCCCGCGAGCGCGTCGGGCTCGAGAATCACGATCGCATTGCGTCCGCCGACACCCGACGCCAGATTCCTGATCCAGCCCCGGTAAGCATTGGCGGTGGCCGACCCGCCCGCCGAGTAGCTCCCGCAATCACGATAAGGAATGTTGTAGGCGACCAGGACCGGCAGCGAACCCGCGCCGACCATCGACGATACGGCCTGATTCACCTCGCGTCGGATGTCGGCAACCCAGCCGCCGAGCCAGCGCGCGACCGGCTGATTGGCGATGCGCGCGATCAGGGCCGCGTCGGCGGGGCGCGATCGCTTCCAAATCTCTGCCTGGCGCTTCGCCTGCGAGTTGGGGTCGACGTACAGGCGCTTGCCGGCGAAGGGATTCTCCCCCGTCATGCCCGATGACATGACGATGATCAGCGCGAGTGTGACCGCACGAAACGGAGTCGAGGAGCGCGAGGCTCCGCGCCGCCGCTCGTCAGTGCCTGTACCCGTCATCGCGGTTTCCCGGGGCCGGATCGCTGCCTGGGGCGCGCTCGGTCCGCACCCTGGGCGCGGCGTCGGCGTCTTCGCCGAGCTTGTAGGCCACCCGCGTGAGCAGGATGCGCATGGCGCGCAGGTCGTGGTGCGACTTCACGAAGAGGTCCGCCAGCGCGCCCGCGGCCCAGAGCAGCCCTGCCAGGATCAGAAGGCGAACGGCGTCTGCGAACAGCACCCCGTACGACAGGTCCACCATGCTCGTGAGGCCCAACGCGAGTTGCGCGATGAGCAGCACGAACAGCAGGCCCGACATGACACGGAACAGCACAGCGACCCAGTGCAGGCTCCGGGTCGGTTCGATATCGTCGTCTCTCACGGTGACGCCGGCAACGACGCGGGCACTGCGGGGTCCGGCGCCGCGCCGATCCTTGTCCGGTTCGGTGTCTGAATACATAGATCTACCGTTCTTTCTCCGTATGGCTCTACTGCAACTTCCGCACCCGATGAATAATTGAGCTCATCCATGAGGACGATTGGCCTTGCCACCTGTGAGGCGGTGCCCCTGCTCACACCCGAGGATCAGCGCCTCGCGGCGGCGCTGGGCGCTCGCGGCATCGACGCGCGCCCCGTCGTGTGGAGCACCGCGACAGCCGGGGACAGCCATAGCCTCTCGGCGATGATCGTCCGATCCTGCTGGGACTATCACCACCTGTGCGACGCCTTCCTCGCATGGGCCGATGGCACCGAAGCGTCGGGCACCCCAGTCCTCAACGCGCCCGCGACGCTTCGCCGCAACGCGCACAAACGCTACCTTCTCGATCTCGCGGCGCGAGGCATCCCGGTCATCGCCACCAGACTCGTCGAGGCGGGCGGAACTGCTGTCCTGCGCGACATCGCCGCGGATCTCCACGCCCAGGCGGTCGTCATCAAGCCCGCCGTCTCGGCCTCGTCATTCGAAACGCACCGGCTCGACGCCGCCAGCGCCGAGAGCGAGGCGATCTTCCGCGCCTCCGCCACGGCGCGCGACATGCTCGTGCAGCCGTTTCTGCCGGCCATCGCCGAGGGAGAACTCTCTCTCGTGTTCTTCGACGGCGTGTTCAGCCACGCGGTCATCAAGCGGGCCGCGGACGGTGATTTCCGCGTGCAGGAAGAGCACGGAGGGCACACGATGCCCTGCGAGCCAGACGCCGCGGTAGTGGCTGCGGCGGGGCGGGCGCTGCGCGTCCTCGATGCCGACGCGCTCTACGCACGCATCGACGGCGTCGTGCATGGCGGCGGATTCCTGCTCACGGAGGCCGAGCTGATCGAGCCCTACCTCTTTCTGGAGAGCAGCCCCGGCGCGACGGACGCCTTTGCCGCCGCGATCGACCGAAGGCTCCCGCGCTAACGAATCAGCAGGGCGTCTCGGATCGATCCAACCGCGGTGTTACGCGACTGAGCGCGTCGCTTTTGTCCAAGCGGGGGCTCACAGGATCGCGTTACAGTTCCCCGCATGCGCTCAACAGTTATTGCTGCGATCTTCATCGTTCTGGGTCTGGCCGCCGTGCCGGCGACTCAGTCTGCCGCGACATTTCCCGGCACGTGGATCGCCACGACGGAAGCGCCGCAGGGGATCGCCGCCGCGCCCAGCGCGGTCTTCGGCGCCCGCTTCGCGATTGCGCAGGACGGTGCCTCCGTCACGCTCACGCGTCTCGGCCGCGACGGCGCGTTCGCGCTGAAGCTGCCGCTCGACGGCAGCAGTGTCAGATGGCGCGTGCCGGCGCGCGTGTGTGAAGCCGACACCGAGCGCATCGAGAGCGTCGCAATGGAAGCCGGCGCGCTGGCCTACACCCTCGTCGGCACCGTGCCCGGCGGCGGCGGCGAGCCGCGCATGGCAAACGCAAGGTTCCTGATGCGGCCGGATGGCTCCGATCGCCTGGTCGTGCAGGGCTCAATGGTGCAGCAAGGAGAACGCCGGGCGGTCGCGACCGTCTACGCGCGCTCGACTGAGGCAATCCCGGTGATGCCCGCGCAGGCTCCGTTCACGGGGCCCGCGGCATCGATCGCGCAGGCGGCGTGGGTGGGCGGCACCTGGACAGGCGCGGCCGGCACGTCGACTGTCGAAGAGCGCTGGACACCTGCAGCGTCGGGCTCCATGCTCGCCATCAGCCGCACGCTCGGCGGACCTCAGATGGCCGGCTTCGAATTCCTCTGCATCGTCGAACGCGACGGCACGCTGGTCTACACCGCGATGCCAGGCGCGCGCACGCCGCCGACCTACTTCACGCTGACCAGCGCAACCGAGGACAGCCTGACGTTCGAGAACCCGGCGCACGACTACCCCAAACTCGTTCGCTACACGCGCCTGGCGGACGGCAGTCTGCAGACGACGATCAGCGCGGGGGGAGAGGTTCGGGCGCAGAGCGTGGTGCTCAGGAAGAATTGAATATTGGGCAATGAAGATTGGAGATTGCCGCGGATAGGGACGGCACGGCGCATCCGTTGGCCGTGCCATGACTCCTGAGGTGCTAAAGCGGCGGATGACTGCCTTCGCCGTGGGGACCGTGACCTTCTGCAAGCCGCTCTGGGTACATCCCGAGACGCGGTACATCGCCGATCAGCTGTGCCGCTCGGCGACGTCGACGGGCGCGAATTACCGCGTCGCGTGCCGCGCGCGGTCCAAGCGGGAGTTCATTTCGAAGATCGGCATCGCACTCGAAGAAGCCGACGAAAGCGTAGGCTGGTTCGAAGTGATCGAAGGCGCCGCCTTCGCCCCGCCGGCCGACGTGGCCCCCCTGGTGAAGGAAGCCCGCGAGCTGGTCGCGATCCTCGCAACCTCGCGGATCACCGCGAGCGCGAAGAGGACACAGATCCTCAATCTGCTATAGGGAGGAACCCCGTGAGCCTCGGCCACGGCTCGAACTCACGGTACTGCACGGGCCGATTCTGGCACGGCCCGGGCCAACGCCTGCAGATCGAGCGCGTTGTCGAACGCGGCGCCGGCGGCAGTGTTGTCGAAGATGCACCAGGCGCCGGCTCGCAGCCGGCTCTCGAGATTCACGAGAAATTCAGCCGGGTAATTCGACCAGTAGACGCGCGGAGAACCGTGAAGCCTGTAATAGATGATGCCGGGCCATCCGCCCGGCACGGCGGCCTCGGGCACGCGCGCGGGATCGGCGCCGACCCGCCCGGCCTCATATGACGAGAGGAGCGCATCGGCCGCCGGTGTGAACCAGGTCGGATGCCGCGGCTCCCAGACGACGGGCCCGGTGTGGTGCGCGCGCAACAGGTCGAGGAAGCGCGCGGCCACGCGACGGTCGAATGCGAATGACGGCGGCAGTTGCACCAGGAGAGGGCCGCGTCGATCGCCGAGCCCCGCGCTCTCGCCGAGGAAGCGCGCGAGCGGCGCGCGCGAGCGGCGCAGTCGCGCGTCATGCGTGATCGTGCGCGGCATCTTGACGGAGAAGAGGAATCCCGCCGGCGTCTGCTCTGCCCACCGCGCGTATGTCTTCTCGCTGTGCGGCCGGTGAAACGACGAGTTGATCTCCGCCACGTCGAACACGCGCGCATACCGCTGCAGGTGCGATCCCTCCCCTGCAGCGCGTTCAGCGCTCGCGCGCGGTATGGTCCAGCCTGCCGTGCCGATGCGGTACACCCCTTAAACTTAGAACATGGCGTTCCGCAAGCATCTGCACGAGTTGCTCACGCACGAGCCGAGGTCAGCCTCGTCGCTCGCGCGCGAGCTCGGGCTCAGGCGCGCGGACCTCGAAGACGACCTGCGTCACATGCTCCGGTCCGCCGCGGCGCAGGGCGACCGCATCGAGATCCTGCCCGCGCAGTGCAGGGCCTGTGGCTTCGTGTTCGGACCCGAACGGCTGCTGAAGCCCGGCAGATGCCCGGCGTGCAAGGGCAGCCGGATCGTCGAAGCGGTCATGCGCATCAGCGATCCCTGAGCGCTGCCCACGGGTCGAGCACCGCCGCTCGGCGAGCCGGCAGCCAGCACGCGATCGCCGCGACCGTGAAGAGCACGGCGGGCACGCCCGCAAAGACCAGCGGGTCGAGCCCCGTCTCGCCGAGCACATCGAGGGTGACTGCCACGGCAATCAGCCATCCGACCACCGCCCCGGCGGCGATGACCGACATGCTCTCACCGACGAACGCGGCGACCACGCGGCGCGGCGTGGCGCCGAGCGCGATGCGCAGCCCGATCTCGCGCGTTCGCAGGGTCATCGTGTACCCGACAACGGCGTAGATGCCGATGGCCGCGAGAATCAGCAGCAGGGGACCGAGCACGGAGAACATGCGCGCGGGCACCCGCCGGAAGACGAGGTTGGTGTCGACGTGATCCGTGAGCGACCTGACGTTGAAGACCGGCAGATCGGGATCGAGATCGCGCACCGCGGCCCGCACCTGCGGCGCGAAGGCCTTCTCCTCGCCCGAGCGCACGCGCACGTGTATCTCGGCGAGCGTGGCCGGGCGGTCGCGAAACGAAAAATAGATGATTGGCGTCGGGGACTCGCCGAACGCGTTGTAGAGCGAATTGGCCGCGATCCCCGCGATCACGTAGACACCGCCGCGCGTCTCCAGCCGGCGCCCGACCGCGGCGCCGTCCCCCACGAAGCGCCGCACGAACTCCCCGTTGACGATGACCTCGCGCGGGGCGGCGCTGTCACTCAACGGCGCGAAGTCGCGGCCGGCCAGGAGCGGGATGCGCATGACGTTGAAATAGCCGTCGCTCACGGTGTTCGTCAGCGCGCCATCCTCCCCTTCCTCGACGCGCGTGCGTCCTTCGAGCGTGAAGATGCGCATCGGAAGGCCGTGGATGTCGAGCGGCACCGATGAGGACAGCGCCACCCCTTCCACCTGCGGCATCTCCCGCAGGCGCGTGATCACGCGCTCCGCGAACGTGCGCAGCGCCGGCGCGTCGAGATTGCGTCCCGTCATGTCGTACGACGCCAGCAGCACCCCCTCGCGGGTGAACCCGGTGTCCTCCGTGCGCGTGTCGAGGAAGCTGCGCAGGAAGAGCCCCGCGGCGACGAGAACGGCAATCGCGAGCGCGACCTGGGTCGCCATGAGCGTGTCGCGTACCCGGCTGCGCGTCGCGGTCTTCGCGCCGCTGCGTAACGCCGCCTGCGGGTCCAGCCGCACGAACTGGATTGCGGGCGCCGCCGCGACCAGGAGTCCGCAGAACACGCCGAGAGCCATCGCGATCAGGAGTCCCGTGCCGTCGACGCTCGTCTGGAAACGAATAGGGAGGCCCGAGAGCGGCAGCACCTGCAGCGCCTGCGTGCCCCAGATGGCCACGGCCGCGCCGAGCGCGGCGCCGGCGAGCGACAGCATCAGGTTTTCCGCGAGCAGCAGCTTCACCACGCGCCACGGGCCGGCGCCGAGCGCGAGCCGCACGCCGACTTCCCGCTGCCGCGCACTCGCGCGCGCGAGCACGAGGTTCGCCATGTTGCCGCAGACCGCGAGAAGCAGCAGCAGCATGATGGCCTGCAGCACGACGAGGGCCGTGACCAGCAGACGCTGAGGCCCGCGGGGGGACTGCCAGAACGGCAGCACCTCGGCGCGCATGGTCGCATTGGTCGGCGCATAGGTGCGCGCGAGCTGTGCCATCAGCCCATCGACTTCGAGCTGCGCCTGCTCACGAGAGACGCCAGACCCGAGGCGCCCCAGCACCGAGTAGCCGCGGATCGCGCGATCCTCGAGCTCGCGCGACCCGCGCGCCATGAGCGGCGCCGTCGACGCCGGAAGATAGAGTTGAAAGTCGAGGCCGGAGGTCGTGCCCTGAAACGCCCGTGGCGTGACGCCGACGACGACGAATTCGAGCCCGTTGACCCGGAGCCGCCGTCCCGCGACATCTGGCGCGCCGCCGAAGCGCGACTGCCACAGTCCGTATGAGATCACGGCGACAGGCTCGCGCGCCTCCGCCTCCTGCTCGGTGAAGAAGCGTCCTGCCGCGGGCCGCAGATCGAGCGCGCTGAAATAGTTTCCGGACGCGAGCAGGCCAAACACGCGCTCGACCTGCCCAGGGTCACCGACATACGCTGGCATCATCCGCGTCGCGATGATCGCGTCGAACGATCGGAGGTTGTCGCGCAGATCACGGTACTCGGCCCACGACGAGGCCGGATACATGCCCGCGTCGTTCCTCGCTTCGATACCGTGAAAGCGCGCGCCGTCCGAGACGCCTGGCAGCGGCTTCCAGGCACGCGACTGGATCCACGAGAACACCACGGTGTTGATCCCGATGCCGGCGGCGATCGACAGCACGATCACGAGTGAGAGGGCGGGGGTGCGCGCGATCCCCCGCCAGGCATGGCGAATCATTCCGCGGCCGCGGCCCGCTTGCCGGTGAACGGCAGGTCCCCCTGCTCAACCACCAGAGTCATCGTCATCGGACCTGTGCGGCCCACCTTCGGTCTGGAGCGTCCAGGTGCCCGCAGGCGCCGGAGCCGTGGTTTGCGCGAGCACGGCGCCGGCGGTGGCGGTGATGGCGAGCAGCAGGCCCGCCGCGAATCGATGTGCAAGTCTCATGAGATCTCCTTATTGGCCGGCCGGCCCGTGCAGCATGGGCGCCAGACGCTTGAGGAAGCCGCCGCCGCGCGCGCGTGCGGCGAA
>JALYRV010000060.1 GCA_030855205.1 Acidobacteriota bacterium | reverse complement strand
ATCGCGAGGAGTACAAGCAGCACATGGGACACGTCTGGCTCGGCTTCAGCGCCGATCAGATCGCGAAGATGCTCGAGGCCGCGGGATTCGAAGGGGTGCGGGTGCACACCCTGCCGCCGCCGTCGGCGGCACGAGGGCCCGCGTTGTTCGTCGCGACCGCAAGGCGGCGCGAGAGCGCGACAGTCATTCTCAATTCTTAATTCGCCAACGCTAAATTCAAGAGGAGCCAGTATGTCCACCGCAGTCATGACCGAGCACGCGTACGAGCAGTCGAAGAAAGCGGGCCGTGAGCCCTTCAAGGTCAAGGACCTTTCGCTGGCCGAATGGGGCCGCAAGGAAATCCGCCTGGCCGAGCAGGAGATGCCGGGCCTGATGTCCGTGCGCGAGGAGTACAAGGGCGCGTTCCCGCTCAAGGGCGCGAAGGTCATGGGCTCGCTGCACATGACCGTGCAGACGGCGGTCCTGATCGAGACGCTCGTGGACCTCGGCGCCGACGTGCGCTGGGTCTCGTGCAACATTTTCTCGACGCAGGATCACGCCGCGGCCGCTGTTGCGGTTGGCCGTGACGGATCGGTGGCGCAGCCGAACGGCACGCCCGTGTTCGCCTGGAAGGGCGAGACGCTCGAAGAGTACTGGTGGTGCACGGAGCAGGCGCTCATGTGGCCCGACGGCTCCGGCCCGAACATGCTGCTCGACGATGGCGGCGACGCGACGCTGCTCGTGCACAAGGGCGCCGAGTTCGAGAAGGCCGGGAAGATTCCGGCGTTCGACGCCAAGAACGATCCCGAAGAGTGGGGCGTCATTCTCGATCTGATCAATGTCGAATCGGTGAAGAACCCCGGCCGCTGGACGAAGGTGGCCGCCGAGATCAAGGGCGTCACCGAAGAGACGACGACCGGCGTGCATCGTCTGTATGAGATGCAGAAGGCGGGCACGCTGCTGTTCCCCGCGATCAACGTCAACGACTCGGTCACCAAGTCGAAGTTCGACAATCTGTATGGCTGCCGTCACTCGGTGGTCGACGGCCTCAACCGCGCGACGGACGTGATGCTCGCGGGCAAGCTCGCGGTGGTCTTCGGATACGGCGACGTGGGCAAGGGCTGTGCGGAAGCGCTGCGCGGCCAGGGCGCGCGCGTGGTCGTGACCGAGATCGATCCGATCTGCGCGCTGCAGGCGTGCATGGCCGGCTACCAGGTGGTGACGAAGGAAGACGTCATCGCGTCGGCCGACATCTTCATCACGGCGACGGGCAACTACGCCATCATCACGGCCGACGACATGGGCAAGATGAAGGACAAGGCGATCGTCGCCAACATCGGCCACTTCGACAACGAGATCGACATGGCCGGCCTGAAGAAGGTGAAGGGGCTCGAGCGGATCAACATCAAGCCGCAGTACGACGAGTATGTCTTTCCGGACGGCCACTCGGTGCTGATCCTCGCGGAAGGCCGTCTGATGAATCTCGGCTGCGCGACGGGCCATCCGAGCTTCGTCATGTCGAACAGCTTCACGAACCAGACCATGGCGCAGATCGAGCTGTACGGCAACACGGGCAAGTACGAGAAGAAGGTGTATGTGCTGCCGAAGGCGCTCGACGAGAAGGTGGCGCGGCTGCATCTCGGCAAGCTCGGCGCGCGGCTGACGCAGCTCTCGGCGGAGCAGGCGGCGTACATCGGCGTGAAGGTCGAAGGCCCGTACAAGCCGGACCACTATCGGTACTAACGGCTGGTGTTCAGAATTGGTGAGTTGAGAATTCTGAATGGCTGTCATGGGGGCGCGCCGAGCGATCGGCGCGCCCTTTGTTGTTTATCGCCGGCTTCTTCATACGCCACCGCGCTTTGTCGTACGCTGATGGCGTGAGTACAGCCACGGGCGTCGGCCACGGCCGTTTGAATCTGATTGGGGAGCACACCGACTACAACGGCGGCCTCGCGCTGCCGCTCACGCTCCCGATCCACACCATCGTCGACGCCACCGTGCGCGGCGACTGGCGCCTGTCGGTTCGATCGGACGCCGAGCCGCACGCGGGCCAGCAGATTTTCGAAGCGGCTGCGTGGGTGCGGGCCGGTGACTGGACCGACTACGCCACCGCGGCGTCCGCGCTGATGGCACGCGAGGGGATCTTCGAACACGGCGCCGCGCTTGCCATCCGTTCGAACGTGCCGATCGGCGCGGGACTCGCCTCGAGCGCCGCGCTCTGCGTCGCGCTGGTACGCGCGCTCGCACAACTCGGCGGCGTGACGCTGGACCCGATGCGCGTCGCGACGCTCGCGCGCGCGATCGAGACTGATTTCGTGGGCGTTCCCGTCGGCCTGATGGACCAGCTCGCGGCGGCAGGCGAGCCCGGCGTGGCGCAGCTCATTGATTTTCGTGACGTCACGGCCATGCGCATCGCCATCCCGCCCCGGTTGTCGTTCGAAGTGATCGACTCGGGCATTGCGCACGAGAATCGCAGCGGCGGCTACGCCCTGCGCCGGCGCGAATGCGAAGAGGCCGCCGCCATGCTCGGGGTCGCCTCACTCCGTGAGATCGACGAAGGCCACGCGGGGATCGACACTCTGCCCGAGCCGCATCGCCGTCGCGTGCGGCACGTGGTGTCCGAGAACGCCCGGGTACGGGCGGCCGTCGAGGCGCTGGCGCGGGCGGATATCGAATCCTTCGGGCAGCTCGTGACCGCGTCGCACCGTTCGCTGCGCGACGACTACGACGTCTCACTGCCCGCGATCGACGCAATCGTCGAGCGCGCGATTCAGTCGCCTGGCGTGCTCGGCGCCAGGCTGATGGGCGGCGGGTTCGGCGGCGCGGTGCTGTCGGCAAAGCGGCAGCCGCTCTAGCCGTCCCGCCGCACGCCGCGGCCCCTCGTCTATTTCTATTTCGTCTATTCGGAGCGCAAGGCTGCCAGCGGCGTCACGCCCGAGGCCCGCCTGGCCGGCAGGTAGCTGGCCGCGAGACCGACCGCCAGCATCGTGCCGATCGTGACCGCCAGTGAGAACGGGTCGAGCGGCGACACGTCGAGCAGCAGGTCCTGAATCGCGAACGCCGCCCCGAGCCCGAGCGCGACTCCCACGCCCGATCCAATCAGCGCGAGCGTCATGCCCTGACGCACGAACATTCTCACGACCGTGCCCCGGTCGGCGCCGAGCGCCTGGCGGATGCCGATCTCGCGGCCTCGAGAGGCGACCGCATACGCCATGAGGCCGTAGAGCTCCGTCTGCGCGTACACGTCCGGATGATCACGCCGCAGTTGCGCCATCACGGCGTCGAGGCCGGCCTACGACTGCTCGACCGAGGCGCCGGGCGCGATGCGCCCGATCATCACCATCCACACCGATCGCCGGCTCCGCAGGAGCGCACCGTCCGCGGTCATCGGTACGAACACGTCCTGCGACATGACCGACGTGCCGATGAAGCCGGGCGGCGCGACGCCGACGACGTGAAATGGCGGCCGTGCTCGTTGATGCCGGCAGGCGGCGAGATCAGCAGTCCGTTGACGGCCGTGAAAATCGCCGTGTTGGCGCCGATGCCGATCGCGATCGAGGCGACCGCGGTGAGGGTGAAGAGGGGCTGACGCATCAGCAGGCGGACCGCGAGCTTCAGGTTGCGCATGCTAGCAATACGCGGCGCCGGTGGGCCGGGTTTAACAACGGCGCCGCACGGCATCGGCCGCCGGAAGGAAAACGGGGGGACCGGCTCGAAGTAGAGTGATCTGCGATGAAGGAAAGCGCGGGCGTTCTCGTCTACCGGCGGAGGCCGGCGCTCGAGGTGCTGCTGGTGCATCCCGGCGGTCCATTCTGGCGCAACAAGGACGCCGGCGCATGGACGATCCCGAAAGGCGAACTGGCGGCCGGAGAAGATCCACGCGCCTGCGCGCTGCGCGAGCTTCGCGAAGAAACCGGGCTGGCGATCGATGGACCGGTTGTCGAACTCGACACGATTACGCAGAAGGGTGGGAAGCGTGTCCGCGCCTTCGCCGCCGAGTCGGATTTCGATCCGTCGGGGCTCACGAGCAACACCTTCGACATGGAGTGGCCGCCGAGGTCAGGGCGGCGTCAGACGTTTCCGGAGGTCGATCGCGCGGAATGGTTCGGTCCCGATGCGGCGCGCGAGAAGATCAACGCCGCACAGGCGGCGCTGATCGACAGCCTCATCCGACATGTATCCGCGGCCGCCGCGCGGGAACCGGCTCCGCCTGGCGCAGCACCTCACGGGTGACCGGCGCCGTGTCCCCCTCGCCGAAGGCGAGGAATCTCAGCAGATAGGTGATCGGGTTGCCCTCGGTCCATCCGAAGTACGCGTGCGGTATCTGACCGGTGCGGTCGCGCAGATCGAGCAGCAGTGCCGCGATGGCGTTCGGAATCGCGGGGCTCACGACCGACAGCACCTCGAAGTCGCCGACGCGGCGGCCGTGCACGTGCAGCACGTCCGAGAACTCCGAGGCGTCGCCTGGATTGATCTCCAGGAACAGCACTTTGGCGTCCGGCGGCAAGTGATGCGCATCGGTCGCTTCGCGAATCTTCGCGGCGTATTCGCTGGGCTGTCCGCTGTCGGGCCGGTTGGCGATGATGCGGATCGGCTGGCTTCCCGCCGACTTCACGAAGACCTGCGCGAACTGGTCGTAGTCGACGCCCTGCGCGCGCAGCTCGGTCGATCGCCACACGCGTGAAAACAGCGACGCGCCGACGATGCCCGCGATGAACCACGCGGCGATCACGATCCCCTCGGGCCGTTCGATGATGTTCACCACGGTCGTATAGAGAAAGACGATCGTGATCACGCCGAAGAAGATGCGTCGCGCGGGTGTGCCGATCATCGCCGCGACGGCCGTCGAGGTCATCAGCGCGAGCACGCCTGTGGCATAGGCGCCCGCCTGCGCCTCGACTCCGGCGCGGAAGGCGATGGTCACGATGACGCCAATCGCGGTGATCAGCAGCACCAGCGGCCGCGTGGCGCGCGCCCATTCCGGCGCCATGCCGTACCGCGGCAGGTACCGCGGCACCAGGTTGAGCAGTCCGGTCAGCGCCGACGCGCCCGCGAACCAGAGAATCATGATCGTCGCCACGTCGTAGGCCGTACCGAAGATCGAGCCGAGGTCCCTGTGCGCGAGATACGCGAGCGCGCGGCCGTAGGCCTCGCCGCCGCGCTCGAACTCGGCCGCCGGAATCAGCAGCGTCGTAACGATGCTGCTCGTCACGAGATAGACGCTCATGATGATGGCGGCCCACGCGAGCAGCAGCTTCGTGTTGCGGATCCGGCCTGCGATCTCTTCCTTGTCGTTCTCGCCGTAGCCGGCGACCAGTGGCATGACCGCGACACCCGTCTCGAATCCCGACAGGCCGAGCGCCAGGCGCGGGAAGAGCATCAACGACAGCCCGATCATCGCCAGGAAGTTGGTGTGGCTCGTGTAGAGACCCGCGCGCCACTGGCCGAACAGCTCGGTGTGCTGTGACAGATACAGCAGGCCGTTGCCGATGACGACCAGGTTCAGCGCCAGATACGCGGCGACGATGATCACCGCGAGCCAGATCGCTTCCTTGAAGCCCTTGAGCAGCACGGCGCCCAGCAGGAGCAGCAGCGCGATCGTCACGCCCACTTCGTGCTTCATCCACTCCGGCGTGAACGGGTTCTCGACGATGTGCGCCGTGGCGTCGGCCGCCGACAGCGTGATGGTGATGATGAAGCCGGTGGCCGCGAAGCCGAGCAGGCACAGCACCGCCAGTTTGCCGCGCCAGCGCGGCAGGCGCTCTTCGAGCACCGCGATGCTGCCCTGACCGTGCGGGCTGAGCGCCGCGACGCGCGCGTAGACGGGCAGCGCGCCGAAGAGCGTGATCAGGGCGAGGATCAGCGTGGCAACGGGGGCGAGGTAGCCGGCGGCGAGGAAGGCGATGCCCGGTTGATAGCCGAGTGTCGAGAAGTAGTCGACGCCGGTGAGACACATGACCTGCCACCAGGGCGAGGTGTGCGTCTTTGCGGCCGTGGCATGAGGCCCCGAGGCTTCAATGCCCTTGTACATCCATGAAGAGAGGCGTCCGCGAGCCACGAAACTCCCAAGTGCCGGCGAGGTTAGCTGACGGGCTCGAGGTTGGAAGTCCTCGGATTTTCATCTTCGCCCCTGGCGCGCGACATGCGCGCCGCTGGGTCCCCCGCACCGCTCGAGGCGGTTTAGGTCATCTCTCATGAGCATACCGCCATCGACGGCTGCGCCGCTATCCTCGAGCGCTCAGTGGCCCAGTGCGGATTCGAAATCCTCGGGATGCACCGCCCGCGCCTGCGCCTCTTCGCGCTCGACAACGCCGTCCTTCACGAGCCGCGCAAGCGATTCCTCGAATGTGAACGACCCATGGCGGCGGGTGAGCGTGATTTCCTGGTGGAGGTGCTGCAACGCGTTCTTGCGGATGTGCTGGCGCGCGCCGTACCCGACAATCAGCAGCTCGCAGGCCGGCACGATGCCTCCGCCGATGCGCGGCAGCATGGTCTGCGTCAGCACGGCCGACAGCGCCAGCGAGAGCTCCTGGCGGATCGTGTTCTGGCGGTCGCCGGGGAACGAATCGGCAATGCGCGCCACGGTCGACGCGACGTCAGGCGTGTGCACCGTGGAGAAGACGAGGTGCCCCGTCTCCGCCGCCGCAACCGCCGTCTGCATCGTCTCGGGATCACGCATTTCGCCGACCACGATCACGTCGGGCGCCTGGCGAACCGCGGCGCGCAGCGCCGTCGGAAAGTCGGGTGCGTCGACGCCGATCTCGACCTGCTCGACCAGACTGAGCTGATGGCGATGCTCGTATTCGATCGGGTCCTCGATCGTCACGATGTGGCGCGCGTCGCGGAGGTTGATTTCTTCGACGATGGCCGCGAGCGTGGTGGTCTTGCCGGAGCCGGTTGGGCCCCCGACGAGCACGAGGCCGCGCGGCAGCCGCGTGAGCATCTCGACGCCCGCGGGAAGACTGAGCGCGTCGAGACGCGGCGCGCGCACCGGAAGCGCGCGGATCGCCGCCGCGGCGCGCCCGCGCTCGCGATGCAGATTGACGCGAAAGCGGCCGAGCCCGGTGACGCGAAACGACGCGTCGGCGATGCCGCCATCGCGATACTGGCGGCGCGCATGCGGGGGGAGTGCGGGAAGCACGGCTTCCTCGATCTCGATGCCGTCGAGCATGTCTGCGCCCAGCGGCCGCAGATGGCGATCGACGCGGATCGACGGCGCGGCGCCGGAGACGAGGAGCAGGTCCACGCCCCCCGCGGCCAGCAGTTGTTCGAGCCAGCTGATTAAACGAATCGCCTCGTCAGTCGCCGGCGCGCCGGCGACCGACGCGTGCAGCGCCTCGACGAGGCGATCGATATCGTCTTCCAAACGGGTGTCAGTGGCCTTTGCCGACCGTCCACATGTAGACCATCCGGCCGTTCACGTTGGCGGTCTGCTCGGCCGGCCAGTCGCCCATGTCGAAGCTGTGCGACACGATACGCGTCCCCGGCTTGAGCTTCCACAGCATGGGGCGCAGCTTCATGTTGAGCGACGGCAGCAGGTACAGCGTGATGACCGTGGCTTCGCTGAGATCCTGCGTGAACAGGTCGTCCTCGACGAACTTGACGCGGTCGCCGACGCCGGCAGCCTGCAGGTTCGCGTTCGCTTCGGCGATCCGTTGCGGATCGATGTCGAAGCCCTTACCGCGCGCGCCGAATTTCTGCGCGGCGGTGATGACGATGCGGCCGTCGCCCGAGCCGAGGTCGTAGACCACGTCGTTCTTGGTGACCTTCACCATGCGAAGCATCTCTTCGACGACCTCCGGCGGGGTCGGCACGTAGATGACATCGGGCAGGCGCGCGGGCGCGGGCGCCTGCGCCTGCTGCGCGCCTGCGGATGAGGCGGTCAGTGCGAGGACAGCGAGGAGGACTGCAACGCGTTTCTGCATGCGCCGATTATAGACCCGGCGCGTCCAGAACCCTGCCCGGCTGGCCCGTCAGTCGATCGCCACCACGATCAGCGTCGCATCGTCCTGAAACTGCCCGTCGGCAAAGTCGGAGACGTCGCGGAAGAGCGTGTCGAGCAGCTCCTGTGGCGCGAGCGCGGCGTGCCGCGCCGCCGTTTCGCCGATGCGCGCCTCGCCATAGTCGAGCCCGGCGGCATTCTCCGCCTCGCTGATGCCGTCGGTGTAGAGAACGAGCCGGTCGCCGGGGCCGATGGCGACTTCGCGCTGATCATAGAGCGTGTCGGACATCACGCCGAGCACCATGCCGCCCGACAGCAGCCGCTCGATCTCGCCGCTCCGCCGCACCAGCAGCGGAGGATTGTGCCCGGCGTTGGCGAACGTCAGCGTCTCGTGCTCGCGATCCACGACGAGATAGCAGAACGTCACGAATTTTCCGACGGCGATGTTGCGGCAGAGCAGGCGGTTGACGTTGGTGGCGACCTGCTGCGGCGCGGCGCGATCCGACGCGAAGGCGCGCACGGCGGCCTGCAGGTTCGACATCAGCATGGCCGCCGGCAGCCCTTTGCCCGCGACATCGGCGATCGAGAGGCCCACGCGCCGGTCGTCGAAGCGGTGCGCGTCGTAGCAGTCGCCGCCGAAGCCGCTGGCGGGGTTCCACATCGCCGCAATCCGCACGCCCGGCAGCGTCGGGAGCGACGAGGGCAGCAGCGTGCGCTGGATGAGCCGCGCCTCCTCCTGCTCGCGCTCCTGCCGCGCATCGGCGCGGCGCGAGGCCATGCCCTCGTCGATCTCGCGCTTGACGACCTCGACGAGCGTGGTGTCGTCCCACGGTTTCTGCACGAAGCTGCGCGCGCCTCGCCGCATCGCTTCCACCGCGGTGTCGATGCTGCCCCAGCCTGTCATCACGACGATGGGCAGGTGGCGATCGCGCGCGCGGACCTCGGTGATCACGTCGAGGCCTTCGCGGCCCGACGTCGTGTCGCGCGTGTAATTGAGGTCCATCAGGAGCAGGTCGTACGTCGACGCGGCAATCTTGCTGCGGATGCCGTCGACCGAGTTCACGAGATCGAGCTCGTAGCCCGCGTCGGCGAGGAGCAGGCGCAGGGCCTGCAGGATGTCGGCCTGGTCGTCTGCCACGAGCACGCGTGGCGGGGGCGGCGTCTGATGCATGGAGCGTCCCGGCAAAGAGCACGCGACGTGCCAAGCGGCCGACGGCCTTGGGCGACAGGCGTCAGGCCGCGGGCCTTAGGCGGAAACACGCATTGGCATGTATCTTCCTAGTCCGGGTTCTACAGTCTTGGAACATCGCCAAATCTCCCCAATCGTCCCGGAAACGGGAATCAGCAGTTGCGCCCGCGCGAAGCCGCGTGTCGAGCCCGTGGCCTGCGGCCTCTGGCCTGTGGGCCGGCGATGAACGAGTACAAGGGCCGCATCCTCATCGCCGACGATCAGGCCGACATCCGCAACGCGCTGCAGCTGTTGCTCGGCGAAGAGGGCTATGAAGTCGGGAGCGCCGCGTCTCCGCGCGAGCTGCTCGAGCTGCTCGAGCGCCGTGACTTCGACGTCGCGCTCATCGATCTCAACTACACGCGCGACACCACGTCGGGACAGGAAGGCTTCGAGCTGCTCGAGCGCATGCGCGCGGTCGATCCCACGCTGCCGGTCCTGGTCATCACCGGCTGGGGCAGCGTGTCAGGGGCCGTCGAAGCGATGCGCCGCGGCGCGCGCGACTACATCGAGAAGCCGTGGGACGACGACAAGCTGCTGGCGGCGGTGGCGACGCAGCTCGAGCTGCGCCGCGCGCTGCGCAAGAGCCGGCGGCTGCAGGAAGAGAACACGCGCCGGCAGAGCCGCGGGTTGCCCGACTTCATCACCGAGTCGCCGTCGATGAAGGACGTGCGCGAGGCGATCCAGCGCGTCGCGCCGTCTGACGCGAGCGTGCTGATCACGGGCGAGCACGGCACCGGCAAGGAAGTCGTGGCGAGCCTGCTGCATGCGTGGTCGAAGCGCGCGAACCGTCCGCTGGTGACCATGAATGCCGGCGGGCTGTCCGAAGGGGTCGCGGAGTCGGAGCTGTTCGGCCACGTCAAGGGCGCCTTCACCGACGCACGCGCCGATCGCATCGGCTGTTTCGAGCTCGCCGACGAGGGCACGCTGTTCCTCGACGAGATTGCGAACATGCCGGTCAAGCTGCAGTCGAAGCTGCTGCGCGTGCTGCAGACCGGCGAAGTGCAGCGCGTCGGATCCTCGCGCACGATCTTCGTCGAGGTGCGCGTCATTTCGGCGACCAACGCGGATCTCGGCCTCGAGATCAAGGAAGGGCGTTTCCGCGAGGATCTGCTCTACCGCCTCAACACGGTGGAGATCAAGCTGCCGCCGCTGCGCGAGCGCCGCGAAGACGTCATGCCGCTGGCGCACCACTACCTCGCGCACTATCGTTCGCGCTACCAGAAGGAGATTGGCGGCTTCGATCGGTCGGCGGAGCAGTCGCTGCTCACACACGTCTGGCCGGGCAACGTGCGCGAGCTGGCACACAGCATCGAGCGCGGCATCCTGATGACGACCGGCGAAACGCTCACCGCGCGCGACCTCGGCCTCCAGTCGGCGCCGGCTCCCACGCTCACGGCCGAGGACATGACGCTCGACCAGGCGGAACGGCTGTTCATCCAGAAAGTGCTCGCGCGCCACGGCGGGGACGTGCGGAAGGCGGCCGAACAGCTCGGCATGAGCCGCAGCGCCCTCTATCGCCGGCTGCAGCAGCACGGGCTCTAATCCAGAGTGGCCTCCATTCCGTCTAACCCTCCGATGCCTGTCTCACGGCGCCCGCGAGGCGGCCGGCACGCCCGCAGTCTCGAAGCCACGATCACGCTGCTCGTGCTCGCGGGGGGCTTTCCGGCCACCGCCGCGCTCATGTTCATCATCTGGTCGCACTGGTCGCCGGTCGGCCAGGAGATGCAGTGGACGCTGACGGTCATCGTGCTGGCGTTCTATCTCGGGGCCGCCGCGGCCGCCAACCAGATGGTCATCCGCTCGCTGCAGGTCATCACCAACCTGCTCGGCGCCCTGCGCGAAGGGGACTATTCCATTCGCGGCACGGGGGCAAAGGCCGGCAGCTCGGTCGATCTCGTGATGAACGAGGTCAACGATCTGGGCTACACGCTGCAGCGGCAGCGCGCCGAGGCGGTCGAATCGACGGCGCTGCTGACGCACGTGATGGAAGAGATCGACGTGGCGGTGTTCGCCTTCGATCCCGACAAGCGGCTGCTCGTGGTCAACCGCGCCGGCGAGCGCATGGCGGGCAAACCCACCGCGCAACTGATGGGCCAGCCGGCCGACGATCTCGGCTTCACGCCGTTCCTCTCGGGCGACACACGCCAGATGGTCGACCGGCTCTTCACGCATCGTAGCGGCCGCTACGAAGTGCGCCGCGCGGTCTTCTACCGCGACGGCCGCCCGCACCACCTCGTCGTCGTCGCCGACCTGAGCCAGGCGCTGCGCGAGGAAGAGAAGCTCGCGTGGCAGCGCATCGTGCGCGTGCTCTCGCACGAGATCAACAACTCGCTCACGCCGATCAAGTCGCTGGCGCACAGCCTGCGGCGGATCATCGATCGGGCGCCGGCGTTTGCGCGCAGCGACGAAGTGCAGCAGGGCCTCTCGCTCATCGAGGAGCGCTCCGGGGCGCTCGGCCGCTTCCTGCGCGCCTACGCGCAGCTGGCGCGGCTGCCCAAGCCGCAGCCGCGCGACATTCGCGTGGCGCCGCTCGTCACGCGGATCGCGGAGCTCGAGAAGCGGCTGCCCGTGTCGCTGAGGCCTGCGGCCGACGTCGGCCTGCGCGCCGATCAGGACCAGGTGGAGCAGGCGCTCATCAACATCGTGCGCAACGCCGTCGATGCGTCGCTCGAGACGGGCGGCGGCGTCTCGGTTGCGTGGCGGAGCGCCGGTCCGTTTGTCGAGATTCTCATCGAAGACGAGGGGCGCGGGCTGCCCGACACCGCGAATCTGTTCGTGCCGTTCTTCACGACCAAGCCCAACGGCTCGGGCATTGGCCTCGCGCTGAGCCGCCAGATCGCCGAAGCTCACGGCGGCTCGATTGCGCTCGAGAACCGGCAGGACCGCTCCGGCTGCCGCGCGATCGTGCGACTGCCCCTCAGCTAGCGCCAGCCCGGCTGCGGCCCGCGCGGGCCGTCCCGAGCGGGGTATCATGATCCGCCCCCATGCACGCCCTCGCATTACTCCCTGTCATGTTGATGCTGCAGTCGCCCGTGCAGCTGGCGGCGCAGCCGTCGCAGCCGGGCCAGCGCGTCAATGCGCTCAAGTCGCTCTCGCTCGAAGAGCTCGCGTCACTCGACGTGACCACCGCGGGCCGGCGGCTCGAACGCGCGTCGGATGTGGCCGCCGCCGTCTCGGTCGTGAGCGCCGAGGACATGCGGCGATCCGGCGTCACGAGCCTTCCGGAGCTGCTGCGGCTCGCCGACGGCCTCCAGGTCGCACGCCTGGACGGACGCACGTGGGGCGTGAGCGCGCGCGGCTTCAACCTCTCGACCTCCAACAAGATGCTCGTGATGATGGACGGCCGCAGCCTGTGGACGCCGCTCTTCTCGGGCGTGCTGTGGGACGAGCACGACATGCTCTTCGCCGATGTCGACCGCATCGAGGTCGTGCGCGGCCCGGGCGGCACGCTCTGGGGCGCCAACGCCATCAACGGCATCGTCAATATCGTCAGCGCTCCGGCGACCGACACGATCGGCACCTACGCGTCGGTGAGCGCGGGCAGCGAGGATCGCCTCGTGGCCTCGTTGCGGCACGGCCGCGCCATGGGCACGGCGGGCGCCTGGCGCGCGTTCGCCAAGGTGTCGCTGCTCGACGGCCAGCGCTTCGCCAACGGTGACGATGCGCAGGACGACCAGAGACGGGTGCTGGTCGGTGGACGGATGGACTGGAAGTCGGGGCGCGACAACTTCGAGCTCCAGAGCGACGGGTACTTCGGAAAGCTGGGGCTGTTCGATCGGGACGACATCGATCTCCACGGCGCGTACGTGCGAGGAGCGTGGACGCGCGCGATGACGGACACGAGCGAGATCAGCGTCCAGGCCGTCGGCGACTACTCCTCTCGTTTCGTGCCGCTGCAATTCGAAGAAAAACGCGCCAGCGCCGAAATCGACGCGAATTACCGCCTCAGGCGCGGCCGTCACGACATCCTGATGGGCGGCGACGTCGAGATCACGCGCGACCGCACGGAGCCATCCGCGGTGCTGTCCTTCACGCCGGACGATCGCACGCTTTCGCTTTACAGCCTCTACGTGCAGGACGAACTGCAGCTGGTCAGCGGACGCGTGTGGATCACGCCTGGCATTCGCTTCCTCAAGAACAGCTACACCGGCATCGAGACGCTCCCGGCGCTCCGCGTGCGTTTCCGGCCTGCCGCATCGCAGACGCTCTGGGCCGCCGCCTCGCGCGCCGTTCGGCTGCCGTCGCGCATCGATCGGGACCTGCGCTTCAGGGGAGACTCGCCCTTCACCCTCGTTGCGGGCAGCGATGACTTCGACTCCGAGCGCGTCATCTCTATCGAAGGGGGGTATCGCGTGCAGGCCTCGCGCCGCGTGTCGTTCGACGCCTCCGTGTTCAGCAGCGACTACAACTCCCTGCGCAGCCAGGCGCCCGGAGGCGCGGTCGCGCTGGCGGTGCTCTCGAACGATCTCAACGGCAAGGCGAAGGGGCTGGAGCTGTCGCTGAAGGTGCAGGCGTTGTCGTGGATGCGCGTGCACGGCAGCTACACGCGGCTGTCGACCTCGACGAGCGTCGATGCCGGACGCGTGGATCTCGGCGGCGGGATGACGGAGTTCAACGACCCGCAGCATCAGTACGGCGCACGCGTGTATACAGATCTGCCGCGAGGGTTCGAGGCCGACGCGTTCTACCGCCACGTCAGCACGCTTCCGCATCCCGCCGTGCCGTCCTACAGCGAGCTCGACGCGCGTTTCGGCTGGATGTCGTCAGCCGGCCATGAGCTCGCGATCATCGGCCGGAACCTGCTGCACGAGCGGCACCCGGAATTCGGCCCAGCAGGGATCCGCCGCTACGAGTTCGAGCGCGCCGTGGGACTCCGATCGACGTGGCGCTTCTGAGGCACGCTCGTCTCGTCGCTGCGCTCGTACTCCTGATCGCAGCCGCGTCGCGCCCCGCGCCGGCGGCGGCGCAGGATCAGCTCGAGCTCGAGATCCGCGCCGTCTTCCTCTACAACTTCGCGCGCTTCGTGGAGTTTCCGGCCTCGTCGTTCGCCGATGCCTGGTCGCCGATCGGCATCTGCGTCGTGGGCGCCGATCCCTTCGGCGAGACGCTGGATCGCGCCATCGCCGGCGAGACGATCAACGGCCGGCCGTTGCGAGCGATCCGCATCGGCGCGGGCCAGTCGTGGCGCGCGTGCCACATCGTGTACATCTCGCGATCGGAGCATGGGCGCCTGCCCGCCACGCTCGACACGTATCGCACGCGTCCGGTGGTCAGCGTCGGCGAGCACGACGACTTCCTGGCCCATGGCGGCATCATCCGGTTCCGGCGCGATGACAAGCGCCTGCGCTTCGACGTGAATCTGCGGGCCGCCGAGCGCAGCGGGCTGCGCATCAATTCGAGGTTGCTCAGCGTCGCTGCGACCGTGCGGAGGGACCCCGCACCGTGACATGGTTCGCAGCCCAGCCCCTGTCGCGCAAGCTGGTCGTCATCGTCATGGCGGTCACCGCGAGCGCGCTCCTGATGTCGTCCGCGGGCTTCCTGCTGTGGGACACGCTGCGATTCCGCAACGAGACGCTGCGCGACCTCGAGACGCAGGCCTCGATCGTGGCCGACAGCACGGCCGTGTCGCTGATTTTCCTCGACCCCGGTGAGATCGGATCGACGCTGGCGTCGCTCCAGGCGCGCAACAGCATCGACAATGCCGCGATTTATAACGTGAGCGGCCGGCGCGCGGCCGAGTACGTGCGCCCCGGCTCGTTGCGGCGGATTCCCGATCAGGCCATGGGCTGGGACGGCTCGCTCACGCTCGCGCGGGCAGAGATTCTGCGCCCCGTGACCACGCGCGACGGCAAGGTCGTCGGCTATGTGTTCCTCGCGACCGAGCTCGACGAGATGTGGGCCCGCTTCCGTGCGCAACTGCTCGGCCTGTCGACGATGTTCCTCATCGCGACGGGTGGCGCGCTGCTTCTCTCGGCCCGCCTGCAGCAGACGATCTCTCGCCCGCTCGGCGACCTCGCCCGCACCGCCTCGTCGATCAGCAACAACAGCGACTACTCCCTGCGCGCGACACAGTTGTATCCCGACGAGCTCGGCACGCTCGTGGCGACCTTCAACACGATGCTCGATCGCATCGAGGCACGTGAGCAGGAGCTCGAGGACGCCAACGTCACGCTGCAGGAGGCGAGCCGGCTCAAGGACGACTTCCTTGCGACGCTCTCGCACGAGCTGCGCACGCCGCTCAATGCGATGCTCGGGTGGAGCCGGCTGCTCAGAACGGATCGCGTGGCGCCGGAGGCCCAGGAACGCGCGCTTGCCGCGATCGAACGCAACGCGACGATCCAGGCGAGACTCATCGACGACCTGCTCGACATTTCGCGTGTCATCCGCGGCAAGTTCCGGCTCGAAGTCGAGCCGCTCGATCTCGCCGTCGTCGCGGAAGCGGCGATCGAGATCATCCGCCCCGGCGCGACCGCCAAGAGCATTACCGTCGACATCGACGCGCCTGCGGGCAGCGGCCTCATCACCGGCGATGCGCAGCGTTTGCAGCAGGTGCTCTGGAACCTGCTTTCGAACGCAGTCAAATTCACACCGCCGGGAGGGCGCATTTCTGTGCGGCTCTCCACCGACGGCGCCGACGAGCTCGTCGCGGTCTCCGACACCGGCGCGGGCATCGATCCGTCGTTCCTGCCGCACGTCTTCGACCTGTTCCGGCAGGCGGACGCCTCGGCGACACGCGAGTACGGCGGACTCGGGCTCGGCCTGGCGATCGTGCGGAAGGTCGTCGAGCTGCACGGCGGCACCGTCGCGGCGTCGAGCGCGGGCCCCGGCACCGGCACGACGATCGTCGTGCGCCTCCCGCGTCGCGCAAACCCGTCGAGCCCCTCCTCCGCGTCGAGCATGTCGTTCACGCCGGCGCCCGCGCGCCCGGCGGGCGAGCAGACGATCTCGGGCCTGCGCGTCCTCGTCGTCGAAGACGACGATGACAGCCGGGAGCTGGTCCAGACGCTGCTCGAGACCCGTGGAGCGGTGGTGACGGCAGTGGCCTCGGCGGCCGAGGCGATCGGCACACTGCGCCATGAACGTCCCGACATCATCGTGAGCGACATCGCGATGCGCGGCGAGGACGGGTACGCGCTCATCCGCCGCGTGCGGGCCATGCCGCGTCCGCTGGGCGGCGTGCCGGCGGTGGCGCTCACGGCCTATGCCGGCGAGCCGGAACGCGAGCGCGCCCTCGCGCTGGGCTTCCAGGGTTTCGTCGCCAAGCCGTTCGACGCGGCGCTGCTCGTCGCCACGATCCTCGAGCTTGCGCGCCCCGCACAGCCCCGCGGGCTGTAGGCCCCGTCCGCCGACGGCCCGCCGGGCGGGCTCTGTCCTTGACACGACATCTACGTATCCACTAACGTGTATCTCGCGCCGCGTTCAGCGTGGCGCGTTATCGAGAGTGGCTGAGGGAACAGGCCCTGAGACGCCACAGCAACCTGGCTGCAACGGCCGTGGTGCTACTTCCTGCCCCATCGTGGGAGAGATAAGAAGACAGAACGCGCCGAGTCGAGCGCCTTCGTTTTCCTCCCGAGTGTGAAACGTCCGCGCGGCCGCATGGCCGCGCCGGTGAAAGGCGGCGTCGATGGCAGTCTCGACGGCTGCCGCTGCAGATGCGCGCTCGTACAGCGAGCCGTGTCCGGAGCGGAGCCAGCGCGTGATTCGTGTAGGGGTGCTCGGGCTCGGCAATGTGGGACAGGCGGTCCTGCGGCGCGCCGCGGCGTCGGCCGGCGTGCTGCGGGAGCGCGGCGTGCGGTTGTCGATCGAAGCGGCGCTCGTGCGCGACGTGGGCAGGGCGCGCCGCTGCCCGCGCGTGGCGCGGCTGACCAGCAACGCCGAAGCGTTCCTGCGAGGACGCTACGACGTCGTCATCGACGCGCTGGCGGGCCGCGAGCCGGCCGGCGCGATCGTCGCGCGTCTGCTCGGGCGCGGCACGGCTGTCGTGTCGGCCAACAAGGCGCTGATTGCGGC
>JALYRV010000236.1 GCA_030855205.1 Acidobacteriota bacterium | reverse complement strand
GGCGCACGTCGCGGAGCTCGCCGTCGCAGGCTAGCGCGGAGATGGCGCGCTGGTACGCGCCGAGATCAGGCACGCGCACGAGACGCGTCTGGCGTGGAGTCGTCGGCATGGAAAAGGGAAAGCGTGCGGACGATCGAGCGTAGTCCGCGCACGCCGGACCGTCAAGTTGTGGAAAAGCTGTGGACGGATCGTGGAAACCCTGTGGAGCAATCGTGCGGGAAAATAAATGTGCGTGCGCGATTGCACCACTGTTGTGCGGTTCGTGCTTTCTTTCGCTTGCCGCGATTTACACGGCCGATACAATGACAACTCCTTGAACGTGCTCCACTTCGAAGAAACCATCAACGGCCGCGCGTACCTGATCGAGGTGTCTGCGGTCGGGGTCGATCGCTGGCGTGCCCAGATCGTACGAACCCCCGGCGGCTCGGCAGCCCTCATGCCTTTCTACGGCGTGTCTCCTGACGAGGCAGCGCAGCATCTGAGCACCTGGCTGACCCGTGCGGCCAAACCCGCTCCAGTTTCGGGAGCGCGCTGATTTACACTGCGCCATGCGCGTACGCGTCCCCGGCTTCCTTGCTCTGACTCTCATCGCCCCCGCGTTCGCCTGCGCGGCCGCCGTCAATGCCACCCCCGCGACACGCCCGGCATCAAGCACTTCAGCACCCAGCCCCCCCGCACCGAGCACCGCAGCGAGCACCCAAGCACCCAGCACCTCCCAGGCGCCTCTGCCCCGTGTGCGCCTGGTCGCGACCGGCGGCACGATCTCCAATCGCGCCGGCGGCCGTCTCACGGCCGAAGAGCTGGTCGGATCCATCCCGAACCTGACGCGCTACGCGACGCCGGAGGCCGAGCAGTTCGCGAATACCGCGAGCAGCTCGATGACGCTCACGCAGTGGCTCGATCTCGCGCGGCGCATCAACACGCTCTTCCGCAGCGATGCAGCTCTGGCCGGCGTCGTCGTCACCAGCGGCACCGACACGCTCGAGGAGCTTGCGTATTTCCTGAATCTCACCATCCGCGACGAACGGCCGGTCGTCGTTGTCGGATCGATGCGCAACCCGAGCACGCTCGGCTATGAGGGCGCGGCGAATCTGCTCGAGGGATTCCGCGTGGCCGCGGATCCGGCGGCCCGGGGGCGCGGCGCGATGGTCGTGCTCAACGACGAGATCAACGCGGCTCGCGAGGTGACCAAGACCGACGCGCTCAGGCTGCAGACATTCCAGACGCGCGGCTACGGTGTCCTCGGCGTCGTCGATTCGGACCGTGTCGTGTTCTACCGGCGCGTCGAGCGCCGGCATACCGCGGCGAGCGAGTTCGACGTCTTCACGATGACCGAGCTGCCGCGCGTCGATGTGTTCATGACGTATCAGGGCGCGCCTGGCGACATCATCAAGGCCGCGGTCGACAGTGGCGCGCGCGGCGTCGTGCTGGCGACGGCCGGCGCGGGCGCCACGAGCGGCACCCAGAGCGAGGGCATGCAGTACGCCGTCTCGAAGGGCGTACCGGTCGTCAGCACGACACGCACCGGCAGCGGGCGCATCGCCGGCGGGCGCGGGCAGAGCCTGTTCGTCGCGGGGGAGGACCTCGCGCCCATCAAGGCGCGCATCCTGCTGATGGTCGCGCTGACGAAGACACGGGACGGCGCCGAGCTCAGGCGAATCTTCTCGGAGTACTGAGGTCGCTGACGGACGTTCGTTTGTGGCCCGGACTTCCGCGCGTTATAATGTCCGTTCGTCTTCCCCCTCAATGGGCCTGTAGCGCAGTTGGGAGCGCGCCTGAATGGCATTCAGGAGGTCACCGGTTCGATCCCGGTCAGGTCCACCATCTCCAACCCACTTCGTTGATCGAACCGCCACCGCACGTCGTGCGGCGACAATCGGCGTGCACCGACGCATCGGCTCTGGCCGCCATCGCGCGGAACATCGAGCCGCTCGAGCCGCTCGCAAGACTTCTCGAACCTCAAAGAAAAGGGCCGGCGAGCTACGGCTCGCCGGCCCTTGCGGAATAGATAATCCTGTCTTCTGGATTCTGTCGTCTGACTACTTGGTCTTGTTGAACACCATCCAGCCCGTCTCGGTCCTGCCGTCCTTGGTGAAATTGAAGGTGACTTCGTTCTTCATCGTGCCGTCCGCCTCGATCGAGCGCTTCTCGATGCGGTTGACGGCCGGAAACGCGAACGTCGTGACGAGCACGTTGCCTTCCCACTTGCTGGTGTAGATGGTTTGGGTCTGCCGGCCGGCCGGGCCTACCATGTTCTTCGACGGCGTGCCATCGAGCATGTACACGGTCGACTCCGTATTGCCGGCCCTCGTGCGGGTGACCGTCATCTTGCTGCCCTCAACCGTGATCGTCTCCGGGGGGGCACCGCCGCTGTACTGATCCGACCTGGCCGGATCTATCCGCCACTTGCCCACGAAGTCCGGCTTGGCCTGAGCGGACACGCCCGCCACGAAAGCGATCGCGAGGACCGCCGAAAGAATTGCACGCTTCATCTTCACTGCTCCTTGAATGAACGAACCAACTGCCCTGACATCCTCTGCTCTACTACTTGCCGACGGCCATCAGGTGTCCTGGTGTGCGGAAGTACCAGGTGCCGCCGACCATCGCCGGCGACGCGAGCACCGGCTCGTTCACCTTGTTCACGTGCAGCAGCTCGAACGTCTTGCCCGCTTTCAGCACGAACGTCTCCCCCTCTTCGTTGGTGAAGAACACCTTGCCGTCGACGCCGACCGGTGACGCGGAGAAGCCGTTGACGGCCAATTCGCCCAGGCGTCCCTGCCACAGCACTGCACCCGACTTCGCCTCGTACGCCGTCGCGACGCTGGTCTGGTCATTGATCATGTACAGCTCGTTGCCGTAGAGCAGCGTCGACGGAACGTAGGGCGCGCCCTTCACTGTCTGCCACGCGACATGGGTAGACGTGACGTCGCCCGATCCGCCGGGCCGAATCGCGAGCGTCGGGCCCTGGCGTCCGAAAGAGGCGAACACCAGGCCCTGTCCGACCACCGGCGTCGGAATGACTTCGCCGTTGCGGTGGCCGACCTTCCACAGCACTTCGCCGTCGTCAGGGTTGTAGGCGTAGACCCCGCCCATGCTCGAGATGATGATCTCGTCGCGGGCGCCGGCGCGAACCGCGATCGGCGTGCCCCAGCCGACCACCTCCTTGCGCGACTTCCACCAGCGGCGCCCGCCGGTCTTTGCGTCGAACGCGGCAATGAATCCACCTTGGCCAGCCGGCTGATCCTGATAAATGATGATGCGGTCCTTGTAGAGGAGCGGCGACCCGGCGGTGCCATGACTCCCCTGAACCGCGCCCACCGGCGCGTGCCACGCGAGCTTGCCGGCGAAGTCAACCGCCATCACGCCTTGCGGGCCCAGATACGCGTAGATCAGGCGGCCGTCGGTCGTCGGCGTGCTCGACGCGTAGCCGTTCTTCAGGTTGGAGGCTTCGACGTTGGTGTCGGGCGCGTAGGTCTCCCAGAGCTTGCGCCCTGTCGCGCGATCGAACGCCGCGATGCCGCGCTTCGTCCCGTCAGCCGACCCGGTCGTGAGGAAGATCCGGTTCGCCCACACGATCGGCGAGCCGTTGCCGGTCGTGCCGAGCTTCGTCTTCCATTTCACGTTGTCGGTGTCGGACCACTTGTCAACGTAGCCCGAGCCCATCGCGAGGCCCTGACCCGAAGGTCCGCGCCACCGCGGCCAGTATTTCGCCCCTTCGCCCTCGACCGCGATCATCGCCACATCGTCGACGGTCGTGTGAACAGGCGCGAGCAGGAAGGCCGCCAGCATCAATGCAAGGATTCGCATGCCGGCACAGTGACACTTGAATGTTGGGAATCCTTGGCAGCGCCATGACACTTTGTTGGCGACAATTGCCGGCATGGCCGCGCCAGCGGCGTCGAGAAGCGTCAGCGGCCGAGCATGATCTCCCTGATACCATTCGGCCCCGTCACGAGATTCTTAAGGGCGTTGCTGTTGAAGTTGCAGAGAACCACAACGCTGGATCGATCGGCGGGAAAGATGACGCTATATGAGCTGTAGGTGTCGAGGAGGCCGCTGTGGGTGAAGCGAAGGTCTCCGTTGACGACGCCCGACCCCAGGCCGAAGCTCGTAACTCCCGCGCTGCGGTCAAAGCTCTCGGCCGCGCCGAACCCGAAGCGGTTGCTCAAGAGCGCCTGATTGAAACGATTCAGATCGGCGGCGCTCGATGTTACTCCGCCCGCGGCATAGACCCACGACGGATGCGTCGTCGAAGCGAATGGAATGCCGACTGATTCTGATGCGGGGGGGATCGCGAACGACGACTGCGACATCCCGGCCGGGCCGAAGATGTCACGCTGCACGACCTCTTCATATCGAAGCCCATGCACCTGCTGAAGTACCGCGCCCAGAAGTGCGTAATGCGAGTTGCTGTACTGGTACCGCCGGATGCCGTCCCAGGGCTGGATTAGCGACAAGAGGCTTTCCAGAGTCGTGGGAGAGGCATATCCGTTCTGGTAAGCCGGGGTGTTCTGGAAATTCGGCAGCCCCGGAATGTGTTTAATCAGCTCGTCGATGGTTGGCGCAGGCTCTGCGTATGCGAGGAATCGATTGACCTTGTCGCTGCGCAGAAGCCTGCCGGCCTGCTCGCTGATGAGTACGGCGCTCGCGGTGATTGGCTTGGTAAGCGAGGCGATGCGATAGAGCGAATCAAAGGCTGCCGGGCGTCCGGGAGCAACCTGTCCGCGCCCGCGTTCGAGAACGACTTGCCCGTGCTGGCTGATGGATATCGAGCATGCGGCATTGGCGGGCATCGACAGGGCGTCGAATGACGTCGAGAGGGACGACTTCAGGTCAACGGTCGTCGTGGGAGGAACAACAGGAGTTGTTGGGCCCGCGCCCCCACACGCACAAACCGATATCGCGAGACCGATGATGGCGAGTGCGCGCTCAAGGAGTCGTTCCCGCACCTTAGCCACGGGAAACTCCATTGGCCACTTCACCGAAGCGTGACGCGCCACGCCCCGCGGCCATGTGTGAACGCGAATAACTGTTTCCGTCCCGCCGGCGTGCGAATCAGCGAGAGCCACATCGTCACTGCCG
>JALYRV010000235.1 GCA_030855205.1 Acidobacteriota bacterium | reverse complement strand
GAACCATCTCGGTCACACCGGCAAGGCGGGCATCGATCTCGGTCAGCTCGAAGACGCGTTCAAGTCGGGCGTGAAGACGTTTCTCTTCTCGAATCCCAACAACCCGGCCGGCGTGATCTACTCCGCCGGCGAGATTGCCGCGATCGCGTCACTGGCAAACAAATACGGCGCCAGCGTCATTGCCGACCAGCTCTACTCACGGTTGTTGTATTCGGGACGGTCGTACACGCACCTGCGCGCTTGCGGCATCGACAGCGATCGGGTCATCACGATCATGGGCCCGTCGAAGACAGAGTCACTCAGCGGGTATCGTCTCGGCGCGGCGTTCGGCGCCGCCTATCTCGTCGAGCGCATGGAGAAGCTGCAGGCGATCGTCTCGCTCCGCGCGCCGGGCTATTCGCAGGCGGTGTTGCGCACGTGGTTCGAGGAGCCGTCAGGGTGGATCGACGAGCGCGTCAGGCAGCACGAGGCCATCCGCGACGATCTCATCAAGGTGTTCAGGAACGTGCCCGGGCTCGCGGTACGCGAGCCGGACGCCGGCAGCTATCTCTTCCCGCGCCTGCCGAAGCTGGGCGTGCCGCTGCACACGTTCGTGCGCGCCCTGCGTCAGCAGGCGAGCGTCACCGTGACGCCCGGCACCGAGTTCAGCCCCGACGCGACTGACAGCATCCGTCTGAACTTCTCGCAGAACCACGAGGCGGCGGTGAAGGCCGTCGAGCGGATCGCCGCGATGATCGAGCGGTATCGCGCCGCATGAGGGCGTAGGGACAGGCTTCAGCCTGTCCGGGTATGCTGGGTGTCATGTCTGACAAGAAGATCATCGCGGTCATCGGCGCCACGGGCGCGCAGGGCGGCGGGCTCATGCGCGCGATCCTCGCCGACAAGAGCGGGCAGTTCGCGGCGCGCGCCATCACGCGCAAGCCGGATTCAGAGAAAGCGCGTGCGCTCGCGGCGCAGGGGGCCGAGGTCGTCGCCGGCGACGCCGACGATCCGGCGTCGCTCGACGCCGCGTTTGCCGGCGCGTATGGCGCGTTCTGCGTGACCAACTTCTGGGAGCACGGCGAGCCGCAGCGCGAGCTCGAGCAGGCCAGCGCCCTTGCGCGCGCGACAAAGAAAGCGGGCTTGTCGCACGTCGTGTGGTCGACGCTCGAAGACACGCGCAAGGATGTGCCGCTCGACGATGACCGACTGTCGACGCTGCACGGCAAATACAAGGTGCCGCACTTCGACGCGAAGGGCGAGGCCAACGCCGTGTTCGAGGCCGAGGCCGCGCCATCGAGCTACATGCTCGCGGCGTTCTACTGGGACAACCTCATTCACTTCGGCATGGGCCCGCGCAAGCAGGAAGACGGCTCGCTGGTCTTCGCACTGCCGCTCGGCGGCCAGAAACTGCCCGGCATCGGCGCCGAAGACATTGGCGGCTGCGCGTACGGCATCTTCAAGCGCGGCCCGTCGGCCGCGGGACAGAGCTTCGGCATCTCTGGCGAGAACCTCTCGGGCCACGAGATGGCCGCGAAGCTGGGGAAGGCGCTCGGCCAGAAGGTTGCGTTCTACGACATGCCGTTCGACGCGTACCGCGCGCTCGGGTTTCCCGGCGCCGACGACCTCGGCAACATGTTCGAGTACCAGATGCTGCTCGGCCCGGCGTTCCTGGCCGCACGCGATCCGAAGCTCACGCGTGAGTTGAACCCCGCGACGCGCGACTTCGACGCGTGGCTCCGCGACAACGCGGCGAAGATCGCGATCGGGTGAGCGACGTCAGCATTCGCCGCGCCAGGCCGGATGACAGCGAGGTGCTGGGCCGGCTCGGCGCCTCGCTGATGCGCGCACACTATGCCTTCGACGAGCGCCGCTTCCTCGCGCCAGGCGCTCATGCCGAATCCGGCTATGCCGCTTTCCTCGAAACACAGTTGACGTCCGCTGATTCGCTCGTGCTCGTTGCCGAGCGCACGACCGGCGCGCAGCCCGCCGCCGTGATCGGCTACGTGTATGCCGGCATCGAGCCCCTTTCATGGAAGGAGCTGCGCGGCGAAGCCGGCTTCATTCACGATCTGCTCGTCTCGGACGAGGCGCGCGCCCTGGGAGTCGGGCAGCGGCTGATGGAAGCCGCCGTGGCGTGGCTGAAAGAACGCGGCGCTCCTCGCGTGATGCTCTGGGCCGCGGCTCCGAACTCGGGGGCGCAGCGCCTCTTCGAGCGCAATGGCTTCAGGCCGACGATGATCGAGATGACGCGGGAACTGGAGTAAACGCCGTTCGCGCGACGGCAACGATGCGGGCATCCACGGCGCGGTGATTCGCACCGGCCGGGTCAGCGACCGCCGTCGAGCACGGGTTTTACGTCGAGAATCGGAGTGCCATCGATAGCCTCGAGCCCGCCGTGCGTCTGACGGTGGGCACCTGGTCGAAGCCCTTGTCGGAGGTCATGATCTCCTCGATGCCTGCCGCTTCCATGACCGCCACGTCGGCAGCCGGCCGCGTCGTTGCCGATGAGATACATCGGGAAGTTCGAGTCGGCGAAGATCAATCGTTCAGATCCTGACGGTAGCCCGCCGCGATCTCGTCGCGCATCTGGTCGATGTGCGGGGCGGGGAAGCGGTGCTTCGCGGCCTCGCGAATGACCGCGAGCTTGCGATCGACGCTCAGGTGGCATAATCCCGCCATCATGGCCCTTACCCGGCGTCTCCTATGTTTCGTTCTGGCGGTCCTGGTGGTCGCGCCCGTTGCGGCTCAAACCGAGGACGCGTTCGCGCTGCTGCTGAAGGACGTCCAGGCGTTTCGCAGTCGCGGCTTCACGCTGCCGCGGCCGGAAGGCGTGCCGGAGCGGTACGCGGGGCGCATGGCGGACGTCTCGCCGGCGCGGTACGAGAGGGAGGCGAAGGCGCTCGAGGCATTCGCCGCGCGGCTCGACGCGATCGACCGCGCCGTGCTTCCGCGGCCGACTCAGATCGACGCCGACATCCTCTTCCGCCAGTTGCGCGATCGGCGCGAGGAGATCAGGTTCCGCGCGCACGAGGTGCCGATCGGCAGCCGCGAGGGTTTCCACTTCGACCTGCCCGCGTGGCCCGACCGATCGACCTTCACGACTGTCGCTCACTACGACAGCTACATCGCGCGGCTGCAGTCCTTCCGCCAGCACACGGCGCAGCAGATCGCCAACATGCGCGCCGGCCTCGAAGCCGGCCGGACGATGCCGCGTGCCCTGCTCCTTTCAAGCGGCGGCTACGACCAGCCGGTCGCCGCGCAGATCGTCGAGGACGTGAAGACGAGCCCGCTCTACGGCCCGTTCGCGCGCGTGCCCGCACTGTTTTCAGAAGAGGATCGTGCGCGCATCCAGCGCGACGGCGAGGCCGCGCTGCGCGACTCGGTGATGCCGGGTCTCGGCGACTTCCTGACCTTCCTGCGTCAGGAGTACATCCCGGGCGCGAGGACGCCGCTCGGCATCGATGCGTTTCCTGACGGCAAGGCGTTCTACCAGCATCGCATCCGCATGCACACGACGCTCGATCTCACGCCGAAGCAGGTGCACGACATCGGCCTGCGCGAGGTCGCGCGCCTGCGCGCCGAGATGGAGCAGGTGCAGGAACGCGCCGGCTTCACCGGCACCCTCGCCGACTTCATGAAGTTCCTGCAGACCGACCCGCGCTTCCGCGTCGAGAGCGAAGAGGAATACCTGAAGGCCGTGGCGCTGGCTGCCAAGCGCATGGACGGCGAGTTGCCGAAGCTGTTCATCAACCTGCCGCGTGCGCCATACGGCGTGCGCGCGATGCCCGCGGGCGTCGCGATTCGCCAGTCGGCCGGCTACTACGATGCCGGCGCCGCCGACGGCTCGCGCGCGGGCTGGATGAACATCAACACCTCCGACATCACCGCCCGCCCCCTCTACGTCGTCGAAGCGCTGGCCTTTCACGAAGGCGCGCCCGGCCATCACCTGCAGATCATGCGCGTGCAGGAGAACACCGCGCTCAGTGCGTTCCGCCGTAACGCCGGCATCACCGTCTTCACCGAAGGCTGGGGGCTCTACGCCGAGAAGCTCGGGCGCGATGTCGGCTTCTATCAGGATCCCTACAGCGACTTCGGCCGCCTGACGTATGAGATCTGGCGCGCCGTCCGCCTCGTCGTTGACAGCGGCGTGCATGCGTTCGGCTGGACGCGCGAGCAGGCGATCGCCTACATGGGCGACAACACGGGATTTCAGATCGGCCCGTCGACCGCCGAGACCGATCGCCACATCACCGAGGCTGGTCAGGGCCTGGCCTACACGTTCGGTCTGCTGAAGATCGTCGACCTGCGCGCGCGCGCGGAAGCGAAGCTGGGCTCGCGCTTCGACATCCGCGAGTTCCACGACGTCATCCTGCGCAACGGCCCGCTGCCGCTCGACGTGCTCGAGAAGGAAGTCGCCGCGTGGATGGAGACGCGGTGAACGATCGCCACATCACCGTTGTGCCATACGAGGATGGTATATTCGTATGGCATGAAGAAGACGCTTCATATCGACGAGGATCTCCTCCGCCAGGCTCGCGCGGTTAGCGGCGCGGCGAGCGACACCGAGACGGTCAGGCTGGGGCTCGACGCGCTCGTGCGGCAAGGGGCCTACGCGCGGCTGCAAGCGCTGCGCGGCTCGGAACCCGGGGCCGCCGCTGGGCCGCGGCGTCGAGGTGACGGCGGATCCCGCGCAAAGCATTCGGCAGCCTGATGGTGCTTGTCGACACCTCGGTCTGGACTCGATTCCTCTCCAATCGCGCGCCATTTGCCGCGAAGCTCGACGCGCTGCTCGGCCTCAACGACGTCTGCGGACACGACTTCGTGTTTGGCGAGCTTCTGATCGGCGACAAGGGCGGCCGAAAGCCGCTGCTCGAGGCTTACACCCTCATGCACCACGCCCCCGTGGTGGCCCACGCCGAGGTCGTGGAGTTCGTCCGCGCGAGGCGGCTGCACGGACGCGGCATCGGGTGGATTGACACGCATCTGCTCGCGTCCGCGCTGGTTTCCCGCATCCCGCTCTGGACGGCTGACCCGCGGCTCGCGGATGTCGCGCGTGATCTGGGGATCGAGTTCGCCGCTTAGCCGGCGCCTCATCGCGTGGATGGAACTCGAGTCACGCCGTCCCGTAT
>JALYRV010000234.1 GCA_030855205.1 Acidobacteriota bacterium | reverse complement strand
CTCAAACACGTGTCCAGCCCCAGCGGCCGCTCCCTGGGCGAGGAGAGGCTCATCTCACACGACCCGCTCGTCATGTTCTCACTCTGGCTGCTGGGACCAGCACCAGTACACGCACAGGCACAGGCACAGGCACAGGCCCGCCACCGCGCACCATCGGAATATGCGCCGGCGTACGAGGCTCCGCTCTCCGCGCCCCCGGTATCCACCGCGCCGCTCGCCGACGCGTTCAGCAACCTGCTGGCGGTCGAAGAGGGACGCCCGGGCGCGTCGCTCCACAGCGCGGTCTCCTCGAGCCTGCCGCCCAATACCTCTCTCACCGACGATGCGATGGACGCGATCGTCGACCGCGTCATCGCGCGGCTCGGCTCCGGTGTGCGGGGCGCCGTCCTCGATCTCGCCGAGCGGCTCGTGCGCGCGGAAATCGACCGGCTCAAGGCGATCCGCTAATATCGCTTGATGTCCGATTCATCGTTCTCGCCGAGGCGATCGGTCTCGGTGCCGGACAAGCCCGCGCTCGAAGGCCTGGAGCAGAAGTGGACCGGCGCCTGGGAGGCGCTCGGCGTGTACCGCTTCGACCGTTCACGACCGAGAGCCGAGGTCTATTCGATCGACACGCCGCCGCCGACCGTGAGCGGATCGCTGCATGTCGGCCACGTCTTTTCCTACACGCACACCGACGCCGTCGCGCGCTTCCACCGGATGCGCGGCCGTGAAGTCTTCTATCCGATGGGATGGGACGACAACGGCCTGCCGACCGAGCGGCGCGTGCAGAATTACTACGGCGTGCGCTGCGATCCATCGCTGCCGTACGACGCGTCCTTCACGCCGCCCGACAAGCCCGCAAAGCCGCCCATTCCGATCTCGCGCCCGAACTTCATCGAGCTCTGCGCGCGCCTGACGCAGGAAGACGAACAGATCTTCGAGGATCTGTGGCGGCGCCTCGGCCTGTCCGTCGACTGGGCGCTGACGTACGCGACGATCGGCAGGGCGGCGCAGAAGGTCTCGCAGACGGCATTCCTCCGCAATCTCGCGCGCGGCGAAGCGTACCAGCTCGAAGCGCCGACGCTGTGGGACGTTGACTTCCGCACGGCGGTCGCGCAGGCGGAGCTCGAGGATCGCGAGCGGCCGGGCGCCTATCACCGCATTCGCTTCGAGGTCGCCGACGCGCCAGGCCGGTACGTCGAGATCGACACGACCCGTCCCGAGCTGATCCCGGCCTGCGTGGCCCTGGTCGCGCACCCGGACGATCCGAAGTTCAAGGACCTCTTCGACAAGGAGGTCATCACGCCGCTCTTCGGCGTCCGCGTGCCGATCAAGGCGCATGCGCTCGCCGATCCTGACAAGGGGACCGGCGTCGCGATGATCTGCACGTTCGGCGACGTCACCGACGTCGTCTGGTGGCGCGAACTGCAGCTGCCGGCACGCGCGATCATCCTCCCCAACGGCACGTTCCGCGCGCTGACATGGGGTTCTGAAGGCTGGGAATCGGCCGCGGCGCCTCGCGCTCAGGCGGCGTACGACCAGCTCGCGGGGCTGTCGTCCGAGAAGGCGCGCGCGCGCATCGTCGACCTGCTTCGCGAGTCGGGGGATCTGATCGGCGAGCCCCGTCCCGTCATGCACGCGGTGAAATTCTTCGAGAAGGGAGATCGTCCGCTCGAGATTCTCACGTCGCGTCAGTGGTTCGTGCGCACGATGGACGCGCGCGGCGCGCTCGTGGAGCGCGGGCGCGCGCTCGACTGGCACCCGGGCTACATGCGCTCGCGCTATGAAAACTGGGTCAACGGGCTCAACGGCGACTGGTGCATCAGCCGCCAGCGTTTCTTCGGCGTACCGTTCCCGGTCTGGTATCCCATCCGCGACGATGGATCGCTCGACTACGCAAGTCCTCTCGTGCCCGCGGAATCGCGGCTGCCGCTCGACCCGTCGACGGACGCGCCCGACGGCTACGATGAGTCCAGGCGCGGCGTGCCCGGCGGGTTCGCGGGCGATCCGGACGTCATGGACACGTGGGCGACGTCATCGATGAGTCCGCAGATCGCCGGCGGGTGGCTCGACGATCCCGATCTGTTCGCGCGCGTCTTCCCGATGGACGTGCGGCCGCAGGCGCACGACATCATCCGCACGTGGCTGTTCTCAACGGTGTTGCGCTCGCATCTCGAGCACGGCGTGCTCGCGTGGAACAGCGCCGCGATCTCGGGCTGGGTGCTCGATCCGGATCGCAAGAAGATGTCGAAGTCGAAGGGCAACGTCGTCACGCCGATGGCGCTGCTCGACGAGCATGGCTCCGACGGCGTGCGCTACTGGGCGGCCAGCGGCCGGCCCGGCGTGGACACGGCATTCGACGCCGGCCAGATGAAAGTCGGCAGGCGGCTGTCGATCAAGCTGCTCAACGCCGCGAGGTTCGTGCTCGCGCGCACGGAACCGGGCGTGTCCTCGAGCGGGGCCGTCGTCGCGCCGCTCGACCGCGCGCTCCTCGAGCGCCTCGCCGAGCTCGTCGCGTCCTCCACGAACGACTTCGAGGCGTACGACTACGCGCGCGTGCTCGAGCGGACCGAGAGCTTCTTCTGGTTCTTCTGCGATCAGTATCTCGAGCTGGTCAAGAGCCGCCGCTATGGCGATCATGGCGCAGAGCTCGCGGCGTCGGCCAACACCGCGATGCTCGCGGCGCTGTCGACCGTGCTGCGGCTGTTTGCCCCGTTCCTCCCGTTCGTGACCGAAGAGGTCTGGTCGTGGTGGCAGGAGGGCAGCATCCATCGCGCCTCGTGGCCCGACGCCGCGGATCTGCGCGCGCTGGCCGGCAGCGCCGACGCGGCGAGCGACGGCGCGGCGCTCGAGATGGCCGTGCTCGTGCTCGGCGAAATTCGCCGGAAGAAGTCTGAAGAGAAGAAGCCACTGAAGACGCCGGCCCTGCGCGTGAAAGTCACGGCGCCACGCGCGTCGCTCGATCGACTCGCCGATGTCGCGATGGACGTGCGCGGCGCCGGCCTGATCGGCGAACTGGAGACGGCCGAGGGGGAGTTTGGCGTGGAAATCGAGCTCGGCGAACTCGAGCCGTCCGCGCAGGTCACGAAGCCATGAAGACGGTGCCTTTCGAAGCGCTCGATCCGGCGATGTATCGCGAGACGGTGCGCCGCGCGCTGGCCGAGGATCTCGGCTGGGGAGACCTCACGACCGACAGCACCATCGACGAGGACCTGCGCGCGCGCGGCACGCTGCTCGTCAAGTCCCGCCTCGTCGTCGCAGGCCTCGACATCGCCGTCGAAACGTTCAAGCAGCTCGACCCGGGCGCGAAGGTCGATCGGCGCCTCAAGGACGGCGACGTCGCGGAGCCGGGCTCGACGATCGCCGTCGTCACGGGATCGGCGGGGCCGCTGTTGACGGCCGAGCGCACCGCGCTCAACTTCCTCCAGCAGCTCTCGGGCATCGCCACGCTGACGCGCCGCTTCGTCGATGCGGCGGAGGGGCGCACCATCGTGCTCGACACGCGCAAGACCGCCCCCACGCTGCGCGCGCTGGCGAAGTACGCCGTGCGCTGCGGCGGCGGCACGAACCATCGCGGCGGCCTCGATGATGGGCTCATGATCAAGGACAACCACATCCGCCTGTCCGAGAGCATCCGTTCGGCGGTGATGAAGCTGCGCGAGGCCGGGCACGACATGCCCATCGAAGTCGAAGCGCAGTCGCTCGAGCAGGTCGACGAGGCGCTCGCGGCTGGTGTCGACATCCTGATGATCGACAACATGCCGATTGACGACATGCGCGAAGCCATTCGCCGGTCGCGAGGCAAGGCCAAGGTCGAGATCTCGGGCGGCGTCACGCTCGATCGCGTGGGCGCGCTCGCCGCGCTCGGCGCCGAGTATGTGTCGGTCGGAGCACTCACGCACTCGGCGCCTGCCGCCGACATCAGCTTCGAGCTCGAGCGCGCGTGAGTGCCGGCCGCCTCATCCGCCACTTCTCCACGATCGATTCCACCAACGACCACGCCCTGACGCTGGCGGCTTCCGGTGCGCCTGACGGCAGCGTGGTCAGTGCCGACGAGCAGACCGCAGGCCGCGGCCGCCGCGGGCGTGAGTGGCACTCACCCGAAGGCGGTCTCTATCTCTCGTACATCGTCCGCGGTCTCGACCGGTTCCCGAAGCCGTCGCTGCTGACGCTGGCGGCGGGCGTCGCCGTCGCGCGCGCGATCGCATCGGCGACGGGACTCGTGGCGCAGCTCAAGTGGCCCAACGACGTCATCACCAGCGGCGCGCCGCTCAAGCTGGCCGGCGTTCTCGCCGAGGGCAGCAGTGTCGCGGGACGTCTCGAGTACGTCGTGATTGGCATCGGCATCAACGTCATGCTCGCGTCGGTGCCGGCGGAGCTCGCCGGAGCGGCAAGCTCACTCGAGCATGAGCTCGGGCGCGCGGTCGATCGGCCGGCCCTTCAGGCCGCGCTCGTCGGTGAGCTCGACGCCGCGATGGCGGGTCTCCGTCGTGGGGCTCACGGCGAACTGATGGCGGCCTGGGGATCGCTCGCGCCGGGCGGCCGCGGCGCTCCCGTATCGTGGCGCGCCGGTGAGGATCTCCGCCGCGGGGTGACCGAGGGCGTCGATGATGACGGCGCGTTGCTCGTACGGGGCGCGGCAGGGCTGGAGCGGCTGGTCGCCGGAGAAGTAATCTGGGCGTGATGAGCGGGACGGATGCCGGCACGTACTGCCGGGAAGTGGAGTCGTACCTGTGCCGGCGCAACGGCGGGCACCTGGTGCGGATCGTCGGGCCTGCGTTCGCGCTCGTGCAAGGATGGGCGGATGCGGGCGTGCCGATGTCGCTCGTCCAGCGCGCGATCGACATCTGTTCGGAGCGCCGTGAATCGCGGCGCGACGCCTCGCGCCCGCTGCGGATCGAGTTCTGCGAAGGGGAAGTGCGCGACCAGTTTCAGCGGTGGCGCAAGGCGATCGGCCCCTACGTCGACCCGTCGGCGCAGGCGCCGGATATCGCGCCCGAGGACACGCCAGCGGCCATCGGGCTCGCCGGGCACCTCACGCGCGCCTGCGCCCGTGTCTCGCGCGCGGCGGCGCGTCTCGAACGCAGCGACGCCTTTCGCGCCGAGCTCGACGCGATCGTCGGCGCGCTCGCAGCCGTGC
>JALYRV010000233.1:3467-5139 GCA_030855205.1 Acidobacteriota bacterium | reverse complement strand
GCGGCGCGGCGCGTCGAGAACGTGCAGGTGCTCTATCACCAGGAGCCGGCGCTGCGATCGACGATGCACTACGGGAGCCGCCTGGTGTTCGGGCGCGACGGCACGCTGTTCGTCACGCAGGGGGAACGGTCCATCACCGAAGGGCGCATGCAGGCGCAGAAGATGGATAGTCTGCTGGGCAAGATCGCGCGCATCAACGCGGACGGCTCGATCCCGAAGGACAATCCTTTCGTCGGAAAGACGGGCGTGCGTCCGGAAATCTGGTCGAGCGGCCATCGCAACATCCAGTCCGCGGCGCTCAATCCGGCCACGGGCGAGCTGTGGGAGGTCGAGCACGGCACGCGCGGAGGCGACGAGATCAACGTCGCGCGCAAGGGGCGCGACTACGGCTGGCCGTCGGTTGCGTACGGCATCGAGTACAGCGGCAAGCCGATCGCGGGTGAGAAAACGGCCGCAGCCGGAATCGAGCAGCCGTTGTACTACTGGGACCCCGTCATCGCGCCGAGCGGTATGGTGTTCTATACCGGCACCCTGTTCCCTGCGTGGCGCGGCAGCCTCTTCGTCGGCGGGCTCGTGTCAACGGCGCTCGTGCGGCTCGATGTGAAGGGTGAGAGAGTCACCGGCGAGGAGCGGCTGCTGACGGATCAGAAGGCGCGCATCCGCGACGTGCGCCAGGGACCCGACGGCGCGCTCTATCTCGCGACCGACGCGGCGCAGGGCCGCATTCTCAAACTGGTACCGAAAAAATGAACATGACCGCATCGCTGCTTCTCTGCCTCGGACTCGTCGCCGCGCAGGCGGCCGGAACGCCGGACTGGCGCCAGTTCCGAGGGCCCGGCGCCAGCGGCGTGGCCGACGGCGTCACGCTGCCTGCCCGCTGGTCGGCAACCGACAACATCGCGTGGTCGATCGACGTGCCCGGCCACGGCTGGTCGTCGCCGATCGTGCTCGGCGATCGCGTGTATCTGACGTCCGCGGTCAGCGCCAGGGCGTTCAAGGCGCCGTCGACCGGCATCTTCGGCAACGACTTCATCGCCGACATGCAGAAGCAGGGACTGTCGAACGAAGAGATCATGAAGCGCATGCGCGCCCGCGATCTCGAAGGCCCCGAGGAGTCCGGCGACATCAGCTACGTGCTGCTCGCCATCGACGCCAAGACCGGGTCGGTCGCCTGGAAACAGGAGGCGCATCGCGGCCTGCCCGCCGGCGGCAGGCACCGCAAGAACACGTATGCCTCGGAAACACCCGCGACCGACGGCGAGCGCATCTACGCATCGTTCGGCGCAAACGTGGGTCTCTTCTGCTACGCGCTCGACGGCACGCTGCTGTGGAAGCGCACGTGGCCGCCACAGCCGATCTATCTCGACTTCGGCACGGCCTCGTCGCCGGTCGTGCATCACGGCCAGGTCTTCGTGCTGCACGACAACGAAGGCGAGTCGTTTCTCGCTGCACTCGACGCGAAGACCGGCAAGGATCTGTGGAGCGTCAAGCGCACGGGCGGCGAAGGCCGCGCGTCCGGCTGGTCGACACCCTACGTCTGGCAGAACGGCACGCGCACCGAAGTCGTGACGCTCGGCCGCGGGCAGGTCGTCAGTTATGACCTCGAGGGGCGCGAGCTCTGGCGCATGAAGGGGATCACGCAGGCGCAGCCGACGCCGGTCGCGGCTGACGG
>JALYRV010000233.1:0-3457 GCA_030855205.1 Acidobacteriota bacterium | reverse complement strand
GGCTTGCTCTACGTCGCGACCGGATCGCAGGGAGAATCGGGCCGCCCGCTGTTCGCCATCCGGCCTGGCGCGAGCGGCGACATCTCCCTTGCCCCGGAGCAGACGTCGAACGCCTTCGTCGCATGGTTCCAGCCGCGCTTCTCCGGCTATACGCCCTCGCCGCTCGTCTATCGCAACCGCGTGTACCTGGTGAACAACAACGGCGTCCTGCAGGTTGCCGACGCGAAGACCGGAGTCGAGGTGTTCAAGGCGCGCGTCGGAGGCGGAGGCCAGACGTTCTCGAGTTCCCCGCTGGCCGCCGACGGCCGCATCTACCTTCTCAGCGAGGACGGCGACACGTTCGTGCTGCGCGCGGGAGACACCTACGACGAGCTCGCGAAGAACAGCCTCGGCGAGATGAGCCTCGCCAGCCCCGTCCCGTCGCACGGCGGCCTCCTGATCCGCACGCAGACGAAGCTCTATCGCATCAAGCCGGACTGAGCATGCCCATCAGCAGACGGTTCTTCGGCGTGATCGCTGCGGGAATCGTCTGCGTCCACACGCGATATCCCCGCTGCGCCAGGCGCGTCGCGCGCATCACGTCCACGGCCAGCGCGCCGTCCATCCATCCCGAGAGGCTGCCCGCGTCGCACGTCTCGAGGTCGTGACAGCACGGCAGCACGGCCACCCGCGCGCCGGCGTCAGCCGCGCGTGCCAGCACACGATCGGTCAGCGCGCCGCAGGCATGGCTCGACACGACGACGTCACTGGACTCGATGGCGAACGCATCGAGCGGGGCCTCGACGAACGTCACGCGTCCAGCCAGCCGAGGCCATGCGGCGCTGAGCGCCGCGTGCAGCGTGGCCGCGGACGCCGGCACGGCCGTGTCGACGACGAACGCGTGAGGCGACGTGTCGTCGAGCAGCAGCATCGCGTGCGCGAGCAGGCCGTGTCCGCCGGCAAGATCGACGACGCGTCCTCCGCGAAAGATCCGCCGCGCGCGCCGCGCGACTTCCCACGCTTCGTAGAGCTCCTTGCGCGGCAGACAGCCTGCCTCGCAAACCGCGCGGCCGATGGCGTCGAAGAGCGTGCCGCCCGGAAACCGGGCGGCGTCATGGTGCGTCAGGCGCGCGCGCGATGCGGGGTCGAACATCCGGGCGCTACTGCTTCGACGGATCCCTGCTGGCGTCGCGGTTGAGGAACGGCACGCCTTCGCTCATCCACTTCGGCGCAGGCGCGCCCTTCAGATAGTGATCGAAGAACTGGAAGAAGCGGATCGTGAGGTCCTTGCGATTGGCCATGCCTCGCAGACCGTGCCCTTCGCCGGGATAGGCGAGCAGCACCGCGCTCTTGCCGTTGAAGCGCAGCGCGTTGTAGAAGCCGATCGCGTTGGCGAATGCCACCGTCGGGTCGGCGGTGCCGTGCATGATCAGGAACGGCGCCGATGCCTTCGGCGCATGCGTGAGCGCCGATTCGGTGTGATAGAGCTCGGGATTCTCCCACGGTGAGACACCCCAGCGTCCCTGTCCGTACAAGTAATAGTCGGACCCGTTCGCGCCGCTTCCGCCGGTGACCTGATACGACCATCCCCAGTTCTGGCTGAAGTCGGAGAACAGATCGGTCACGCCCGCGCCCATGCCCACCGCGGCAAACATCTTCGACTGCGTGCCGATGAACGCCGCCCCCTCGCCCCCGTAGCTGTGCCCGACGACGCCGATGCGCTTCGGGTCGACGTAGCCGAGCTCGATCACCTTCCGCGTGGCCGCCTCGACGCATTCGAGCATGTCGGTATGCGAGCGGCCTGTCGTGAAGTACACGTCCGGCATCATCGTCACGTACCCGCGCGTGACCGCTTCCATCGGCACGGCGCCCATGCCGGTCAGGAACGACGGCGGACTGTAGCGGTGCATGTTCTGCGAGTTCTTCTCGTAGAACGTCACGAGCATCGGGCGCTTCTCACCGGCCTTGTAGTCGTCGGGAAGGGCGAGAATCCCCTGCAGGCGCACCCCTGCCTTGTTCTTGTAGTCGAAGAGCACGCGGCGGCCCCAGAGGAACTCCGTCTGCTGCGGGTTGGCATCGGTGATCTTCCTAGCGCTCGTGAAGCCCGAGCCGGAAACGCGCAGATCGGGAAACTCGCTGAATGTCTGGCGTGTGTAGAGGAACGTGTCGGCCTTGAGCGCGCGCGAGGGCGTACTGAACACCGCGTCTTCGTAGACCACCTCCCGCAACTGGCCGTTCGACAGCTCGTAGAAGCCCGACTTCTTGGTGAACGCTCCGTACGCCGAGAGCATCACGGGTTTCGACAAATCGATCGTGCCGCGCCGGTTGTTCGGCCCGGGCGCGAGGAGCGGATCGACAGGATCGAGGCGGGCGTAGCGAAGCCGGATCTCGCCTTTGCTGCCCGCGCCCCTGGTAAGGCTGAGCGCCGGGCTGCCGTCGGCGGGCAGCAGCCACAGGTCGTACTGGTGCTCGACGACGACGCCGCGGCCGTCGGCGCTGTAGCCGGCGACGCCGAAGGGGGGCTTCGGCCCCGGGTGATCGTACTCGGTGTCGATGAAGCTGATCGCCGTGGTGCCGCCGAGCGGGCGTGAGGCGCCGGCCTCGAGGCTGTAGGCCTGGAACCGGTTGTCCTTCCAGTACAGGAACGTGCGCCCGTCCGGGGAGATGCCGAACGTGTGCCCGCTCGTGAGCTGGTTCTTGAGCATCAGCGTGCGCTCGCCGGTCGAGGTGTTCACGCGATAGAAGTCGGCGGCCGGCCGCTTGTGATCGTGGATGTAGCCGCGCGTGTCGCGGCCTACCGCCCAGCGCCCGTCCTGCGCGATCTCGAGCTCGCGCATCGTCTCGTCGGCGAGCTTGACGTAGCGCGACGCCGAGGCGTCGAACGCCTGCCGGTACGTGAGGTTGCGATCCTGTTCGGCGCGGATCATCTGCATCGACTGGATCCGCTCGTCGGCCGTGTTCCAGACGTCGATATCGGCGACCTCGTCGGTGCCGCGGCGCGGGCCCGCGTCGGGCGCGGCCACCTGCGCCTTCATGCCGAAGAACACGCGCGCGTTGTCTTCGCTCCAGGCGAGCGGAGCGCGGTCGCTCACGACCCACGCTTTCGGGAATGTGTCCGTCTTCGCGGGATCGAGCACGGAAGGCGCCGCGGTTGCGGCCGCCTGATCGATGGCCGCCTGCACGTTGCGGTACGCGATAAGCGTGTTCTCCCGCTCGCGCATCTTCTCGGCTTCGAGTCCCTTGAGCACCGCGAGAGCGGCGCCGTCTTCGCTCCAGGCGAGGCGGTTGTACTGCTTCGCGTCGTTATCGAGAGCCGTGGCGCGGCCCGTGCGCGTGTCGAACACGAAGAGGCCGTTACCGTCCTTGACCGCGGCGTCGACCGTATACGCGAGGAGCTCTCCGCTGCGGTTGAATGCGACGTCGCCAACGCTGCCCAGGAGCTGATGACGTCCGTTCCGCAGGTCGAGCAGCAACACGT
>JALYRV010000059.1:6848-17432 GCA_030855205.1 Acidobacteriota bacterium | reverse complement strand
GGCCGCGGGGGCCGCGTCGGCCGGCGACGTGTACGTCTGCGTGACCTCGATGTTGATGTTCTCGGGAAACGACGTCGTCTTCTCGAGGAAGCTGCGCGTCGGGTCGAAGCCGCGCGCGCCCAGCCGCTGGCGGGCGCTGAATTCCGGCACCTCGCTCGTGAACATGCGCGTCGTCTCGATGACCGGCGCGTCGTTCGGGCCGATCGCTTCGATGTTGAACGCGAGAATGATCGGGCTGTAGTTGGCCGCTTCGACCGCTTCGGCGATCTCGGTCGTCGGATCGGCGATCACGTCGTACGAGATGGAGCGCAGCAGCACGCGGTTGCCGTTGCGCTCCCAGCGCACGACGCGGCGTCCGAGCGCCTGGCCGCCGTAGCCGACGCCGAGCGTGGTCTTCTTGATCTGGTTGACCCAGAGGAAGTCCCTGCCGAGTTCCGTCTTGGGAATCTCGAAATAGATGCGCTCGCCGATGCGGTGCACCTTGAACACGCCATCGTCGGTCTTGGCCTGTGCGGTGATGACGCGGTTGTAGGGGCGTGGCTGCGCGGGCTGCTGCCCGGCGCCGCCCTGCCGGCCCTGACGGCCCGCGCCCTCCTCGCCCTGTTCCTCGCCCGCGGGGGGCGTGGTCGGCGACGTCGGATCGGATTGAGGGCGCGGCTGCTGCGCTGGGGCGGTCGCGGGCGCTGGCGTGCTGGCGGGCTTCGCGGTCGTGGCGCAGGCCACGAGGACCGCCGAGAGCGTCGCGAACACGCCGACCTTGAAGATCGATGTCGCTCGATTCATGTGTGGGACTCCTGAGGCTAACTACCGAGGCGCATTATGCCCCGTTTCACCCGCGGTGGAAGAAATCTGGCGGCAGGCGGCGCCGCTCAGCGGCCCACGAGAGGCTGGAGGGTGACGAGCCAGCTGACCCTGACCTCGTCCGGGCGGTAGCAGACCTTGTCGTCACAGGCCTGATAGCGCAGCGTACCCGTGATGGCCAGTGGCTCTTTCGCGCCCGCGCGTCGCCGGACGTCCGGGGTGAGCGCCACGGTGACCGGCATCCGGATCCGGAATGGCGCGTTGAAGACCTTGAACGTCTCGTCGAGCGGCTTGAAGTAATAGCTGGAGGCCTTGGGAAACGCCGCGGGCCCGCTCGCGAACGCCGGATCCGCGTCGAGCTCCAGCTCGATCCGGATGTACCCGCCGGTCTGCTCCGGGGCATAAACGTGCATCTTCGGTTTCGGCACCACGTCGACATAGAGCGACAGCTTCGATCCCGGAGTGGCACGCTCGTCCGACTGCGAGGTCGTCAGCGAAAGGTAGCGGGCATCAATCTGTTTCGGCAGCCGGCCTGGCGTGCGCGACGGCGTCCCCAGAATAGCCTGCGCGCTGCTGCGGACCTGATAGTCGGGCTCGAACGTGCGAGACACGATGCGCCCGGCGGGACTGATCACGAACGTACCGGGATGCGGAATGCCTGCGGTACGCCCTGTGGCCTCGGCGTTGAGGATCCCCCATCGGCGAATCGTGGCGGAGCCGGCATCGGACAGCAGGGGAAACGTGATCTGATACTTCGCGGCGAACGCCGCCAGGGTTTCGCGCGAGTCATAACTGATCGCGGCGAGCCCGAGTCCCTCGGCGCGCAGCTGTTCAGCCTGGCGTTGCAGCTCCACGAGCTGCGTGCGGCAGTAGGGTCACCAGTCTGCCGACCGGAAGAACACCAGCATGGTGCCTTTCGGACCGGCCACCGACGACAGCGTGCGCGTGCGTCCCTGCTGATCGGGCAGGGAGAAGGACGGCGCCGCGGCGCCGACCGCGGGGCCGAGGCGCGCCACGTCGGCCTGTCCGGGGGCTGCCAGCGCGAGCGCGAGGATCACGAGGAATTGCACGGCGTGATTCTAGCGCGGAACGCAGAAACGCCGGGAGGCGATGCCCCCCGGCGCTGATGAGTGTCTGTCAGTGGCGGCGACTACTGCTGTTTCCGCCGCGTGACCTGGTCCCAGACCGCCGCGCCGCCGCCGCCTGCGATGGCGCCGATGACTGCGCCCTTCTTGCCGCCGATGAGTGCGCCCACACCGGCGCCGGCCGCGGCCGTGCCTCCGATGATCACCGCGCTCTTCGTCTTCGTGCGCACCGGACGCCGCACCGACGTGGCCGCGCCGCTGTCACGATAGACCGTCCGTGTGCTGCGCGCCGACGCCACGGTGCGGACGACGCGAGGCGCGGGAGCGGTCCGATAGACCACCGGCTGCACACCCGCGATTGGCGCGAACTGCTGCTGCGGCATGTATCCCGCGGGAGCCGCGGTCTCTGCCGCGACGCAGTCGACCGACGCGACCGGCTGCCCGTTCAGATACGTCGTGCGCACCAGCGTGCGCTGATACGGTCCGCAGTTGACCAGCATCTGCTGCCCCGTCGCTGCCGCCGCGCCGAGCGACCCGTTGGCCGCCGTCTGCAGCAACCGCGGATCACGTTCGGCACGGACGGTGTCGATGCCATTGCCGTTGCACGCAACGGTCGCAATGAGCGCCGCGGACGCCACGCCGGCTGCCGCGAGACGAGTAAGAGAGTTTCGCTTCGTCATGTTGTCGACTCCTCCATCCATGCGGCGGGGGCCCGTGCATCCCGCCTGGCTCGCTCACTCGCGGGGCGCCTTCGTCCCCGCTCCTGCCGCTCGCGACCCCGTTTCCTGACCCTCCATAGAGCACGGGGGATGCCACGGGGGCGGATCGCGTTCAAGTCGTTCTGCAATAAGGAATTGTCGAACTATGGATGAGCGGCGTTAGCGCTCGAGCTGTCTCGCTTCAAGGTCAGGCGTACGCGATACTCTGTCCGGTAATCAGGATGGCCAGCATTCTCGTTGTCGAGGACGATTCCGATATCTCGGAGCTCATCGCGCACTATCTCGTGCGTGCAGGGCATGAAGTCGAGCGCCTTACGCACGGGGGTGAAGCGGCGCGCCGGGTGCGCGAGCGCCGGCCGGATCTCGTCGTCCTCGATCTGATGCTGCCGGGACTCGACGGCCTGATGGTCTGCCAGGCGCTGCGATCCGATCCGGCGACGGCCGCTACCCTGATCATCATGCTCACGGCGCGCGGCGAAGAAGCAGACCGCGTCACCGGCCTCGAGCTCGGCGCCGACGACTACGTCACCAAGCCGTTCAGCCCCAAGGAGCTGGTGGCGCGGGTGGGCGCGCTGTTGCGGCGCGCGTCACGCACGCCCGCCGCCGGCGCCGTGCTCACGTACGGCAGCCTCGCTCTGGATTCCGAGCGTCATCTCGTCACCGAGAATGGCCGCGAGGTGAAGCTCACGGCAAAAGAGTTCCTGCTGCTCCAGTACCTGATTCAGCACCGCGGCCGCGTGCTGTCGCGCGACCTCCTGCTCACCGACGTGTGGAGTTATCAGTACACCGGCGGCACGCGCACGGTGGACGTCCACATCCGGCGGCTCCGCGAGAAACTTCCTGTGCTGGCGGGCGCGATAGAGACCATCAAGCAGTTCGGCTACAAGTTGCAGGACGCGTGACTCTTCGCACCCGTACCTTTCTGAGCACGCTCGCCGGCGCCGCGATCGCGCTCGCCGTGGTGACCGTGCTCGTGTCCACGCTCGAGCGCCGGCGGCTTGCCGCGCGCATCGAGGACGACCTCGTCGCGCGCACGCGCCTTGCGGCGGAGCTGCTCTCGAGCCGTCCGATCGTGCCGACCATCGACCTCGAAGCCGATCAGCTCGCGGCACTGACCGGCGCGCGCGTGACCTTCCTCGATGCCGGCGGACGTGTCGTGGGCGACTCCGAGGTCGCCGCGCCCGATTTGCCGGCTGTGGAAACACACGGCGATCGGCCTGAAGTGATCGAGGCGCAACTCGGGCGCATCGGCCGCGCGCAGCGCTATAGCCGCACGGCCGATCGCGACATGGTCTATGCCGCCGCCGCCGTGCGCGACAGCCCGATCGCGATCGTGCGCCTCTCGCTACCGCTCGTCGGCGTGCAGGAACAGCTGGCGCCGATCTGGCGCACGTCGCTGCTCGCGCTCGGAGCGGGACTCCTCGCCGCGCTCGTGCTCGCGTGGGTGATGTCGCACTGGCTGACCACGCGCGTGCGCAGCATCGCCGAGGTCGCGGGCCGCTACGCGCGAGGCGATCTGTCGCGCGCGACACGCGACTACGGCGCCGACGAGATAGGTCAGGTCGCCCGCGTGCTCGACGATTCCGTGCAGGAGCTGGGGCGGCGACTCGAGGAGTCGAAGCGCAACCGCGCGCACATGGAAGCGATTCTCGCGGGGATGTTCGAGGGAGTCGTGCTCGTCAACGGCGCCGGGCGGCTGGTCCTGGCCAACACGGCCGCGCGCGAGATGCTCCAGATGCCCGACCTCCCCGAAGACCGGCACTATCTCGAGATCATCCGGCAGCCCGACGTCGCGTCGCTCGTGAGCACGGCACTGCGCGGCGATGCCGGCGAGCGCCTCGAGCTGACGCTCAACCGCGATCCGCATCGCGCGTTCGCCGCGCGCACGGCGCCGGTCTCTGGTCCGCAGGGCAGCGGCGCGGTGCTCGTGCTCCACGACATCACCGCCCTGCGCCGCGCCGATCAGATCCGGCGCGACTTCGTCGCCAATGTCTCGCACGAGCTGCGCACGCCGCTCACCGCCGTACGCGGCTACGTCGAAGCCCTGCTCGACGCGCCGCCCGACGAGGCCGACCAGCGCCGCTTCCTGGAGATCATCGGCCGCCACACGCTGCGCATGGAGCGGCTGGTCACCGATCTGCTGCGTCTCGCGCGGCTCGATGCCGGACAGGAGCGCCTTGATCGCGTGGAGATCAGCGCGCAGACGCTGCTCAATGGAGTCGAAACCGAGCTCGAAGGGGCTCTCGCCGCCAAGCGCATGCGGATTGTCAGGGCCGTTGCCGAGGACGCCGCCGCGATCCCGGGCGATCCCGCCCGCCTTCACGACGCGCTACGGAATCTGGTCGAGAACGCGGTCAACTATGGGCCCGATGGCAGCGCGATCGATATCACGACGCGCCGCATGGACGGCGGCGACATCGTCCTCGAGGTCGCCGATCGCGGCCCGGGCATTCCCGCGCCCGACGTCGAGCGCATCTTCGAGCGCTTCTACCGGGTGGATCGATCACGCGCGCGCGATCCCGGAGGCACCGGGCTCGGGCTGGCGATCGTCAAGCATCTGATTGGATTGCATGGCGGCACGGTGACCGCCGCGCAGCGGGACGGCGGAGGCGCGATCTTCAGCGTGCGATTGCCGCCCTACCCGCCGACGAGCAGCGACGCACCGTAGTAGCAGGCGGCGCCGATGGCCGCCGACGCCGGAATCGTCAGAACCCACGCCCACACGATCTGGCGCGCCACACCCCACCGCACGGCCGACAGGCGCCGTGTCGCGCCCACGCCGACAATCGCACCCGTGATCGTGTGCGTCGTCGAGATGCCCACGCCCATCTGCGTGGCAATGAGGATCGCGGCGGCCGCGCCCGTCTCCGCGGCAAAACCGCCGGGCGGGTTCAGCTTGGTGATCTTGTTGCCCATCGTGTGGATGATGCGCCAGCCGCCCGACAGCGTGCCCAGGCCGATGGCGGCGTGCGCGAGCAGCACCACCCAGAACGGCACGTCGAACGTCGTCAGATATCCGCCCGTGAACAGCACGCCCGTGATGATGCCCATCGTCTTCTGCGCGTCGTTCGCGCCGTGCATCAGGGAGAAGCCGGCGGCTGACACCAGCTGCATGCGGCGGAACCAGCCCGTCACTTTCGCGGGCCTCGAGTTCCGGAAGATCCAGTAGATGGCCGTCATCAGGCCGAGACCCACCGCAAGGCCGATCAGAGGGGCTACGACGATGAAGATGAGCGTCTTGGTCCAGCCCGACGCGATGAGCGCACCGAAGCCCGCTTTCGTGACTGCCGCGCCGGCGTAGCCGCCGAAGAGCGCGTGCGACGAGCTGGTGGGCAGCCCGTAGTACCAGGTGATCAGGTTCCAGATGATCGCGCCCATGAGACCGCCGAAGATGACGGTGAACGTCACGATCTCGAGATCGACCATCCCCTTGCCGACCGTCTTCGCGACGGCCGTGCCGAACATGAACGCCGCGATGAAATTGAAGAACGCGGCCCACATGACCGCTTTGCCCGGCGAGAGCACGCGCGTCGAGACGACGGTCGCGATGGAGTTGGCGGCGTCGTGGAAGCCGTTGATGAAATCGAAGATCAGCGCCAGGATGACCAGGCCGATGACCGCGATGAGGGCGGAATCCATCCTAGCTGTGCTTGACCACGACGCCCTCGAGCACGTTGGCGACGTCCTCGCACTCGTCAGTGGCTTTCTCGAGCTCGTCGAGCAGCTCCTTGAACTTCATGAGGCAGATCGGATCCTTCTCCTTCTTGAACAGCTCCCGCACCGCGAGCTGGTGGACGCGATCCGCTTCGTTCTCGAGCCTGTTGATTTCGACGATGTGGGGGGCGATGGCGATCTTCTTGTCGAGCGCGCCGACCGCCGATTGCACCGCCTGACACGAGGTGGTCAGCAGTTTCGTGAGCTCGCGGGCTCCGGGGGGGATGGTCGAGATCTCGTAGTTCATCACCAGATTGGCGCAGTGATCCACGGCGTCCATGCAATCGTCCAGTGACCGGGCCAGCTCGAAGATGTCTTCGCGATCGAGCGGCGTCACGAACGTCTGGTTGAGACGGTGGATCGTGCCGTGCGTCAGCGAGTCGCAGCGGTGCTCGATTTCCTTGATCTCGTTCGCCAGGTCGTACTGCGGCGGATCGGTCGCGATCATCTGCTCGAGCAGGCGCGCGCCCTTGGTGATTTCGGCGGCGACGGCAATGAAGTCGTCGTAGAACTTCTCTTCTTTTGGAATCAGTCTAAAGGCCACAAGTCTCCGATCGAAGGCGGGGCGATTCTAACAGACGTTACGTGGTGTTTACGCGTCTGTTACATTCGCGTTGCACGGGACGGGCCAGCCAAGCCCATGCGTAGCAAGGCCTTGGAGTCGTTTAAATGATTAAACATGCCCGAAACGGCGCTGACATCGCCCCGAAACGGCCGGACGCTAGGGTTAGGACTGCATGGCCGCGGCTACACGGATTCTGGTCGTCGAAGACGAGGAAGATATCGCGGGGCTCATCAAGCACACGCTCGAGCGCTCCGGCGACACCACTGTGACCATCGCCAGCACGGGCTACGCCGCGCTCCGGGCGGTCGCGGTGCAGATCCCCGACCTCGTGATTCTGGACCTGAACCTGCCGGTGCTCGACGGCACCGAGGTCTGCCGGCTGCTGCGGGCCAAGCCCGCGACGCGGACCCTGCCCATCATCATGCTCACGGCGCGCACGTCCGAATCGGACCGCGTCACCGGACTCGATCTCGGCGCAGACGACTACGTCACCAAGCCGTTCAGCATCCGTGAGCTGGCGGCGCGCGTGCGAGCGGTACTGCGCCGGCGGCAGCAGGGCCCGGATGTGGCCGCTGCCGCAACCTATTCCGGACGCCACATCATGGCCGACTTCGACGCCGTCTCGGTGCAGGTCGACGGCGCCGCGCTGCGCCTGACGCGGCGCGAATTCGAGCTGCTGCGCTTCCTGGTGGAGAACCGCGACCGCGTCCTGTCGCGCGACCGCCTGCTGGAGCGCGTCTGGGGCTACGACCGTTTCGTGGAGACGCGCTCGGTGGACGTGCACGTTGGCCGTCTGCGCTCGAAGCTCGGCGCGGCCGGCGCGCAGATCGAGACCGTCATCGGGCTCGGCTACCGTTTCGTCGAGCCAGCGTAACGCCCCATGCCGGCCCGTTCCGTATTCTGAATTCTGTATTCTCTTTTCATGAAAGACGTTCTCACGCTGATCCTCGGCGGCGGCCGCGGCACCCGGCTCTTTCCCCTCACGCACCACCGCTCGAAGCCGGCCGTTCCGATCGGGGGCAAGTACCGGCTCATCGACATTCCGATCAGTCTCTGCCTCCACGCGGGCCTGCAGCGCATTTTCGTGCTGACGCAGTTCAACTCCGCGTCGCTCAACCGGCACGTCGCGCAGACCTACCGGCTCGACGTGTTCTCGGGGGGCTTCGTCGAGATCCTCGCCGCCGAACAGACGCCCGACAGTCCGGACTGGTTCCAGGGGACGGCAGACGCGGTGCGTCAGGCGGCCCGCCACTTCGAGGACTACGACGCGGAGTACTTCCTCATCCTCGCCGGCGACCACATCTACCGGATGGATTTCTGCGAGCTGATCGAGGCGCACATCGAGAGCAAGGCCGACATCACCATCGCGGCGCAACCGGTCAGCGCCGCGGACGCGACCGGCATGGGCATCTTCCGGTTCGACACACAGGGGCGGATCACGGCGTTCGAGGAGAAGCCGAGCGCGGACCGGCTCGGCGAGATGCGCAAGAGCGTGCCCTCCGGATCGACCTTCTCGCGCACGAGCGCCGAGAAGCCCTTCGTGGCCTCGATGGGCATCTACGTCTTTTCTCGCGAGGTGCTGCTGGAGCTCATCCGCAGCACGCCCGGCGTCGACTTCGGCAAGGAGCTGATTCCCGCCTCGCTCGCCACGCACGACGTGCATGCCTATTTCTATCGCGGCTACTGGGCCGACGTCGGCACGGTGCGCGCGTTCTACGACGCGAACCTCGCGCTCACGCGGCGCGGCGCGGCGTTCAACTTCTTCGACGCGCGACGGCCGATCTACACGCGCCCGCGATTCCTGCCGGGGACGCGCATCGACGGCAGCCGTATCGACGAATCGATCATCGCCGAGGGCTGCCATCTCGAGGCATGCACGATCGAACAATCGGTCGTCGGCAACCGCATGACGATTCGTGAGGGCGCACAGATCCGCCGCTCCGTGCTGCTCGGCGCCGACTTCTACGAGGAGCCGGGCGGGCACGGCATCCCGCTCGGCATCGGCCGCAACGTCGTGCTCGACGGCGTCATCGTCGACAAGAACGCGCGCATCGCCGACAACGTGCGGCTGGTCAACGACGCCGGGGTGGATGAGGCCGACGGAGACGGCTACTACATCCGCAGCGGCATCATCGTCGTGCCCAAAGGCGCGGCCGTGCGCACGGGCACGCCGAATTAACGCCGCTGTAACGTGTCCGGCACACCGCGGCAATACGGCCCCCATAGTCTTCTCTCCATGAAGCGCGGGCGTGTTGCCCGCGAGGAGGCAGTCAGCGTTATGGTTCGCATTGTCAATCTGTCCGTTCTGGTTCGCTCGGCGCTGTGTGCCGCCGTCGTCCTGATGCTGAGCGCGTCCGCCGCGCTGGCGCAGGGTCTCTACTACAAGGAAATCGCCAAGGACGGCCGCATCTACGTGTTCAACGTCGCGGCCAACGCCGACCGGTTCGAGAAGACCGGTGAGATGGGCGTGGGCATCACGAAGCCGGGCGTGGGCAAGGACGGCGAAACCGTCGTGGGCGACAACGAGCGCGCCATCCAGCTCTATTTCTTCAAGCACGGCATCTCGGAAGTGATGCCGGAGCCGGCCGCGCCGGTGCAGTCGATCGTCTGGCGCGACGGCAAGACGCGCATCACGATGGACAACGCCTATCTCGAGCTCTCGAACCGCGTGCAGGTGCGGTTCACCGAGGAGCTGCCCGACGACAACACGCAGCTTGCGGGCACCGCCGCGAAGGGCGACCCGCGCGGTTCGTTCCGCATCCGCCGCGCGAAGATGAAGCTCGAAGGCTGGATGATCAAGTCGTGGCTGACGTATGAAGTGCAGATGAACTGGCCCGCGGTCACCGGGTCGAACGCCGGCGCGCTGCTCGAAGACGCGGCCTTCGACATCGACTTCTCGAAAGGCAAGGGCCTGTTCCGCGCGCACATCGGGCAGTTCAAGCCGCCGTACGGCGCGCAGGAAATGACGTCGTCGGGCAGCCAGACATTCGTGGACCGCGCGCTCGTCAGCAACAGCTTCTTCCGCGGCCGCGACACGGGCATCGCGCTCTGGGGCGCGACGGCCGGCAACAAGATCGAATGGCGCGTGGGCATGTTCAACGGCAACGGCCCGACCCGCACGGTCAACGACAACAGCAAGTTCCAGTACAACGCGCGTGTCATGTGGCAGCCCAATGGCAGCCAGGTGCTGAACACGCGGGCCTGGGTCTCGGGGCCGCTCTATTCGGAGAGCGACTTCGAGTCGACGACCGCGCCGATCTACGCGGTGGCCGCGAACTGGGAGAACCAGAACAACTTCAACGCGACGGCCGGCAACGACCAGCGGTGGAATGCCTACAGCGTCGACGGCATCTACAAGTACAAGGGCTTCGCGGTGAACGGGATGTATGCGTTCGCGCAGCGCACGCCCGAGACGGGCGCGAAGTTCGACGCCACGGGCGGCTTCGTGCAGGCGGCCAAGCTGTTCAGCCGCCGCCGCTACGAGGTCGCGGCGCGCTACGGCACGTTCGACCCGACCGACCTCACCGACCGCAACGACACGCAGGAGATCCGCGGCGCGTTCAGCTATTACTACGCGCGGCACGGCCTCAAGTGGCAGAGCGACATCGGCCAGATCGAGATCCAGGCCGGTACCGCCCCCGCCGTCAAGACGTGGGAGCTCCGGTCGCAGCTGCAGTTCATCTTCTGACGCACGGACGCG
>JALYRV010000059.1:0-6838 GCA_030855205.1 Acidobacteriota bacterium | reverse complement strand
AGCCTGCCCCGCCTGATTCAATTCAACAAGGACATCGCCATGAAACGCACATTTCCGCTCGTCGTGTGTCTGCTCGCAGCCACCGCCCTGACCGCCGCGCAGGCGCTCAAGGTCGATTCAGCCCTCACGCCCTACCAGCGCACCAGCGGCGTGTCGGGCAGCCTGAACAGTGTCGGCTCCGACACGATGAACAACATGATGACGCTCTGGGCCGAGACGTTCCGGAAGTTCTATCCGAACGTCAAGGTGCAGGTCGAAGGGAAGGGCTCATCGACGGCGCCGCCCGCGCTCATCGCCGCGTCGGCGCAGTTCGGTCCGATGTCGCGCCGGATGCGCGCCACCGAGATCGATCAGTTCGAAGCGCGCCACGGCTACAAACCGACCGAGCTCAAGACGAGCTATGACGCGCTTGCCGTCTACGTGCACAAGGACAACCCGATCGAGAAGCTCACGCTCGCGCAGGTCGAGGCCGTGTTCGGCAAGAGCCGCCGCCGCGGTTTCGCGCGTAACGTCGCGACGTGGGGCCAGCTCGGACTCACCGGTGACTGGGCCAACCGTCCGATCAGCATCTACGGGCGTAACGCCGCGAGCGGCACCTACGGCTTCTTCAAGGAGCACGTGCTCAAGAACGGCGACTACAAGGACACCGTGAAGGAGCAGCCGGGATCCGCTTCGGTCGTACAGGGCATCACGGAGGATCGCTTCGGCATCGGGTACAGCGGCATCGGATACCGCACCTCGGGCGTGAAGGCCGTCGCGCTGGCCGAGACCGACAAGAACCCGTTCTCGTCGGGGAGCTACGAAGACGTGCAGAGCGGCAAGTACCCGCTGTGGCGCTTCCTCTACATCTATGTGAATAAGGCGCCCAATCGGCCTGCCGATCCGCTGGTCGCCGAGTTCGTCAAGCTGATGTTCAGCCGCGAGGGCCAGGAAGCGGTCGTCAAGGACGGCTACATGCCGCTGTCGGCCCGGCAGGCGCAGACCGAGCTCGCCAAGGTGGCGAAGTAGCGATTCGACGCCGGTGCAGCCCTCCGCTCCTTCCTCCGTTCGTTCGCAGATGGCGGCCGCCTCGCGGTCGATACGCCGGCTCCGGCGGATCGATCGCGCGGCGGTCTTCGTCATCGGGCTCGGCGGCATTGGCGTCGTCGCCGCGGTGCTCGGCATCCTGGTGTTCGTCGTCAGCGAAGCGCTCCCCCTGTTTCGATCCGCGCGCATCACTCCCGTCGGCCGCGCGCGTCTCGAGGCGCCGGCCGAGCCTCGTGGCGCGCGCACCATGCGCGCGACTGGCATAGACGAGTACCGGCGCTATCTGTATGTCGTCGAGCCGGCCGGTCTCATCGCGCTCCATCGCGCCGACTCGGGACAGCGCGCGCGTCAGTTTCCGCTGCCGGGCCTTGCCGGAGCAGGTGTCGCCTCCTCATCACGCAGCGTCAGCGGACACTACGTCGCCGCGGGACTCACCGATGGGCGCGCATCACTCGTGCAGATGTTCTTCGTGCCGCAATACGAGGCGCAGGCGCTGATCGATCTCACGGTCGAGGCGCGTGAGCGCGGTGTCGTCACGCTCGATGCCGCGGGGCGCGCGATTCGTCAGATCTCCTACATCGAACAGGACACCCAGCGGTTCGTCGCCGGCATCGTGGCGGACGAGGAGGTGGCGTATGTGTGGACCGATGCGGACGGCGCCGAGCACCAGGCGTCGCTGCGCGTCGCGTCCGGCGAGCGCATCACGCAGGTCCGCATCGGACGCAACGGGTCCCTCCTTGCCGGCACCGATCGCGGCCATGTCTATCACTGGGAGCTCGGGACCGAACCGGTCCTGACCGACGTCTCACCGGTGAGCCCGTCGGCGATTACGGCGATGGAGTGGATGCTCGGCGGACACTCGTTCATGGCGGCAGCCGCCGACGGCAGTCTGACCGGGTGGCTGCGGGCGCCCGCCGGCGACGGCGCGGCCATGGTGCGCGCGCACACGTTCGCGCCGCAGGCGTCGCCCGTCATCGACATGGCGCTCTCGGCGCGCGAGCGCAGCTTCGCGACGCTCGGGGCCGACGGCGCCATCGTGCTGCGCCACCAGACATCGGAGCGCGTGCTGGCCGCGCTGACACCCGACCAGCCGGCGCTGACGGTGCTCATCGCACCCAAGTCCGACGCGCTGCTCACGCTCGATGCCGGCGTGCTCCAACACTACGCGCTCGACAATCCGCATCCCGAGACGAGCTGGAGGACGCTCTTCGGCAAGGTCTGGTACGAGGGCTACGCGGAGCCGCAGTACGTGTGGCAGTCGACCGGCGCCACCGACGACATCGAGCCAAAATTCAGCCTGGTCCCGCTGGTGTTCGGCACGATCAAGGGCACGTTCTACGCGGTGCTCTTCGCGGTGCCGCTGGCCGTGCTCGCCGCGCTCTACACGTCACAGTTCACGCACGCATCCCTGCGCTCGACGATCAAGCCGACGGTCGAAATCATGGCGGCACTGCCGAGTGTCGTCATTGGTTTCCTCGCGGGACTCTACCTGGCGTCGGCCGTCGAGCGCCATCTCGTGGGCGTGCTGCTCATGATCCCGCTGCTGCCGCTGGCGGGCATGTCGGGGGTACTGCTCTGGCGGCTTCTGCCGCGGCGCCTGGCCGCTCGTGTCCGGCCCGGCAGCGAGCTCCTCGTGATCCTTCCGCTGCTCGTCCTCGCGGGCTGGCTCGCCCTGTTGCTGGGACCGGTTGCTGAAGGGACGCTGCTGTCGGGCGACGCCCGGCTGTGGCTCAAGGAACACTGGGGGCTCACCTATGACCAGCGCAACTGCCTGGTCGTCGGCATCGCGATGGGATTTGCCGTCATTCCGATCATCTTCACGATCTCCGAAGATGCGTTCTCGAGCGTGCCGTCGAGCCTGACGGCCGCGTCGCTCGCGCTCGGCGCGAGCCGGTGGCAGACGGCGGTGCACATCGTGCTGCCGACCGCGAACCCGGGCGTGTTCTCCGCGATCATGGTGGGCTTCGGCCGCGCCGTCGGCGAGACGATGATCGTGCTCATGGCGACGGGCAACACGCCGCTGATGGACTGGTCGCTGTTCAACGGGATGCGCACGCTGTCGGCCAACATCGCCGTTGAAATTCCGGAAGCGCCGCACGGCGGCACGCTGTACCGCGTGCTGTTCCTCGCGGCCGCCATCCTCTTTCTCATGACGTTCCTCGTCAACACCGCCGCGGAGCTGATTCGCCAGCGCCTGCGCGAGCGGTACCGGGCCATCTGATGGCGGGCACACGCGACAACGCGCGGCGCGGCGAGCCGGCGATCTGGCTCGCGGGGAGCGGTCTCGGGATCTGCCTGCTGCTGATTGCCGGCATGATTGCGCTCATTCTCACGAAGGGGCTCGGCTTCTTCTGGCCTGGTCCGCTCGAGCAGCTCACGCTCAACGACGGGTCGGTGGTGCTCGGTGAAGTCACCGCCCGCGAGCCGATCCCGCAGCCCGGGACGCCCGCGCACCTGACGCGCACGCGGGTGCAGCTGAAACTGGGCAACAGGGACCTCACCGGCGCGGATTTCCGATGGATCGATGAAGACGCCATCAGCGCCCGGGCGCTGCCGCCAGATGTGCTCTACGTCGAGCGGCGGGAATACGGCCCGTTTCTGGGCCGCATGACCGCCATCTCCGCTGGCGATCGGACTATCGCCAGCGGCAGCGCCGCCGTGCTTCCGCTGTTGCCGTCGCTGGTCGACCGCGCGGCGAACGACCGGGCGCAGATCCGGCGCCTCGAGCGCGACGAGCTCGGCGCGGTCAATGCGCGCATCGAACAGCAGCGGCTCGCGTTGCGCGCGCTCGATCTCGACGCGCAGCGAGGCGACACAGGTACGGCTGCCCGGCGCGCGGCCATCGCGGAACGGACGTCGGCCCTCGAGCGCGACTACGCAGCGCTCGAGCAGGCGCTGATGCAGGTGACAGACGCCGCATCGCGCGTGCGGGTCACCCTGCAGGCAGCCGACGGCACCGAGAAGGAGCTGCCTGCGCTCGATTTGTACCGCGCGTATCCGGCCAACACGCTGTCGACGGCAGGACGGGCGCGCGTCTATGTCTCGCGCGTGTGGGAGTTCCTGAGCGGCGACCCGCGCGAGTCGAATACGGAGGGAGGCATCTTCCCCGCCATCTTCGGCACCGTGATGATGGTCGTGCTGATGAGCGTGCTCGCCGTGCCCTTCGGCGTGCTCGCGGCGCTGTACCTGCGCGAGTACGCGCGGCAGGGGATCTTCGTCAGAGCGGTGCGCATCGCCGTGAACAATCTCGCCGGCGTCCCGTCGATCGTCTTCGGGGTCTTCGGCCTCGGCTTCTTCGTGTACCTTGTCGGCGGCTCGATTGACGCCGCGTTCTACCCCGAGCGCCTGCCCTCGCCCACCTACGGCACGGGGGGCATGCTCTGGGCATCGCTGACACTCGCCCTCCTGACGGTGCCGGTCGTCATCGTGGCCTCTGAAGAGGCACTGGCCGCCGTGCCGCGGTCGATGCGCGAGGCGTCACTCGCATCGGGGGCCACGACATTCCAGACACTCACTCGTGTCGTGCTGCCGGCCGCGGCTCCGGGCATCCTCACGGGGCTCATTCTCGCGATGGCGCGCGGCGCCGGCGAAGTCGCGCCGCTGATGATCACCGGCGTCGTCAAGCTCGCGCCCGATCTGCCGCTCGACGGCGAATTTCCCTACCTGCACCTGGAGCGCAAGTTCATGCACCTCGGCTTCCACATCTACGACGTCGGCTTTCAGAGCCCGAACGTCGAGGCGGCCAAGCCGATGGTCTACGCGACCTCCATCCTGTTGCTGGTGATCGTGCTGCTGCTCAACCTGACGGCGATCATCGTGCGGAGCCGGCTTCGCCGGAAGTACCAGTCGGCGGCGTTCTGATGATGGATCCGTCCCCACGCACCACCGGCACGCCGCTGAGGATGACCGTCGGCACGACGTTCGGCCCGCCGCCGCCCGAGGATGCCCCGACCGCTATCGAGATTCGCGGCGCGAATGTCTGGTACGGCGCGTCGCAGGCGCTGCACGACATCTCGCTCGACCTTCCCGCGAACCAGGTCACGGCGTTCATCGGCCCGTCCGGCTGCGGCAAGTCGACGCTGCTCCGCTGCCTCAACCGCATGAACGATCTGATCGACGATGTGCGGATCGAGGGGCGGTTCGTCGTGGAGGGGCGCGACCTCTATGCGCGCGGCACGGACGTCATCGAAGTACGGCGGCGTATAGGCATGGTCTTCCAGAAGTCCAATCCGCTCGCCAAGTCGATCTACGAGAACGTCGTGTACGGCCTTCGCGTGGCGGGCATCAGGAATCGGAACACGCTCGATGATGCGTGCGAGCGCGCGCTGCGCGGCGCGGCGCTGTGGGACGAAGTCAAAGATCGCCTGAAGGCGAGCGGCCTGTCACTGTCTGGCGGACAGCAGCAGCGCCTGTGCATCGCGAGAACGATTGCGATCGAGCCCGAGATCATCCTGATGGACGAGCCGTGTTCCGCGCTCGATCCGATCGCGACGGGGCGGATCGAGGAGCTGATCCAGACGCTGAAGACGGAGTACACGATCGTCATGGTCACGCACAACCTGCAGCAGGCGGCGCGCGTGTCGGATCAGACGGCGTTCTTCTGGCTGGGACGGCTCGTGGAGTTCTCCCGCACCGTGGATTTGTTCACCAAGCCGCAGACGGCCCACACGGAGGACTACGTGACGGGGCGGTTCGGCTAGTCGAGCGCGCGGAGCATCTTCGGCAGCGCGAACCACTGCAAGTGGCCCGGTGGCACGGGCGGCAGCTTGTCGAAGTCGATGCGGGCAACGCCCCCCTTCTTGAACACGAGCGGGGCGCGCGCGCCGACGAGGAACGCGGCGAGCTGGCCGAGATCGGGCTCGTGGCCGACGAGCGCGATGCGGCGCAGCTTCTTCTTCGAGCGCAGCAGCTCGATGAGATCCGCCGGAGCGCCGCCGGGCGCGAGCAGCCGGGTTTCCTCGATGAGCGCCGACCGTGACACGCCCTGCTGCAGCACCTCGGCGGTCTGCCGCGCACGCGCGAGCGGGCTGGTGAGAATCAGATCGAACTTGACGCCGATATCCTTGAGCCCGGCTGCGGTTTCCTTCAGGCGCGTAACGCCGCGCGGCGTCAGGGGACGCTTGGTGTCGTCGGGCCAGTCCTTGCCTCGATCGGCGGCAATCCCGTGACGTATCAGATACAACTCAGCCATCAGCGCGCTCGTTTCAGCAGCCGGGGGTCCTGCAACCGGGCGGCGATCACGCCCAGAGCGGGCGCCATCTTCATATAGCCCGCATGCAGCTTGCGGCACTCCCGATCATATGCGCCCGCCAGGGTTTTGAGGCCTGCGGCCCCCGGCGCGCCAGGCGGCGTGGCGTCGGCCACCGCCGCCACGTGCTCGAGCAGGATCTGGTAGTCGTGCAGCAGACCGAGGCGCTCCTGGGCCTTTTTGAGCGTGCGGAGATCGGCCGCCACGTCCGCGGCGCCCGACGCCGTGACGACTTCGAGCGCGTAGCGCAGCTTCTTGCCGGCAATCCGCACCGCATGCAGATGCTCGGGGTGATACAGCGTGCCCGCGCGGTCGAGGCCGCGGCCGAGCACAATCGCGCGCGCGCGCACGCGCCGCGACATCGCCTCGGTGCTGTACGACGTCACGCGCGGCGAGGCCGCCTTTGCCACCCGCTCGACGCGCGCGAGCGCCTCGCTCAGGTCGACGCGCTCGAGCTGGGCCAGCATCTTCGCGCGGCGGCGCTCTCGCTCGGCGACCACGTGCGCGCGCACGCGCTCGATGGCGACGCGCGGCACGCGCAGCCCCTCGAGGCCGTCTTCGAGA
>JALYRV010000058.1 GCA_030855205.1 Acidobacteriota bacterium | reverse complement strand
ATCCGGTGCGTGCCCGCCAGTTACTGCCGCTGCACGCCGCCGATGCGGCGTGGCCGGTGCGCATGTATGCGGCCACGGCCGCGACCGCGCTGGGCGACGATGCGCGCCTCGAGACGCTGGCGGGTGACGCGCGATCGAACGTGCGGGAGGCCGCAGTTGCGGGACTGGCGGCGCGCGCGGCCGCGAAGGACGCGCCCGATCGTGCCGAGCGCCAGCAGCGTCTAAGCCGTGCGCTCGTCGCGGCTCTCGCTGAACGCCGCGATCCGCAGTTGCTCAGGACGGCCGCGCGCGCGATCAACGCCACGGGGGATGCCGCGCCGTTCGCATCCGCGATCGCGACCGCGCTCGAAGCGGTCGACGGTTCCGGCGCCGACACATGGATTGACGCGCGCGTCGCGCTCGTCGACGCCTACAGGCTTGCGTCTCCGCAGGCGCCCTACGCGGTGCCGGCACCCGCGCGCGCGCCGATGACGCCGTCGCCGCAGGAGCTGCGCGCGCTGCCGTCACGCGCGCGCATCGAGATGGCGCGCGGCGGTGTGATCGAGCTGGAGCTGCTGCCGGACGAAGCGCCGGCGACCGTCGCGCGGTTCGCGCGCCTCGCGGCCGCGGGGTACTACGACGGGCTGACGATTCACCGCGTCGAGCCCAACTTCGTGGTGCAGGGAGGCAGCCCGTGGGCAAATGAATACGCGGGCGCGCCGCGCTTCCAGCGAGACGAGCTCGGCTTCGCGCGGCACGAGCGCGGAGCTGCCGGCATCTCCACCCGGGGACGCGACACGGGCGACGCGCAGTTCTTCTTCGACCTCGTCGATCTGCCGCGCCTCAATCACGACTACACGGTGTTCGCGCGCGTCGTGTCAGGGATGGATGTTGTCGACCGGATTCTCGAAGCGGATGTGATCTCCCGCATCGAGGTAGTTTTTGCGCGATGATTTTCGCTACGCCGTCCGCTCGCTGAGCGGCCGCGGTTTCACCCTTGTCTTTTGGCGCCGGCGCGCCGAGCCGCGTCGGTGGATCCGATCATCGCCTTCGGGCAGGACTAGTCGGATTCAGCGAATCTCCATCGTGAAGTGATAGCCGGAGATGTGCATGCGCTGGTCGAAGTAGAACGCGTGGGCGCGGAACCGCTGCACGCCTGAGTCGAGCTGCAGCGTCACGCAACCCAGCCGCTTCGCCTCCGCCAGCATCCAGTCCATCAGGGCCTCGCCGTGCCCCTTCGAGCGTTCCGCCTCGTCGGTGACCAGATCGTCGACATAGAGGTGCAGCCCCTGGTGCAGCATCTCGATGATGCGGAAACCCGCGGCGGCGCGGCAGACGCCGTCTTCCTCCACGACGGCGAGACGGTAACCGCCCTCCTGCTGGCGCGCGACGCGCGTCGCGTACTCGTCTTCGGTGAGATGGGGGCGGAGCTGCCGCATGACTGGAAAGCTGTTGCGCACGCCGGCCTCGTCCGCGACCTCGCGGATCATCGGACGGCCGGCTCCATCATGCGGATGGATCCCGCGGTGGCGTCGATCGATACCTCGGCCCCGACCGGGAGCGTCCACTGCGACATCGCGTGCCCGATCATGGCGCCGCTCCATGCCGGGATCTTCAGCGGTGCGATGTGATCGGCGAAGAGCTCGTCGAACGTGAGCGCGCCGAAGCCGCCGTCGCCGGGTCCGCATTCGCTGCAGGTGCCGAAGACGAACCCGCGAACCTTGCCGAGCACGCCCGCCAGCTTCAGTGTCGTCAGCATGCGATCGACGCGATAGATGTCTTCGCGGACGTCCTCGAGAAAGAGGATGGCCTCGTCCCATACGGGCATGTAGGGAGAGCCCGCCATCGCCGAGAGCACGGTCAGGTTGCCGCCGATGAGGCGCCCGCGCGCGGTGCCCGGCGTGATGGTGCGGATGCGGTTGACCGTTGGTGTCAGGACGTTGGTGTCGGAGTTGCGCGGGGCGTTTGCGAACGTCACGGCTTCGGCGTCGAAAAGCACGCGCTTCATGTGCTCGAGCGTGAAGGTGTCCCAGCGGCCCATGCCGTTGGGGCCGTGGAAGGTGACAAGGCCGGTGCGCGCGTTGAGCGCGACGAGCAGTGCCGTGATGTCGCTGAATCCGAGCACGACTTTCGGGTTGCGCGCGATCGCGTCGTAGTCGAGCAGCGGCAGCAGCCGCGCGCTGCCCCAGCCGCCGCGGATGGGCAGCACGGCGGCGATCGACGGGTCCTTGAAGAACGCGTTGATGTCGGCGGCGCGTGCGCGATCCTCGCCCGCGAGATAGCCGTGCCGATCGCGCAGGTGCTCGCCGACGCGGACCGTGAGGCCCAGTGCCTGCAGCGATTCCCGCGCGATATCGAGCTCGACGGAGTTGAACGTGGCATTCGCGGGCGCGACCAGCCCGACGGTATCGCCCGCCTTGAGCCGCGCTGGTTTGATCGCGCTCGTGCGCTGCTGCGCGCCGGCGCGCGCCAGGGCGGCCGCGGCGACGGGGACGGCAATGGCCGCGGAGAGAAAGTCACGACGCTGCATGCCTCGAAGTATACGAGGCGCCGCCCAACCATTTGACATGCCCATGCGTCAAATGCATTGATTACAAATGCATTCTCGACACGCGCAGACCCCGGCCGCCGATCCGCGCTCCCTGCTGCCGCTCACGCCGATCGTCTTCCAGGTGCTCATGGCGCTCGCCGACGGCGACCGCCACGGCTACGCGATCATCCGCGAAGTCGATACCCGCACCGACGGACTGATGGTTCTGCGCACCGGCACGCTCTACACGGTCCTCAAGCGCCTGCTGGAGCTCGACATCGTCGAGGAGAGCGACAAGCGGCCCTCGCCGGAAAAAGACGATGAGCGGCGGAGGTACTACCGGATGACGCCGTTCGGCCGGTCGGTGATGGAGGCGGAGGCCCGCCGTCTCGACAGCCTCGTCGCCCTCGCGCGCGACAAGCGCGTGCTCAAGGCGCGCAAGGCATGAGCGCATGACCAGGCTCCCGTCGCGTCTCCTCGAACAGGGGTGCCGCGCGCTCGTGCGGCTCCACCCGCCGCAGGTGCGGACGCGGCACGGCGAAGAGATCCACCAGACATTCGTCGAGGTGTGCGCCGAGGCTCGCACGCGGGGCCATGCGGCGATGGTGCGCACAGCGGTGCCCGAGCTGCTCGATTTACTGAGGTCCGCCGTGCGGACCAGAACAGGGTGGCCGCGGCTGCCCTCGGGCCACGAGCCACGAGACGCGCGCCAGTCGAAAGGACACATGCTCATGCGATCGATCGGTCACGACCTGCTCATGGGATTCCGCTCGTTGATGGGGAACAAGGCGCACGCCGCGCTGGCCGTGGGCGTGCTTGCGGCGGGCATCGGCGTCAACGCTGCGGTCTTCAGCATTGCCGACTCGATCCTGTTCCGCCCGATGCCCTTTGCCGACGCCGCGCGGTTCGCGAACATCTGGAATCGTAATGCCAGCAACACTCAGTTCCCGGGGTTCTCGCCGAGGTTGCTGCTCGAGTGGCGCCGGCAGACGGACCTGTTCGACCGCGTCGAGGGGTACAGCGGCGAGTCGTTCGTGCTCGCAGGGCATGAGACCACCGAGATGATCGGCGCGGCGAAGGTCACACCAGGGCTACTGCCGATGCTGGGCGTGCAGCCGCTGTACGGCCGCCTGTTCCTCGAGGGGGATGGCCGCGAAGGCACCGACAAACGCGTCATCATGAGTGAGCGCCTGTGGCGATCTCACTTCGGCGCGGATCCTTCGCTCGTCGGCCGCACGGTGCGTCTCAACGGCACCGAGTTCGAAGTGATCGGCATCATGCCGGCGTCGTTCTATTTTCCGTACGAGCCGCAGCGGCTGTGGGCCGCGTACGATCCGGCGCAGCCGGCGGTCTCGGCAGGCGCGCCCCGGCTCGACACGATCGGCCGTCTGGCGCCGGGTGTCACGAAGGAGACGGCCGCGGCCCAGATCGAAGCGCGGGGCATCGAAGTCGCGAAGGCCGCCGGCGGCAACGGGAAGACCGGCGCGCGGGCCAACTTCCGGTCCATCGACACACGCACGAGCACGTCGGTCTGGTCGCTGGTCGGCGCCGTCGCGTTCCTGCTCCTCATCGTGTGCGCGAATCTCGCGAACCTGTCGCTGGCGCGCGCGCTGTCGCGATCGCGCGACTTCGCCGTGCGTTCGGCGCTCGGCGCGTCGCGCGGGCGCCTGATCCGAGAGGCGCTCAGCGAAAGCCTGCTGATCGGGATTGCGGGCAGCCTCGCGGGCCTGATCGTCGCGAAGGCCGTGCTCGCCCTGACGCTGCAGGTGATGCCGGAGGCGATGACCTTCAGCAGCCTCAACCGCATCGATCTCGATCCGCGCGTGCTGCTCTTCACCGCGGCTGCCGGCCTGCTCTCGTCGATGCTGTTCGGAATGCCGCCGGCGATCGCCGCGTCGCGGCCGCGCATCGGCGAGGCGCTCAAGAGCGAGACGCGTGCCTCCACAGGGTCGCGCGGCTCGAAGATGTTCCGATCGGCGCTCATCGTCGCGGAGATCGCCTTGTCGGTGATTCTGCTGGTCGGCGCCGCGCTCATGACGCGCAGCTTTGTGAAGCTCGCGACGCTCGACAAGGGATTCGACCCGTCGAATCTGATCGCGATGCGCGTCGGATTCCCGGCAGACGGATACGCCGACGCTCAGTCGCGCTACCGCTTCACCGCCGACTTCATCGAGCGCGTCAAGGCGCTGCCCGGCGTGACCGGTGTCACTGCGGGCGGCGTGCCGCCCGACAGCAACCAGCTGTCGTTCGGGCAGATGGAGTTCGAGGACCGCCCGGGCGCGCTGACGCGCGAGCTCGTCATTCCGTACTTCTCGGCATGGCCCGGCTACTTCCCGGCGATCGGGATTCCCATTCGCGAGGGACGGGCGTTTACGGCCGACGAGGAAGCCGGCACCATCATCGTCAACGAAGGATTCGCGGCGGAGTTCTTCGCGGGACAGTCGGCGATCGGCAAGCGCATTCGCTGGGAGGCGGGCCGCTGGATGACGATTGTCGGCGTCGCCGGCGAAGTGCGGCAGACCGGCGTCGGGGAAGAGACCGCGCGTCACGAGTTCTTCATGCCGATGCGCAAACCCGTCGCCCCGGTCGCGCCGCCTGCCGGCACAGCGCCTGTGCCGCCGCGCGGCGACGCGATCGTGGCGTATGCGACGTTCCTCGCGCGCGTCGACCAGCCCACGCTCGCCTTGCCGGCCATGCGCGCGGCGCTGCGCCAGGCCGACGTCCGGATCGCCCTGTGGGACGCGGAGCTGATCGAGCACAAGCTCGCGGAAGAGATCGCGCGCCCGCGCATGATTCTGCTGCTCATGTCGATCTTCGCGGTGATGGCCCTCCTGCTCTCGGCGGCGGGCATCTACGGCGTGCTGTCGATGACCGTCGTGCAGCGCCTGCGCGAGATCGGCGTGCGCATGGCACTCGGCGCCGCGCCGCGATCGGTCGGCGTCCTGATCCTGAGGAACGCACTCTGGCTCACCGGGCTCGGTCTCGCCATCGGCATCGCCAGCTCGTACTTCGTGCTGCGGTTCATCCGCACGCTGCTTTACGAGGTCGAGCCGTTCGATCCTGTCAGTGTCGCCGTCGTCGCAGCCGTGCTCGGCCTCGTCTCGCTGGCGGCGGCGTGGCGTCCGGCCCGCCGCGCCATGAAGGTCGATCCCGTCGCGCTGCTCCGCAGCAGCTAGCCGCGCTCTCCTTCCGGTCATTTCTTTGTGGCGTTCAGCCATCGGATCCGATTACTTTCGGAGCATCGTGCGCATTGCTCCTGTCCGCCTCTCCCCTCGCCTGCTGGCTGTCAGCCCGGCGCGCGTTCCGCGTGGATCCGGCGCTCGCGCTCAGAGACGTCTGACGCGCGGCGCCCTCGCGATGGCCGCGGCCCTGCTCTCGGTGCCGCTGGGCGCCACCCAGTCCGCTTTCCGGCTGCCGGCACCCGAGATGCTCGCACCCGGGATCGGGTACTACAAGGTCGACGCCCCCATGTATTTCGGAGCTGACGCGCCGATCAGCGCGCGCATGCTCGAGGTGCGCCCGCGCGATGCGCGTCTCGATCTCGAGCTGGGAAAGGCCGGCGTTCAGGGCCGCGACACCGTGCCCGCGATGGCCGACCGCCGCGGTGCGCTGGCGGCCGTGAACGCGGGATTCTTCGGGACCACCGGCGACCCCGCCGGCATCTTCAAGATCGACGGCGTGCTCGTCAGCGACACGACGCGCCCGCGTGGCGCAGTGGGATTCGCTTCGCCGTCCGGCGCGCCGCTGTTGTTCGATCGCGTCACCGCCCGCGCGAGCATAAAGGCTGGACGCGCGTCGATCCCCGTCACCGGCGTCGATACCGCGCGCTCCGCGAAGGCCGTCATTCTTTACACGCCTCGCTATGGCGCCGACACCCGCACGACCGGCAGCGGGCGCGAGTGGACCATCGACGGACGCCCCGCGCGCGTCACGCGCCTCGGCGACGCCGGCGCGTCGCCGATTCCCACGGGTGGGTTCGTGATTTCCGCGTCGGGCGATGTACCCCTGGCGCTCGCGCGTCTGAAGAAGGGCGATCGTGTCGACATCAGCTCCGCGTACACGTCCGCGCTCGGCACGCCATCGTCAGCCTGGCAGCGCGCCGACGACATCGTCGGGGGCGCGGGTCTTCTGCTGTTGCGCGGGCGTGCGGTGAAGGACTGGTCGGCGGAGCGTCTCGACATGAAGGGGTTCGTCGACGCGCGGCACCCGCGCACGCTGATCGGCCGCGACCGCGACGGAGACATCTGGCTGGTTGTGGTCGATGGACGCCAGCCGGGACACAGCGCCGGCATGAGCCTCGGCGAGCTCACGGCCTTCGCTCAGCGCATCGGCCTGGTCGACGCGCTGAATCTCGACGGCGGCGGGTCATCGACGATGGTGGTGAAGGGAACGGTCGTCAACCGGCCGTCCGATCCGCTCGGGCCGCGCCCGGTCAGCGACGCGATCGTGGTGTTCAGCGGGCGGCCGAATACACCACGCGACTGATCGCTGCGATCAGTGCGCCGCTCTTGCTGCCGTCTTCGATGCCGCGCACGAGCACGACGAGCACGTAGGGCTTGTCAGCGTAGACAATCGCCGCGTCGTGGTTGATGCGCGTGATGCTGCCGGTCTTGTGTCCGACCTCGATCCCTTTCGGCACTCCCGCGGGAATCGCATCGTTGAATTTCTGCCGCTTGAGAATCGCCGCCATCTCGCGGCTGGCCTTCGGACTGGCCGCCTGACTCAGCGCGATGCGCTCGAGCAGCACCATCAGCGCTTCCGCGGTGGTCTGGTTGTTGAGCCCCTTCTCGAACGCCTTCGTGTCCTCCACGCCCCGTCTGACGAGCATGCCGTCGCCGCCGAGGTCATAGATCGTTTCCTGAATGTTCTCCGCGCCGAGCTTCTCGATGAGGATGTTCGTGGCCAGGTTGCTGCTGACGGTGATCGATGCCTCGATGAGCTGCCGTAGCGTCATCTTCTTGCCAATCGCCTTGTACACCTCGCCGTCGGAGTCTTCGGTCGCCGAGAGCTCATACGGCGAGCCGTCGACGATGCTCCTGAATGTGTTGCCGACGGTGATCGTGTCGTCGAGCTTCAGGCGGCCTGCGTCGGCCAGGCGGAACAGCTCGATCATCACCGGCACTTTCATCGTGCTCGCGGCGTGGAAGGTCTTCCCGGCCTCGATCCGGATCGCGCCGGCCCCGCCGCCGTAGAGCGGACGGTAGGCGACGGCGACTTCGGCGCCGCTGTCCGCGATAAGGCGCTGGATCTCGCGCGTGGCCGCCTCAACGGTTAGTGGGGCCGTCTGCGGGACGAGGAGCGACAGGAGCAGGAGCAGCATGCGGGCCTAGCGGCCGCGACCCGCGCGAAGCTTCTCGAGCTCGCGCAGCTCCCGCTCGATCCGTTCCTGGATGGCGCGCCGCTCGCTCGCGGTGCGCGCTTTCTTGTATTCCTCGTACGCGCGCTTGACCATCGTGATCATGCCGTAGCTGGTGAGCGCGACCTGCAGCGTGTCGAGCGCCGTGATGCCGGTGGTGCTGTTGACGTCCTGCGGCGTGACCATGCGCAGGAACTCTTCGTGCGTCATGCCCGCACCCGCGACGGGGCCGACCTTCAGGTTGTAGTCGCCGACGATCTGTTCGAAGGTCGGAATGCGTCCGATGATGTCGACGTAGAACCGGATCTCGTCGGTATCGAGCCGCATCTGCGGGTTCTGCCGCAACGCTTCGCGGATCTTCGTGAGATCCACCGGCAGCTGCTCCGGCTTTGCCGGCGGCGCGGCCTGCGCGGCGCCCGCGGCGGATCCGCTGGTACGGGCGATGACGCCCACAGCCGCGAGCGCGTGCGGTGGCACGGCCATGGTGACGAGGAGCGCGCAGGCGGCAGGTCGAATCATCGGCATCACAGTCAACTCAACGGTTAGGACGAGATGGGCGCGTCTTTGGACGGATCGCAGCAAAGGCCGCGCCGCGCGTCTCTACTCGAGCTGCGGCAGGCCGCCGAGCTCGCCCCATGTCTGAGGATCCTGCGCGAGCAGCGTGTTGAGGTAGAGCGAGACGTCGGCCGGAGGGAACGCCTTGGTCAGATTCGCGGCGGCGCCGGCGAGCGCGGGCCGCGCCAGCGGCTCGAGGTTCTCGGCTGTGATCAGCCCGTCTTCGTGCGTGATGCCGAGCGCGTCGAGGAAGGCGCCCATCATCGGCCGCTGGTGCGTCAGGTGATACGAGACGAGCGCCCGGGCGGCAATCGAGTCGGGCATGGCCGGCAACTGCGCGAGATAGCGGGCGCGCTTGTCGGCCGGCATCGCCTGCATGCTCTGCGGGCGGAACTTCATGTGGCGCGACAGCGCGAGGATGGCCTCGATCTGTTCGGAGGCGCCGGCTTCGTCGGTCGCATCGGCCTCCCAGAACGCCTGCGCCGCTTCGATGCGGCGCTCGAGGGGCAGCTGCCGCCAGAGGCGCGACGGGGGTACGGCGTGGTCGCTGTGTTCGTGCATTGGCATATCATTCTAAGCTTCGATGACGCCGCCCGCAGCCGAGAAGCTGTTCACCGCCCGCTTCTTCACGATGTGGGTGTTCAGCTTCACGGTGTTCCTGTCCGTCTTCCAACTCCTCCCGACCGCCCCCTTCCACATCAAGGATCTGGGAGGCTCCACGCTCCAGGCGGGTCTGTTCCTCGGCCTGCTCACGTTTTCATCCGCCATGTTCGCGCCGCTCACCGGCGCCATCGGCGACCGCATCGGGCAGCGCACCATCCTGCTCGTGTCGAGCGCCGCGATCGCCTGTATCACCCTCGCGTACGCCTTCATGCAGTCGGTGCCGTCCATTCTGGCGCTGGTCTTCGTGCAGGGGTTCTTCTGGTCGGGCATGCTCTCGGCGTCGAGCGCCTACATGCTCTCGATCATCCCTGTCGCGCGCCGCGCGGAAGGGCTCGGCTATGCGGGCATGGCGTCGATCTTCGCGCTGGCCCTCGCGCCGACCATCGGCTTTGCGATCTATCGCCGCGGATGGTTTCCCCTCGCGATGACCTGCATCGCGCTCAACGTGCTGATGTTCCTGATCGCGACCATGCTCGGCGGGGGCCGGCCCGCGGGCCCGCATCCGCCGCTGACGCTGCGCTCGCTCATCGAGCCGCGGATCATGCTGGTCGCAGGCACGCTGTTCCTCTACTCGTTCGGGTATGGCGGCATCACCAGCTTCGCCGCGCTCTACGCCGACGCGGCCGGGGTCACGCCACGCAGCATCTATCTGACGACGCTGGCGATCGCGATCCTGCTCGCGCGGCCGACGCTCGGACGGTTGGGCGACAGGTACGGCTACAAGCGCGTGTTCGTCCCCTGCCTGGGGCTCGTGGCCGCCGGTCTGGGGATCATGGCCCTGACCCCGGGGCGCACCGGCATGATCGTGTCGGCGCTGACGTTCGGCGTCGGATTCGGCCTGGCCTATCCGGCATTTGCCGCCTACGTCATGCAGCACGTCGACGACAGCCGCCGGGGGGCGGCGTTCGGGACGATGATCGCGGCTTTCGATACCGGAATCGGCTCCGGATCGACCACAATGGGTTGGCTGATTCAGCGAAGCGGCTACAGCGCCGCGTTCGGTCTCGCGGCGGTGCTCGCGGCCTGTGCCGTGCCGTATTTCCTTGCCGTCGACCGGCGGCTGGCCGCATCCGGCTCTGATAAACCATGACTGCTCCAGTATTCGACGCGCATTGTCATTTCTTCTCGGCCGGCTTCTTCCGCACGCTCGGCCGAGACCTCCGGGAGCCCACGCCGGCCGACGCCGCCGTGACGCTGCCCGATCGCCTGGGCTGGGATCCGCCAGGCGATGACACCACGCTCTCGGCCCGGTGGGCCAGCGAGCTCGAACGGCACGGCATCGGCGGCGCGATGCTGATCGCCAGCGTGCCCGGCGACGAGGCTGGCGTCGCGGAGGCGGTCAAGCGCTATCCCGCGCGATTCGCCGGCGCGTGTATGGTCAACCCGAATGCGCCCGACGCCGCCGCGCGCGCGATTCGCGCGCTCGACGAGCTCGACCTCCGGTGCCTCTGCCTCTTTCCGGCGATGCACCAGGTGCGCCTCCACGACCAGCGCGTCGAGAAGATCGTCGCCATCGCCGCTGAGCGCGAGCGCGCGGTGTTCGTCCACTGCGGCATGCTCTCGATCGGCGCGCGCAAGAAGCTCGGGCTGCCCTCCGTGTTCGATCTGCGGTTCGGCGATCCGCTGGCCGTCGCGCGGCTCGCCAACACGTATCCGCAGGCGTCGTTCATCATTCCGCACTTCGGCTCCGGCATGCTCCGCGTGACGCTGATGGCGATGGACGCGGCACCGAACATCTACGTGGACACATCGAGCTCGAACAGCTGGATGAAGTACCAGAACAAGCTGACGCTGAAGGACGTGTACAAGAACACGCTCGATGTCGCTGGCCCCTCGAGGATTCTGTTCGGCACCGACTCGTCGTACTTCCCGCGCGGCTGGCAGAAGGACATCTACGACAAGCAGCTCGAGATCATCGACGAGCTCGTGCCGTCCGAGAGCGACCGCGCGGCGATCCTGGGCGAGAACGCACGCCGCGTGCTCGGCATGCCGGCGCCAAAAGGCTAGTCCGCTCTCAGCGTGTGCGCGGGATCGATGCCCGCCGCGCGGCGTGCGGGAAGCCACGCTGCCAGCGCGGCACCCGCCAGTATCAATCCCGCCGCACCCGCGAAGCTCACTGGGTCGCGAGCCGGAACATCGAACAGAAAATGCGCAATCGCGCGCGTCGACCACCACGCCGCCGACAGCCCCGCCGCGGCGCCCGCAATCGACGGCACCATCGCCTGCTGCACGAGGAGCCTGACCGCCTGTGACGGGCGCGCGCCAATCGCGAGTCTGATGCCGATCTCGCGCGTGCGCCGGACGACCGCATGGCTCACAAGTCCGGCGACGCCGATGACCGTGAGCACCAGCACCAGTCCTCCCATCAACCCGAAGAGCACCGTTCTGAACCACGGCTCGCGAAGAGAGCGGCCGATCTGATCGGCGGCCGGACGCACATCGCTTAATTCGTAGCCGAACTGGCGCTGCTCGGCGAGCGTCCGTATCGAGGCCGCGACGCCTGTCATCGGCGGCTGATGCTTGATGGCCAGCGTGTACCCGGAGCCGCTGTCTTGCGCAATCGGCCGGAAGATCTCTGGCACGACTTCGCGGTCCAGACCCAGGTGCCGGATCTCTCCGACGATGCCGACGATGCGGGCGATTCCGCCGGCGCCGGCACTGACGCGCTGATCCAGAGCGTTGCCGCCTGGAAACAGCACGGCCGCGGCGGTTTCGTTGAGAAGTGCGACCAGCTCCGACCCTCTGACATCCGTTTGCCGGAAATCGCGTCCCTTCACGATGGGGATGGTCATCGCGCGAAGGTACCCTGGCGAAATTCGCCTGTAGTCAGTCATCGTAGATGTCCGGGCGGCGGCGCCCTCCGGAATCACACCGTAGCGCACGCGTCCGGCGCCAAGCGGGACGGTCTCTGCGGCCCCGGCGGTCTCCACACCAGGCAGTGCGCGCACCTGGTCGAGCAGCTGCTCGATGGCAACGGCATTGGTCTGTCGTTCCCGTGCCTGCGCGCTCACGAGCAGGACGTTGTCGGTGTCGAAGCCAGGGTACACGTGCGAAAGGCGCGCAAAGCTGCGCAGCAACAATACGCCTGACACCACCACCATGACGCCGATGGCGACTTGCACGCCGAGGAGCAGGCTGCTCGGTCGGTTGCGGCGGCCAGCGCGATCCGTCGAGGCAAACACGAGCCCGGTGGAGGCCTTCGACACCCGCAGTGCCGGCCATAGCGCCGCGGCTATCGTGCACGCCAGCGTGACGCCAAGCGCGAACGCGAGCACGCGCGCATCGATGTCGATGCGGTCGAGGCCCGGCAGCCGTGCTGGCAACAGCCTCACGAGCGCATCGCGTGTGAGGCTGACGATGCCGAGGGCCGCGAGGCCGCCGGCGCACCCGAGCACGAGCGCTTCTGTAAGGAGCTGGCGTGCAAGGGGCCATCGGCCCGCTCCGAGGGACGCGCGGATCGCGATCTCGCGCCGCCGGTCTTCACCCGCGGCCACGAGAAGGTTCGCAACATTCGCGCAGGCCATGAGCAGAACGAGGGCCGAGACGCCGAGCAGTGCCGCAAGTGCGAGGCCGACGTTGGCGCCGGCGATTACCGATCGCACCGAGGTGGCGGTGAGCGTGAAGCGACCGAACGTCGGCTCCGTCGTCTTCCAGCGATCGCCGATCTGCGCGAGCTGCGCACGGGTCTGCGCTGCTGACACGCCCGGCCGTAGCAGAGCGTAGACCGTCTCGGAGCCGTGGCCTTGGCGCTGCATGCGCTTGTCGCTCTGGCGGAGCGGGCGGATAAGTGCGCCGCGCATGAACGTGCCGAATCGCGCGGGGAGAACGCCGATGATCGTCAGCGTCACGGGCTTTGACTGCCCGCCAATCGACGTGAGCGTGAAGGGCTTTCCGATGGCCGCCGGATTGCCGCCGAGGTGCCGCTCCCAGAACGACTGCAAAACGACCGCGACATCGCGTTCTTCTTTCTGATCGGTCGCGTCGAACAAGCGCCCCGCTAATGGCCTTTCAGGAAAAACCTTGAAAAGCTCGGCGTCCGCGGCCTGCATGAGATACGCAGGGCCGCCCGGCACGCGATAGATCCCGTTGCCCGCCGTCGTGACGGCCGCCGTGGCCTCGAGTGGGCTGTTCGCCTCGGCCCGCAGATCGGTCAGCTCCGGCATGTTCGGGCCGTAGCGCGAGTCTCGATCGCTGGCGACGAACACCTGCACGGCACGTGACGCCGTCGAGTACGGCACGGTGTCGATCCAGACGGCCTTGATGACGCTGAACAGCGCGGTGTTGACGCCGATACCGAGCGCGAAGGTGATGACGATGAGTGCGGATGCGACAGGCCGCCGGCGGAGTAGCCGAACCGATTGCAGGAGATCGCGCGCCAAACCCATCATGAGGTCCTCCGGCCGGGAGTATAGAATGTCGGTCTCGGAAAGGCATCATCATGAATCAACGCGCGAAATCGATTCTGTTCTGGACCGTGCTCACCGTGACCGCGGTGGCTATCTACCTTGTCGGCCGTCCGCTCGCGGCGCAGCAGCCGCCCGCCGATCTGATCCTGATCAACGGACGCATCGTCACGGCCGACGACGCGAGGCCTGAGGCGCAGGCGATGGCCGTGCGCGGCGACACGATTGCCGCGCTCGGCACGACCGCCGAGATGCAGGCGCTCGCTGGTCCGAACACGAAGGTGATCGACCTGAAGGGACAGCTCGCCATTCCCGGATTCATCGAAGGGCACGGGCACTTCACGGGGCTCGGCGAAGGGCTGATGAACCTGAACCTGATGCCCATGAAGAGCTGGCAGGAAATCGTCGATGCCGTCGGACGCGCGGCGGCGGCGGCCAAGCCCGGGCAATGGATCGTCGGGCGCGGCTGGCATCAGGAGAAGTGGACGTCGACGCCGAACCCGAACGTCGAAGGCTTCCCGACGCACGAGTCGCTGAGCCGTGTCTCGCCGAACAATCCGGTCGTGCTCACCCACGCGAGCGGCCATGCGTCGTTCGTGAACGCGAAGGCGATGGAGCTTTCAGCGATCACGCGCGACACGGCGAACCCGGCCGGGGGTGAACTGCTGCACGACGCGAAGGGCAATCCCACCGGTCTGTTGCGCGAGACGGCAGCGAGGCTCGTGCGCCGCGGCGTAGGGGAACCCGCGCCGACAGAGGAAGAGCGCACGGCACGCGCGCTGCAGGGCATCGAGCTCGCGACGCAGGAAGCGCTGTCGAAGGGTGTGACGTCGTTTCAGGACGCCGGCTCCGGATTCGAAACCGTCGACATGCTGAAGAAGCTCGTCGACGAGAAGAAACTGGGCATCCGCCTATGGGTCATGCTGCGCGTCGGGAACGAGTCGCTCTCGCAGCGCATCAAGGACTACAAGATCGTCAACTACGGCGACAAGCGTCTCACCGTGCGTGCGATCAAAGTCAGCATCGACGGCGCGCTGGGCCCGCGCGGCGCGTGGCTGCTCGAGCCGTACGCGGACAAGCCTGACAGCAGAGGCCTGAACACGACGTCCATCGAATCGGCGACGCGAACGGCGCAGATCGCGCTCGAGCATGGATTTCAGTTGTGCATCCACGCGATCGGCGACCGCGCCAATCGCGAGGTGCTCGACATCTACGAGAAGGCGTTCAAGGGGTCGAATATCAACGGCAGGGATCTCCGCTGGCGCATCGAGCACGCCCAGCACATCAGCCCGGCCGACATTCCGAGATTCGGCCAGCTCGGCGTCATCGCCTCGATGCAGGGCATTCACGCCACGTCGGATGCCCCGTACGTGCTGCAGCGGCTCGGCGAAGATCGCGCGCGTTCGGGCGCGTACGTATGGCAGGGTCTGATGAAGAGCGGCGCACTCGTCATGAACGGCACCGACGTGCCCGTCGAGGACATCGACCCGATCGCGAGCTTCCACGCGAGCGTCGCGCGCCAGATGCAGGACGGCGGCGTCTTCTTCACGGAGCAGCGGATGTCGCGCCTCGAGGCGCTCAAGTCCTACACGATCAACAACGCGATGGGGGCCTTCGAGGAAGACATCAAGGGCACGCTGACGCCCGGCAAGCTCGCCGACATCACCGTGCTGTCGAAGGACATCATGACCGTGCCCGAGGCGGAGATCCGCCAGGCGAAGGTGGTGTACACCATCGTCGGCGGCAAGGTGGTTTACGAGACCGGGAAGTAGGAACCGGGAACCAGGAACTCAGGAGTTCTGAGTTTCCAGTTCCTCGTTCCGGGTTTCGCGCTTGCGTGATCCGCGCAGCTTTTCCTGAGCGGCGATCACGGCGGCCTTGAAGCGCGCATCGAGTGCGCGGCCCGCCTCTGTGGACGGAATCACGAGCCGCTGCCACGCCGTCTGCAGCTCCTTCAGTTGATCGGCGGGCGAAGGCCCACGATCGTCGGCGCCCCGGCCGCCGAACGTGTTGGCGGCCAGCGCCTGACGCAGCTTCGCCGCCAGGGTTTCGGCCTGCGACAGCGGACGCTCCTCGGCGCGGGTCTCGGCCGACTCCATCAGCGCTTCAGCTTTCACGCACAGCTTTTCCATGCGCTTGAGCGCGGCTTCAGGATCGAGGTCGGTGCCCTGGAACGCCGCCGGCCAGCGTTCGACCGTCCTGGCGATCGCGGCCGCGACGCGCGCGGCCTGTTCGTCGGCGACGGCGCGAGCGACGGGCGCCGGCAGCCGCAGCTTCGCGCGCAGGTCCTGCACGCGGGCGCCGGCATTCTCGGGCTGCACATCGTCTGGCTGGGACGCCGCGAGGGCCTCGAGCTCGACGATGAGCGCCTCGCGATCGGCGGCTTTCTGCTCGAGCGCCACCTGATGGCGGTTGTGATAGCGCTCGAAGAAACGATCGGCGGCGGCGCGGAAGCGCTTCCAGATCGCCTCGGAGCGGCTCTTGCGCACGGGGCCGATGGTCTTCCAGTCGGCCTGCAGCCGTTTGAGTTCGCTGGCCGCCGTCTCCCAGTCGGTCGACTCGGCGAGCGCTTCGGCGCGCACGCACAGCTCTTCCTTCTTCTGAAGGTTGTCGGCCCACACGGTCTTGCGCGAGGCGAGATCGTCGCGCCGGCGCGTAAAGAATCGATCGGATGCCTTGCGGAACCGATCCCAGAGCGCCTTGGCTTCACGCTGCGGGATGGCGCCGACGGCCTGCCACGTGTTCTGCAGCTCGCGGAATGCCTCCGCGGTTTTGACCCAGTCGGTCGAATCGGCGAGCGCTTCCGCGCGCTCGCAGAGCTCCTGCTTCTTCCTGAGGTTCTCGGTGCGCTCGCCTGCCTGCTTCGCGAAGAACTCGGCGCATCGAGCGCGCACGGCGTCGACCGGCGTGCGGAAGCGATGCCACAGCTCCTGCGCGCGATCGCGCGGCGCTTCGGCCGACGCCTTCCAGCGTGCCTGCAGATCCCGCAGCGTCGCGGCGGCCTTGCCCAGGTCGGGCTCGCGACCGGCCGCGGTTTCTGTGTCGAGCTCCAGGGCCAGCGCCTCGGCCTTCTTGATCAGGTCTTCCTGCAGTTGCGCGTTGGCGAAGCGGCGCCAATCGTCCATCTCGCGCATCTCGCGCATCTTCGGCCCGACCTGCTCGAGCATCGCGCGCAGCCGCGCGACAGCCGCGTCGTAGCCTTCGGGGCGATGCTCGCCGGCCGGCTCGTCGAGGGCCATCTTCGCGTCGCGCACGAGGCGATCCCCCTCGCGCAGCGTGATCTGATCCGCCTTCGAGATACGCTCGGCGCGATCGCCGAGCCGCTCGATGCGGCCGACCCGCTCGGCCAGCGCCTTCATCTGTTCGTCGCGCACGTCCGCCTCACGGCGAGCAATCGCTTCTTCGGCACCGCGCAGCTGCTCCACGGCCTCGGCCGGGGGATCCATCGCCAGGTTCGTCAACGTCTGCTCCGTTTCCTTCCACCGCCGCTTGAGGGTCTTCAAGCGATTGACGGCCTCGCCAAGGGTGTTGCCGTCGAGCGACGCGGCTTCGGCCGCGATCGCGCGTAGTGTCTCTGCCGACTGGCCGGCGGCTTCGCGCTGATCGTGACGCCGCTGCACGAGGGCCGTGGCGCGGTCGAAGCGCTGCTGCAGCGCGCGCTCCTCCGCGCCGCCGCCGGGCACTGGCGGCAGCCCTTCCCACTCGGCGCGGGCGCCATCGAGTGATTCGGGAGCCGTGTCCGGGTGCTCGATGCGCGCGCACACCGCCTCGCGCGCGGCCAGCGCCGCGCTGCGCTCCTGCGCTCGGATCTCTTCGGCCGCTTCGGCCTCTCGCGCGGCATCGATGCGCGCCTGCGCCTCTTCCGATCCGCGAGCGAACCGCCGCGCGAGCGCCGCGTCATCAGCGTCGCCCGACGACGCCCACGCGTCGCGCACGCGCGACAGCGCCGCGT
>JALYRV010000232.1 GCA_030855205.1 Acidobacteriota bacterium | reverse complement strand
GCCACGTCGCGCGCGGCCGTGGCCGAGGACACGACGACGCGAGATGCGCGGCGCGCGTGCGTCGCCGCGAGACCGGGGTAGTCGCGGCGGACCTCCCGCTGCGTGCGCTCCGGATGATCGAGGAAGTCGAGATCGTGAATGGTCACGAACTGCCGCGCAGCGGACGCGGGCATCAGCAGTGGATGCGCGGAGTGCGCGATGTCGAAGGCGCGCCCTGCGAGCCGTTCGATCGGCGGCCAGCTCGCGCGGTGCCACGCGAGATTGAGGAGCCGCACCGGGATGCGCCGGTCGCAGACGGCGGCGCCGGGCACGGTGTGCGCATCGAGGCGATCCCGCCAGGACGCGGAGAAGAGCGTCAGGCTGCCGCCGGGCTGCAGCCTCGCCGCGACGTGACGGCTGAGCTCGTGCACGTATTCGCCCACGCCGGTCCGCTCTCGCAGGGCCGGACGATAATCAAGCACGACATGCACGGGACTTCGCGGATGGTACAGCCTTAACTCCTTTGCCGTCTGTAGTTTGACACGATTAAGACCGGATGGTAAGGTGAGGAGTTTCTTTCGGTCTTTCAGACGACGCATCATGAAAATCGCCGTGGTTGGGACGGGCTATGTCGGCCTCGTCGTTGGGGCATGTCTTGCCGAGAACGGCAATGACGTCATGTGTGTGGACAAGGACGCCGCCAAGGTCCGAAGTCTGCAGCGCGGCAAGATCCCCATCTACGAGCCGGGGCTCGAGGAGTATGTCCGGCGCAATCGCCTCGAGAAGCGCCTGTCGTTCACCACCGCGCTTGCGCGCGCGGTGCGGTTCGCCGACGTCATCTTCATCGCCGTCGGCACGCCCATGGATGAGGACGGCTCGGCCGATTTGCAGCACGTCCTCGGCGTTGCCAGGGACATTGCCAAGGCGATGAACGGTTACAAGGTAATCGTCGACAAGAGTACGGTGCCGGTCGGCACGGCCGAGCGCGTGCGCGAGGTCATCCGGCGCGAGACCACGCATCCGTTCAGTGTCGTCAGCAATCCCGAGTTCCTCAAGCAGGGCGCGGCGGTCGACGATTTCATGCGGCCCGACCGGGTCGTCATCGGTGCCGAGGATCCGCGCGGCGCCGACATCATGACGGCCCTCTATCGTCCGTTCACGCGCACGGGCGCGCCAATCATGGTGATGGACACCGCCAGCGCCGAGCTCTGCAAGTACGCGGCGAACGCGATGCTCGCGACGCGCATCTCCTTCATGAACGAGGTCGCGAACGTCTGCGAGCTCGTGGGCGCCGATGTCGACAAGGTGCGGCATGCCATCGCGTCCGACAAGCGCATCGGATCGGCGTTCCTCTTCCCCGGCGTCGGCTACGGCGGCAGCTGCTTTCCGAAAGACGTCAAGGCGCTCGTGCACGCGTCGCACGTGCGCAAGTACCGGTTCCGGACGCTCGAGGCGGTCGAAGCCGTCAACGAGCTGCAGAAGATGCGTCTCGTCGAAAAGCTTGAGAAGCACTTCGGCCCGGGAGGGCTCAAAGGCAAGCGCATCGGTGTGTGGGGCCTCGCGTTCAAGCCGCGCACCGACGACATGCGCGAGGCGCCGGCCGTGGTGATCATCAATGCGCTGCTCGCGCGCGGCGCCAGGGTGCAGGTGTTCGACCCGGAGGCGATGAAGGCGGCCCGCGCGATCTTCGGCGCGAAGGTGCATTACGCGGAGAGCGCGTATGACGCCATCACAGGGGCCGATGCGCTCGCCATCGTCACCGAGTGGAACGAATTCCGCGAGCCCGACATGGCCCGCGTCAAGAGCCTCATGAAGGCTCCCGTCATTTTCGACGGCCGCAATCTGTACGATCCCGGGAGCATGCGCGCCGACGGGTTCGTGTATCACTCCATCGGACGCGCATGAGCGTGGTGCTGGTGACCGGCGGAGCGGGGTACGTCGGCAGCCACGCCGTCAAGGCGATGGCTGCGGCGGGCCGCGACGTCGTGGTGCTCGACAATCTGAGTGCCGGCCACCGCGAAGCCATCGACCGGATCGCGCGCGCCTATCCCGAGCGGTCGATCGAGCTCGTCGAAGGGGACACCGCGGATCGGGTGCTCGTCGCCCGCACGCTCGAACGGACCGCGCCGTCGGCGGTCATGCACTTCGCGGCATGGCTCTCGGTGCCCGACTCCGTACGCAATCCTGCCGGCTATTACCGCAACAACGTCGTCGGCACGCTCACGCTGCTCGAGGCGATGGTCTCGGCCGGCGTCAGGCGCTTCGTGTTCTCGTCGACGTGTGCTGTATTCGGCGAGCCGCAGCACGTGCCGATCGAGGAGTCGCATCCGCGCAGTCCTGTCAACGCGTACGGCGAGACGAAGCTCGTGATCGAGAAGGCGCTCGAGCACTTCGACAGCGCGTATGGCCTGCGCAGCGTCGCGCTCCGCTATTTCAACGCCGCCGGCGCCGATCCCGACGGGCTCCTCGGCGAGGATCACGACCCCGAGATCCACCTGATTCCCCGCGCCATCATGGCTGCCTGCGGCGGCGAGGCTCTCCAGATTTTCGGCGACGACTATCCGACGCCCGATGGCACCTGCCAGCGCGACTATATTCATGTCACCGATCTTGCCCGGGCGCATCTCCTGGCCCTGGCGCGGCTCGAAGCGGGGGGAGGCTCCGCCGTCTACAATCTCGGCAATGGCACGCCGGTCTCCGTCCGAGAAGTAATAGATGCGGTGTCGCGGATCTCAGGTGTGCAGGTGCCGTTTGTGATGTCCGCCCGCCGGCCGGGTGATCCGGCGCGCCTCGTCGGGTCGAGTGCGCTGGCGCAGCGCGAGCTCGGCTGGGAGCCGGCGCACGCGTCGCTCGACGCGATCGTCGAGACGGCCTGGCGCTGGCACGCGGCGCACCCGCGCGGCTACGCCGTGGCACAGGAGTCGCCGGCCTCGTGAACACCTGGCAGCGCCTCGTCGGCTACGCGCTGCAGTACCGCGGGCGGCTCGCGGTGGCGTTTCTCGCGATGCTGGCCTATGGCGCGGGCGCGCTGGCCATGCCGGTCCTCATCAAGCCCGTCCTCGACATCCTCAGCAAGACCACCACGGCCAACGAGATTCGCGCCGCCTGGATCGGCGGGCTCATCCTGCTCGCGTACGTCGTCAAGGGGATCGGGTCGTACGTCTCCGACTACGAGATGACGTGGGTCGGCCAGCGCGCGGTGATGGACATCCGCGTGAAGCTGTTCCGTCACGTGCTCGATCAGTCGGCGGCGTTCTTCAGCAGGAAGACGAGCGGGCAGCTCGTCTCGCGCATCACCAGCGACGTCACGCACGTGCAGCGTGTCGTGGCGCAAACGGTCGCGGAGCTGGCCCGCGAGTCGCTCGCGCTCGTCGGTTTCGTCGCGTATTTGTTCTATATCGACTGGCAGCTCGCGATCGCCCTGCTCATCACGGCCCCGCTCATCGTCTATCCGCTCGTGCGCTTCGGCCAGCGCGTGCGGAGCACGACGCGCAGGAGCCAGGAGGATCAGGAGCAGATCGCGCACATCGCGAACGAGGCGTTCACCGGCCACCGCATCGTCAAGGCGTTCGGCGCCGAGCAGTTCGAGGAAACGAAGTTCACCGAAGCGTCGCAGCGCCTGTTCCGCACCAACATGAAGGTGACGAGCGCCGTGTCGGCGCTGCCGCCGCTCATGGAGATCATCGGGGGCTTCGCGATCGTCGGCCTGCTCTGGTACGGCATGCGGCAGATCCACGCGGGCGCGATGACGGCCGGCGACTTCGGGTCGTTTCTCGCCGCCGCGATTCTGATGTACGGGCCGATGCGCAAACTGAGCCGCGTCAACGCCGACCTGCAGCAGGGCATGGCCGCCGGGCAGCGCATCTTCGAGCTGATGGATCGCCACACGGAGGTCCGTGAGCGCGAGCACGCGTGCGAGCTCCCGAGATTGCGCGCCGGGGTCGTCTTCGATCGCGTCGGCTTCAGTTACGACGACACCGAGGGCCGCCACACGCTCCGCGACGTCTCGCTCGAAGTCGGCGCCGGCCAGGTCGCCGCCATCGTCGGCCTCAGCGGCGCGGGCAAGACCACGCTCGTGAACCTGATTCCGCGCTTCTACGATGTCTCGGAAGGGGCGATCCTGATTGACGGCATAGACGTGCGCGACGTCACGCTGCGATCGCTCCGCGATCAGATCGCGCTCGTCACGCAGGAGACGGTGCTCTTCGACGACACCATCGCGGCCAACATCGCCTTCGGCCGGCAGACGGCGTCGCCCGGCGAGATCGAGAATGCCGCGCGCGCCGCGCACGCGCACGACTTCATCATGGCGCAGCCGCGCGGCTACGACACGCGCATCGGCGAACGAGGGCAGCGGCTGTCGGGCGGCCAGCGACAGCGCCTCGCGATTGCACGCGCGCTGCTCAAGGACTCGCCGCTCCTCATCCTCGACGAGGCGACCTCGTCGCTCGACGCCGAGTCGGAGGGCCTGGTGCAGGACGCGCTCGCGACACTCATGAAGAACCGCACGACGTTCGTCATTGCGCACCGCCTGTCGACGGTCCGCCGCGCCGACATGATCATCGCGCTCGAGAAGGGGCGCGTGGTCGAGATCGGCCGCCACGACGATCTCATTGCGCGATCGGGCGGCGTGTACGCGCGCCTGTACTCGCTGCAGTCGTTCGACCAGAAGCGCAGCGAGCGCCAGGCTGCCAAGGGCATATCGTGATCAAATCGATGACAGGATTCGCGGCGCTGACGCGTGAAGACGCCGCCGCCACCGTGAGTGTGACGGTCAAGTCGGTCAACCACCGCTTTCTCGATCTGCAGTTGCGCGTGCCGTCCTCGCTGCAGCATCTCGAAGGGGCGCTGCGCGCGTGCGTGCAGGGGATCGCGGCGCGCGGGCGCGTCGAGCTGTCGGTCTCGCTGCAGCAGCGGCACACGACGTCGTATGAGGTGCAGGTCAATCACGCCATTGTCGAGGCGCTGCAGGCAGCCGTGACCCCGATGCGCGAATCCGGCACGGTGACCGGCACGCTGACCATCAGCGACCTGCTGCGCCTGCCGCAGGCGCTCACGGTGCGCGAGGTTGCGGCGGAGGCGTCGCCGGAGGCCGCCACGCCCTCCGACGCGCTGGTGATGGCCGCGGCAGGGGAGGCACTGGACGCCCTCGACGGCAAGCGCGTCAC
>JALYRV010000001.1 GCA_030855205.1 Acidobacteriota bacterium | reverse complement strand
GCCCAAGGTCGCGCCCAGCGCGGGCTCGAGCGGCGAGATCGCTGCGGCCTGCGACACGGCAATCGCGATCGGCACGATGATCGTCGCCGATGCGGTGTTCGAAGCCGCCTCGCTGATGAGGATCGCCACGCCGGTGAAGATGGCCGTCAGCAGCAGCGGTGACGGCTCCTGCATGGTGCCGGCGAGCGCGCGACCCATCGCGGTGGCGAGGCCCGTCGAATCCGCGAGCGCCCCCATCGAGAGGCCTCCGCCAAACAGCAGCACGATCCCCCAGTCGATGTTCGACGCCTGCTCCCACGTCAGCGTGAACCGCCGCGCGGCCCAATGCACGGGCAGGACGAACAGGAGGATCGCGCCAATCATCGCCGCGATCGACTCAGGCACCAGCGCCGCATACGCTCGCGCGAATCCGCTGGCGCCCGTTCCCGTCATCGCAAACACACCCGGCAGCAGCCAGAGGACGACGGTGGTGAGAAACGCCGCGATGACGTTCCGCTGCCCTTTCGTGACGGGGCCAAGCTTGCGGAGCTCGCCGCGCACCAGCTCGGCGCTGCCTTCGCCGAGCGTGACGCCGCGCACGGCGAAGAGGTGAAAGATCGCGAACAGCCCGATGAGCACGACGATGACCACGGGCACGCCGAGCAGCATCCAGCGATCGAACGTGATGTCGATGGCTGCCTGCTGCCGCAAGAGCGCGATCCCGATCAGGTTGGGCGGCGTGCCGACAGGCGTACCGAGCCCGCCAATCGAGGCGGCAAAGGCGGTCATCAGCATCATCGCCATCGCGTAGCGCCGGATGGCCGGGTCGCGCTCGCGCCCCTGGGCGAGATGTCCCACCACCGCAAGGCCGAGGGGAAACATCATGGCGGTCGTCGCGGTGTTGCTGATCCACATCGAGATGAGCGCGGTCACGGCGCCGTACGCGATGAGGATGCGGCCCGGGCTCCGCCCTACCGCGTCGAACGACAGCGCGGTGAACGCGATGCGGCGGTCGAGGCCGTGCACGAACATCGCTTCGGCAAGAATGAAGCTGCCGATGAACAGGAAGATGATGGGATCGGCAAACGGCGCGAAGGCCGCGCGCGCCGGCGCGACGCCGAGCAGCACGGCGAGCACCGGCCCGCAGAGCGCCGTCACGGCCAGGGGCAGCGCCTCGGTGACCCACAGCACCACCATGAGCGCGAGAATGGCGGCCAGCTTGTGCGCCGCCGGCGTGAGGCCGGGCGCCGGCATGAGCAGAATCGCCGCACACAGCAGCGGCCCGAGAAAGAGGCCGACGGTGCGGCGGCGGCGATTGAAGAGCTCCTCGGCCGGGGAATAGGTTTCGCTCGAGTCGACCGCCGCGTGCTGCGTCCTCACCCCGCTACCCACTCCCCTTCGAAGACAATCCCGGCCTCTCCCGTGAGGAAGATACCTGCCTCCGTCCACTCGACGCGCTGCTCGCCGCCGGGGGAGACGACCGTCGCGTCTCGCGAGGCGCCGCCGAAGGCCGCCGCGGCAACGGCTGCGGCGCAGGCGCCGGTCCCCGACGCCGATGTCGGGCCGACGCCGCGCTCCCAGATCAGGATGCGCACGCGATCGGGCCGCTCGAGCTCGGCGAGCTCGACGTTCGTGCCCTCCGGAAACGCGGGATGCGTAGCAAGCGCGCGGGCGATCCCGTGCAGCCGCTCTTCGGTGGGCGGCCCCAGCACAACGCACTGCGGATTGCCGACACGCAGCGTCACCACGTCGAGCGGCGCACCGAGCACGTCGAGTGTGCGGCGCGCGAGATCCGCGGGCTGTCCCATGGCGGCGCGAAAGGTCAGGCGGTTGCCGGAAGCCCCGAGCAGGTCGAGCGCCTTCTCCCCTGCGTCGGTCTCGACGAACACGCGTGTCGCGCCGGGCGCGCCGAGCGCCAGCACCACGGCCAGGCAGCGCACGCCATTGCCCGAGACCTCGGAGCGGCTGCCGTCGGCGTTGAGCAGGCGCATCGACGCGCGCGGTTCGCGGCCCGCCTGCTGCGGCAGGATCTCGTAGATCATCAGCCCGTCCGCCCCGAGCCCGCGATGGCGGTCGCACATCCGCCGCGCGAGATCGGCGCGGTCGATGTCGGGCGCGATCGCCGAGGCTTCGACGAGCAGGAAATCGTTGCCGTACGCGTGGGCCTTGGTGACGCGCATTACTTGCGGCAGAACGCCAGCAGATGCCAGCCGAAGCGGCGCACGAGGGCGCGCGGCAGCGCGTTGAACGTGCCGACGAAAAAGGTGTTGAACAGCGTGCCCTTCCAGCCTTTGTGGAGACGCGACTTGACCGGGAACCGCTCGTAGACGAGCCGCACGTCGCTGAAGCCGCCGAGCATTCGCGAGAATTCGGCCCGGGAGAATTTGCGAAGCACCGGCGCGCCCTCGTGCTCGAGGCCGACGCGCATCAGCTTCGACAGGGCATTGAGCCAGGAGTGACGGTTGTAGGCCTGGAAGATCGCCTGTCCGCCCGGCTTGAGCACGCGCCGGCATTCGTCGACGACCCGCTGAGTGTCGCTCGAGTACTGGATGACGCCGTGCGCGAAGACCAGGTCGAACGTCGCAGCGTCGAACGGCAGCTGCTCGGCGTCGGCGACACGCAGATCGACGTCGAGCCCCTGGTAGCCAGCGTTCTTGCGCGCGAGCTCGATTGCGCTCGAGGCGATGTCGACGCCGGTGCCGACCGCGCCGCCCTTGACGAAGCGCAGCAGGTCCACGCCCGCGCCGCAGCCGACGTCGAGCACCTTTTTGCCGCGCATGCCGTCAAAGGGGACGAGCCTGAGCAGGTGATGCAGCTTGTCGAAGTGATATTCGTCGAGATCGGCGAAGAAGCCGGCGGAGCCGACCGGGTGGCTCGTAATCTCGAGATCGTGGATGTGTTCGTTCCAGTATTCGCGCACGCGCGCGTTCGGTTCAGTCACGGGCCACTACTATAAGATGTCCGCGCCCACGGACGCAGAGAAGACTGATGATGAGAGACCTTGATCGTCTCGCGACCGAGCACTTCGACCTGCTCGTGATTGGCGGCGGCATCCACGGCCTGGCGGCAGCGTACGACGCCGCCGGCCGCGGCTTGCGCGTCGCGCTCGTGGACCGCGACGACTTCGGCGGCGGCGCCAGCTTCAACCACCAGCGCACTGTCCATGGCGGCCTGCGCGCGCTGCAGCGCGGCAGCCTGCGCCGGGTGCGCGCGGGAATACACGAGCGCAGGGTCTTCGCACGCATCGCGCCGCACTACGTCAAGCCCTTCCCATTCATCACCGGCATCTACGGCAGCCTGACGCGCGGGCGTCTCGCGATGAAGGCCGCGCTGCGTCTCTACGACGCGATCGGGCGCCACCGCAACGCCGGCGTCAGCCAGGAGCTGCACCTTCCCAACTCGCGGCTCGAGTCGCGCACCGCGACGCTGCGGCTGTTCCCGCTCGTGCGTCCGGATCATCTCAGGGGAGGCGCCGTCTGGTACGACTATCAGATGACGCAGGCCGATCGGCTGACCTTCGCCTTCGCGCTCGGCGCCGAGCGCGCCGGCGCCCTCCTCGCCAACCACCTCGACATCGTCGCGCTCGAGCGCGGCGCGGACGGGCGCGTGACGGGCGCGCGCGGCGTCGACCGGATCGGCGGACGCGCAGTGACGATTCGGGCGGACGCCGTGCTCGCCGCCACCGGCAGCCAGTCCGAGGCAGTCGCGGCGCTCGCGGGCATCCGGCTGGCAGTGCCACTCGTGCGCGCCATGAACGTCATGACGTCGCGCCCCGCAGCGGAGATCGGCCTGGCCGCGCCGGCCGGGGGCGGACGCATGCTGACGCTCGTCGGATGGCGCGGACGCGCCCTGGTCGGCACCAGTCAGAGCGCGACGCTTGTGCCGATCGACACACCGCCGCCGGGCCGCGACGAAGTGCTGGCCTTCATCGCCGAGATCAACGCCGCCTTCCCGGCGCTGAAGCTGCAGCCGCAGGAAGTCACGCTCGTGCATCACGCGCTGGTGCCGGCGTCGACCGGCGCGGGGGCCCCGGATTTGAAGGCGGAGCCGGAGCTGATCGATCACGCCAGGGACGGCGCGGCCGGTTTCTACACGCTGATCGGCGTGAAGTACACAGGCGCCCGGACAGCGGCGCAGGCCGCGGTCGACCGCATCGCGGGCGGCAAGAGCAACGCGCGCCGCAGCCGCTCCGCGTCGGACGTGCTGCCCTCCGCCGAAGTGGCTGACGTGGAGGCGATCGCGATGGAAGCCGCGCGCGCGGCGAAGATCACGGAGCTCTCGACCGCGACCTTCCGGCATCTCTCGGCCTGGTATGGATCGGCGACGCCTCCGGTGATCGCGCTGATGGCGGAGCGTGCGGAGTGGCGCGAGCCGCTCGCGCCAGGCACGCTCGTCACGGGCGCGGAAATCGCGCATGCCGCGCGTCACGAACAGGCGATGCGGCTGCGCGACGCGGTGCTGCGCCGCACGCTGCTCGGCTCGGCCGGACACCCCGGCGCGGAGGCCGTCGACAAGGCCGCCGCTATCATGGCCGGCATCCACGGCTGGGACGCGGCGCGCGTCGCCGAAGAGACGCGGCTACTGGAAGACACCTACCGGCCGCTGCCGCTCTACTGAATTCTGAACGCGTTGAACACCCAGGTGAGGCCGGCCGTGACGCCGAACTTGGGATCGTCTTCGGCGATGCCAACGAGCGCGCCACCATCGATGCGCACCGGGCCCTTCGTGAACCGGAGACCGCCGCGCAGGATCGTGCTCGATCCCGTCCCGGGCGCAGCGTCCTGATCGCCGGTGTGCAGTCGCCCGTTGATCTCACCGACCACCTCAGAGCCCTGCGTCAGCGCGCGCGCCACCGACAATCCGTACGTCAGCACGTCGTTCTGACGATCGCCTCGCGTCGCATCGCCGAGAATGCCGATGCCGGCGTTGCCGACGACGCGGAGTGACTGAATGGTCTTGGCCAACAACAGCGACGCGTAGAAGTCAGTGGTGTCGCGTCCGAGACCGCGCTCGTTGCGCGCCATGGGCAGCTTCGTCGCCACGCGCATGCCGATCGCCGCGCGGCCGGGCGCCTCGGTCATGAAGCGGATCTTCGTCCCGATCGTGAAATCGTCGATGCTGCTCGTCGTGTCGCCAGTGAAGTCGAGCTGGTCCGCGAACGGCGCGGGAAACCGTTCGTCGATCTGCAGGCGCTGAAGGAGCGCGCCGTCGATCTGAATCTCGGCGATGCCGAGGCCGACGCTGATTCCCAGCGCGGGCACGCGGAGCAGCGTGCCTTTGAGCCCGGAGAGCGGATACCGCGCGTCCCAGAGCCGATCCACGCCGAGCTCCACGAGCACCTGGCCGGGGCCCACGACTTCGGGATCCTCGGTGACGAGGGGGCGCTGCTGCGCTGCGGCGCCGGCGGGAATCGCGAGCAACAGGACGAGGGCACACACCAATCTCTTCACGGACATCTCCTAGAACTGTTTCCTGCTGTCGAGCAGAATCGTGACCGGCCCGTCGTTGACGAGCGCAACATCCATGTGCGCCCGGAACTCGCCGGTCTCGACCGGCAGCCCGTGGGCGCGCAACGCCGCGATCAGCGCCTCGTACAACCCCTGCGCCAGCTCCGGGCCCGCTGCCGCGGCAAACGACGGCCGGCGTCCGTTGCGCGCGTCGGCGAAGAGCGTGAACTGCGAGACGACCAGCACCGAGCCGCCATGCTCGGCGACATCACGGTTCATCTTTCCGTCGGCGTCCGGGAAGATGCGCAGCTCGCGAATCTTGCCGGCCAGGTATTGGACGTCGTTCACCTCGTCCTGGCTCCCCACGCCGACCAGCACGAGCAGGCCCGCGTCGATGCGTCCGATCAGCCGCCCGCCGGCAGTCACCGACGCGGACGATACGCGCTGTACGACGGCCCTCACGTTACGCGCGGTGGAACGTCATCGGCACGGCGTCGGCCGTCTCCAGCGTCTCGAGCGCGTCGGCGGAACCGGGCGTCGCGCCCGGCTCGCGCCCGAGGATCGAGGCGGCGGGATAGAGGCGCCGGTCGATCAGATGGCGCGGCTGCACGTTGCCGAGCGCCTTGATCATCGAGTTCTTCACTTCGGGATGCTCGACTTCGAACTCCGACAGCATCCGCTTGATGCGCTGACGCTTCAGACTCAGATCCCCGCAGGCCGGGCAGCAGCACCCGATGATCGGCAGGTTGCTCTCGCGCGCATACTGGCGCGCCTCCGACTCGGTCACGTACACGAGCGGCCGGATCACGATGTAACGGCTGTTGTCGGAGACCAGACGCGCGGGCATCGCCTTCAGCGAGCCGGAGAAGAACAGATTGAGCAGCAGCGTCTCGATGAAGTCGTCGAGGTGATGACCGAGCGCGACTTTGGTGGCCCCCACTTCGTCGGCCAGCCGGTAGAGCACGGCGCGGCGCAGGCGCGCGCAGAGCGAGCAGGGGGTGTCGTCGACGTCGAGCACCTCCTCGATCGTCTCGCCGATCGTCGTGACCTCGCGCACGAACTCCCAGCCGCGCTCGCGGCACGTCACGGCGAGCACGTCGTGCTGATAGTCCTTGTAGCCGGAGTCGATGTTGACGGCAACCACCGAGAAGTCGATCGGCGCGCGGCGGCGCAGCACGTCGAGAATCTGCAGCAGCGCCCAGCTGTCCTTGCCCCCCGACAGTCCGACCATCACCCGGTCGCCGTCTTCGATCATCGAGAAATCGACGATGGCCTTGGTGGTCTTCTTGGCGATCCGGGCTTCGAGCGGGGTGGCGTAACTCATGGCGCTGTCTTCCATCATACGGCGTGATCCGCGCCGCGGCGAGGCGAGGGGCGCCGCAGTGCTAGGATAGCGCCGAGCATGCCGACGCCCGACGTGAAGGTGGACGCCGTCATGGCGCAGTTGCAGGAGGGAGTGCGCGCGCGCCTGCGCGGCGATCTCGTGCAGCACGGCGCCTCGCCCGCGCTCGGCGATCCGGGGATCTTCGCCGAGGTCGAGCGCGTCCTGCGCGACGCCACCGAACACACGGCGCCGCGATCGCTGCTGCTGCCGGAGCTGATGGGCGATCCCTCCCTCTGGCGCATCGAGCCCGCGCTGCGCATCGGTTCGCACCGCGGCGCACTGGCGGCCGGACTCATCCGCGGCGTCAAGCAGCGCGTGATCCTGCCGGCCATGCGCTGGCTCTTCGAATACAGCCACGACAATTTCGCGCGCCAGCAGCGGGTCAACCAGGTGCTCTTCGCCTGCGTGCAGGAGCTCGCGATCCAGAACGCCGAGCTGCGGCGCGACGTCGCGCGCGGCACGCATCCCGGCAGCGACGGCCCCCCCGAGGCGCGTTGAAGCTCGCGTTCGTCATCCACCGCTACGGCCGTGAGATGGCCGGCGGCTCCGAAGCGCACTGCCGGCAGCTCGCCGAGCGGTTGCTGCCGAATCACGACATCACGGTGCTCACCACCTGCGCGCGGGATTACGTCACCTGGGCCAACGCGTACGCGCCTGGCGAAACCGACATCAACGGCGTGCACGTGGTTCGCTTTCCGGTCAGGCGTCCGCGGCGTCTCAAGACGTTCGCCGATCTGAGCGACGAGGTCTTCGAGACGCGCGCATCCGTCGATCGGCAGGACGCGTGGTTCGCCGAGAACGGCCCTGACGCGCCGGCGCTGCTCGACTACCTGCGCGCGCACGGCCGCGAATACGACCTCGTGCTGTTCTGGTCGTTCCGCTACGCCCCCGCCTATTTCGGCCTGCCGCTCGTCGCGGACCGCGCGGTGCTCGTGCCGACAGCCGAAGACGATCCCGCGATTCGCCTCGATGTGCTCGAGGAGTATTTCAGGAAGCCCGCCGGATATCTGTTTCTGACGCCGGAAGAAGAGACGCTGGTGTCGAAGCGCGCGCGCCAGCCGCTGACGCCCGCGGCCATCATCGGCTCAGGGCTCGAGCCCGCGCCTTCCCCCTCGGACCGCGCCGCACTCGACGCGCTGCACCTGCCGCGCGACTTCGTGCTGTATCTCGGCCGCATCGACCGCAACAAGGGCTGCTACACGCTCTTCGAGTATTTCGAACAGCACCTTGCCGACGGCGGGAAGGATACGACGCTGGTGCTCGCGGGGCCCGCGACGATCCCCGTGCCTGAGCACCCGCGCATCCGCGCGCTCGGCTTCGTCGAGGACCATGTGCGCGAGGCCCTGCTCGACCACGCACACGCGCTGATCGTTCCGTCACCCTACGAGAGTCTCAGCATCGCGTTGCTCGAAGGATGGAACCACGCGATTCCCGCGCTCGTCAACGGCGACTGTCTCGTGCTCAAAGGGCAGGTGCGCCGCGCCAACGGCGGGCTGTACTACCGATCGGCGAAAGACTTCTCCGCCGGCCTGACGTGGCTGCTCGAGCATGACGCGGACGCGCGCGCGCTCGGCCGGCAGGGGCGCGATTACGTCGATCTGGAATACCGATGGCCCGTCGTCGTCGCGCGCGTCGAGGCGCTGCTCGCCGAGGCGAAACGCCCCCTCGGCTGATCAGCGCGTGACCGACGGCTTGACCTTGACGCCGAGGAAGCGGGTGTCGGCCGATCCGGCTTCGAACGCTCCCGGAAGGAATCCGCCGCCGGCGTTGATCGACAGCTTCCACACGCGGGTGCCCAGGTAGGGGAAGCCGTCCCCCAGCTCAATCGGGATCGTGGTCACGCCACCCGGCTGCAGCGCGTAGTCGAAGCGGCGCCATCCAAGCCGTACGGTGCCGCTGACGGGCATCGGCCCGGCCTGGAGTCCGAGGTGCAACATACGCACCGGCTCCCCCGTCTTGAGGAAGATCTCCGCCGTCGATCGGCCGCGCGTCCAGAACGCATCGTCGGGCTCGCGCAGGAAGGCGTTGTCGTCGAGGTAATAGATCTGGAAGCGCGGGTCGGTGCCGAAGAGAATCCGCACGCGCTGGATGTCGGTGTTGATCGGCAGATCATTGACGAGCGTCAGCTCGACGGGCAGCAGGCGCAGCGGACCGCGCCACGTGTGCTCATCGGGGTTGTACGACGCGTAAAAAGGATTGAGCACGATCTTCGCGGTGAAGAGTGCGCCGGCGGCCCACACCAGCAGCGGCACGCCAATCGATCGCACGGGCGGAATCATGAACACGAAGATGCCGTACGCGCTCATGAAATAGCGGTTGCCCACCGAGCCGCCGCTGCCGTTCCACGTGTACGGCTGCGACACGATGAAGATCAGGACCTGCGCCACGCCGGAGGCCAGCACCAGCCACTGCCAGGGCGCCGCACGGCGCCGCAGCGCGACGAGCGCACCCACCGCAAAGACGGCCGGGAAGAAATACGGCAGCAGGCCGGCGTGCCGGCCGGCGACGACGTACACCGCGTTCCATCCGAGATTCGTCCAGAACACGCGCCAGTCGAACAGGATCTCGGTGAGCGCTTCGTTGCGCGCCTTGTCGTGCCCGAGTTCGAACAGCGCCCCGGGCTGCTCGAATGGATATCCGGGCTGGCCGTGCGGCCTGGGATAGAACGTGCTGCGCTCGCCTCCCTGATAGTTCCAGTCGCCACTCGACGCGACGTTCGCGCCGAAGAAGCCGAGCATGACCACCCAGAAGACGACGCTGGCGAGGAGGGCGCGCTTCCATTCGCGGCGCCACAACAGCCAGAGCACGATCGGCACGACGAGCACCGCGTTGGTGATCTTGGAAAACGCGAGCAGCCCGGCAACCGCCGCGGCTGCCAGATCCGATCGGCCGTCACGCAGCCAGCGCGCGCGACCCGCCGGCGCGACTTCCTTGTACAGCCAGCAGAAGTAAGCGAGCGTCGCGAGCGCGCAGTTGAACAGCTCCGGGGCGATCCAGAACGCGTAGACGGGAACAATGGTCGCGAACACGAACGCAAGGGCGAGCACGAGCGAGACACCACGACCCGCCCGCGCGCTCAGAAACGCGTACGCGGCCAGCGTCATCGCCGCCAGCAGCAGCGCGTTGAACAGCAGGAATCCGTTGGTGCCGAAGATCTTGATGAACGGCGCCGCCATCAGCGGATAGACGAACGCCTTGCCGTAATACAACCGCTGCTGGTCCGGATCCGGCTGGCCGTCGACTGTCTGCCCTTTCTTCAGGAACACGCCCGACGGGCCGCCCGGATACTCGGCCATCGCGCGCAGCAGATCTTCCCGCCGGTATTCCAGATCGCCGTCCTGCGCGAGGCTGTGGCCGATCAGGTAGTACGTGGCTTCGTCGCTGTGAATGCCGAACGTGGTTTTCGGCACGTCGATCGACACGGCAACCGCGCCGTAGAGCGCGAGCACCATGGCCGCGGCGATGAGCCCCGGCCTGAGGCGGCCCGCAACCCCCGCCGCCTGTGTCTCCGGGGACGTCACCCAGGCACCTTGCGGTCGAGGAACGAGATGTCGTTGCGGAAGATCGCCTTGCGTCCTGTGGCGCGCGACTGCGCGTGCAGCAGATCGTAGAGGCGCTCCATCTTGCGCACGAACGATGCGATGTCGTACTCGTGGCTGGTCTCGCGTGCGCCCATAGCGAGGCGCGCGCGATCCGCCGGATTCGCGATCAGGCGGCCGATGCGGCCGGCCAGCGCGGCCGCGTCGCGCTTCGGCACGATGAGCGCGTCGCGCTCGTCGGTCAGCACATCGAGCAGGCCATCGGCGTCAGTCGCCACGATCGGTTTCCCCGCCGCCATCGTTTCGAACACCGTCAGCGGCGTGCCCTCCCACAGTGACGGGAACACGCTGACGTCGAACGCGCCGAGCACGCGCGCGACATCCTTGACGAACCCGCCGAACACGAATCGATCGCCGAGGCCGAGACGCGCCGCCTGCTGCTCGAGCGTCTCGCGCAGAGGGCCCTCGCCGAAGAGGAAGAACTTCGCCTGCGGATACCGGTCGACGGCCAGCCGTGCCGCGTCGATCAGATACTCGTTCCCCTTCGAATCGTGCAGCCGCGTCACGGTGCCCATCACCACGTCGTCAGGCGTGATGCCCAGCTCCCGGCGGACCTCGTCACGCTCGCCCGGGGCACGCTCCCGCGCGAACTCGTCGAGCGGCGCGCCGAGATAGACGACGCGTACCTTTCCGGGCTGCACCAGGCGCGCGTTCCTGACGAACTCCGCCGTGCTCTCCGACACCGCGATCGCGATGTCGGTGTACGGCTCGAGCATTCTGTCGGCGGCCTTCTGGAACCACGGCGTGTCGGTGAGATTGGCGTGCTCGTGCAGCACCACCGGAATCGCGCGCAAGGCGGCCACCGACCGGCCGAAGGTCGTCGCGCCGTAGCCGTGCAGGTGGAGCACGTCGATCTTCTTGCGGTCGACGACCTTCAGCAGATCGAAGAACGTCGCGGGGTCGAATTTCGAGCGCTGCAGGTAGGTAATGTCCACGCCGAGCGCGTCGAGCGTCTCCTCTGACAGATCCTTCCTGCGGAGACTCACGAGCGAGACGTCGTACCGGGACTTGTCGAAACGCGGAATCATCCACGCGAACAGGCGCTTCACGCCGTGCATGCGCGAGCCCTCCCATCCGAGGTGGTCGCACACGTGCAGGATGTTGAGCCGTCGTCCGCTCATGGGGCTGGCACCTGGCCGCGCGACCCGATGACGCGCGCCGGCATGCCGACCGCAATCATGCCCTCCGCGACATCGTCCTTCACCACGGCGCCCGCGCCAATCACTGCGCGGTCGCCGATGCGCACCCCGTCGAGCACCTTGGCGCCGGCGCCGAGCCACGCGCCCGATCCGATCGCGACGCCCGCCGACCGGCGTCCCTGCTCGAGCACCGACTGCGCCGGGTCGCTCCAGTCGTGATCGCCGCCGATGACGTAGCAGTAGGCCGCGAGGAGCGTGTCGCGCCCGATCGTCACGCGGCTGGCCGAGAACACTTCGCAGTTGAAGCCGATGTTGGCGCCGTCGCCGAGCTCGATGTCGCCGTTCTTCGAGGACAAGATCGAGTTGCGGCCCACGAACACGCGGCTGCCGATGGTGATCCCGCGATTGGAGGTCCCTTTCGCGTCGAGCAGCACGTTGTCGTCGATCATGACGTCGTCGCCGATATGAATCTTGTGCGGATGGCGCAGCACGACGTTCTGGCCGAAGATCACGTTCCTGCCGCAGGACCCGAGCAGCGACGGATACAGTGCCTTGCGCAGCGCAAGCCCAACCGCGCCAGGCACATGCTGTGACGCCTGGACGACGAACTCGTACTTGAGCAGCGCTCCCCAGCCGGCACGGCCGACGACGAGCTCGGCGTACTTCTCACGCGCCGACTTCGAACGGTCGAAGACCTGCTCCTGCGCTTTGCCTATATCCATTTGTACTGCCCGTACCACGCGAGCGTGCGGCGGATCCCTTCGTCGAGCCCCACCTCCGGGGCGTAACCGATCTCCGCGCGCGCGCGAGAGATGTCGAACGCGCGGCTCTTCGTGAAGAAGTCGACACGCCGGCGGTACAGCGGCGGCTCGATCTTCAGCGGCGCGCACACGGCTTCGACGATGGCGCCGGCGGTCCAGACGGGCCAGACGGGCAGCGAGCGCGACGGCGGCGCCACGCCGGCAATCTTCGCGATGCGCGCGACGAGCTCCTTCAGCGACGTCACTTCCCCGCCGGCGAGAATGTAGGTGCGGCCGGCCGCGGCCGGCGCCTCGCCGCACAGGCGGAAGCCTTCGACGAGATCCTCGATGAACGTCAGGTGATAGAAGATCGCGCCGTCGCCGAGCATCAGGAATCGCTTCGTCGCGACGCCCTTGAAGAGCTTCAGCAGGCGGCGGTCGCCGGGGCCATAGATACCCGACGGACGTGCGATGACGAGCTCGACTCCTACGCGCGCGGCGGTCTGGCGCCCGATCGATTCCCCTTCGAGCTTGGTCCACTGGTAGACGTCGCCCGGGCGGAGCGGCGCGTCTTCGTTGGCGGGCGGATGCTCCACGTCGCCGTGCACGCCGACGGTGCTGCACTGCACCACGCGCCGCACGCCGGCCTCGGCCGCCGCTTCGATGAGCCATCCGACGGCGCGCGCGTTGACGTCGCGATACGCCTCTTTCGGCAGACCGGCCTGCCGGTAGAGCGCGGCGATGTTGTAGACGACGTCCACGCCCTCGGCCGCCGCGCGGATCGACGCGCGATCGAGCAGATCGCCGCGCACGACGGTGATGTTCCCGCCGAGCGTCGTGCCTTTCGCCGTGTCTCGCACGAGCGCGCGCACGTCGTGGCCGGCGGCGGCGAGGTGACGCGCGAGATGGCCGCCGGTGAAACCGCTGGCGCCCGTGACGAGCACTCTCATCGCTCGGCCACCATCGTGATCGGCGACCCGAGCAGGCGCAGCAGCCCGACGGCCGCCAGCGATCCCTCGAGCGCGCGCGTGATGCCCGCCGAGCCCACGGCCTTGTGGAAGGCGATGGGCAGCACGAACTGCCGGTGATCGGTGCGCACTCTCCAGCCGTGACGTGCGAGCTCGCGCCGCACCGCGCCCGCGCTCATCACGCGATACGCCTCGGTCTTCATGCCCGCGGCCATCGCGAGGCGCCGCGCGCCGGCCTGCACCGCCGCCGCGCTCGTCGAGGAGGGAAAGTCGAAGACGATGCGCGATCGCGACACGCGGCACAGCTCCCCGAGACACACGCGCCAGTCGGGCGTATGCATCAACACGCGCAGGCACACCGCGCCGTCGACGCTGCGGTCGGCGAGCGGGAGCGCGTGCGCGTCGCCGCGCTCGAACCTCACAGCGATGCCCTGCTCGCGCGCGCGCCGCTCCGCGACCGCCAGCATCTCGGCCGACGCGTCGATGCCGATGACATCGGCGCCCGTCTTCGCCAGCGCAAGCGCCGCGCGGCCCGTGCCCGTGCCGACATCGACGATGCTGCGGCCGGGACCGGGCGCGAGCGCCTCGACGAGCAGCGCCTCCTGCGTCTCGAGCAGCATCCGCCCGATCGCCCCGCTGAACCGCAATGCGTCGAAGCCTTCGGCCACGCCGGTGCTCGCGTAGTGGCGATAGCTGTAGTGGGAAGGATCCGGCGTGGTCACGCCACGCCTCCGGCCGCCTGCGTCCGGTCGAACAGGCGGTCGACGGCGATGCGCGTGCGGTTCAGATACGCCTCGTAGGAGTACTTCGTCTCCGCCATGTCGTGCGCCTGCCGGGCGACGCGCGACGCGCGCCCGGTGTCCACGATCGACGCGACGATGCCCGCGCCGTACCCGTCAGGCGTGGGTTCCGTCAGGATCGCCGTGTCATCGTCGAGCACCTGCGTGTGCGTGAGCAGGCGCGTGGCGACGATGGGCCTGTGCGAGCGGAGGTACTGATAGATCTTGAGCGGCGTGTTGATGCCGGTCGAGCGCGGCGACACGAGTGAGGTGGCCGCGTCGAGATAGGCGGGGATTTCTTCGGAGGGACGCTGTCCCGCGAAGATCACCGCGTCGCCGAGGCCGGCCTTTGCGGCCATGACGCGCGCGGCCTCAATCTGCGGCGGATGCCCTCCGGCCAGCACCAGACGCGCATGCGGCACTGAGCGCAGCGCGACGGCCATTGACGCAAACAGCAGGTCGAGTCCCTGATAGTGCTCGAACGTGCCGGTGTAGAGCACCACAGGCGCATCCGGCGCGATGCCGAGTGACGCGCGCACGGCGGCGCCCGCACCAGCCAGGGGCAGATCGCCGGACCCGGGCGCGTTCTCGATCAACACCGGCCGCGCGTCGCGATCGACTTCGCGCACCACGTCTTCGAGCTGCGGGCAAATCACGATGACGACCTTGGAGCGCCGTACCATCAGCTTCTCGAGCCAGCCGAACGCCGTCGCGAGCCAGCGCTTGTCCCCCTGGCCGAAGTTCGCGATCTGCTGCGGCAGGCTCGAGTGCATGTCGTAGAGATGCGGCAGGCCGAGCATCGGCGCCAGCACGATGCCGATGGCCCCCCCTTCCTCGTGCGAATGGATGGCGTCGTACTTCGTGGTGAGCGCCATGCGCACGCAGGCGGCGGCGAGCGTGAGGTCGAGCGGCACCTTCGCCCACGACGGACCGATGCCGATGTGCTTCAGGAACGGCGGGCGCATGCAGCGGATCACGCGCAGTCCGGGCAGCTCGACGTCGCGACCGAACGGATAGGTCACGAGGTCGACCGTATGCCCGAGGGCCAGAAGCGCGCGGATGCGGTGGTATTCGGAAAACGGTGTGCCCCGGGGCTCGAAAAACGGCTCCGGCGCGATCATCAGGATGTGCACGGCCGAACACATCTTACTAGCTGCCAAGTGCCCGGTGCTGACCACCGAGCACCGGGCACCCTGTTAGGATCCTGCCGTGTCTTCGCCTGCCCGGAAGGCCGCCTTCTGGCTGCTCAAGATTGTCGTCAGCGTCAGTCTGCTCTGGATCCTGTTCTCGCGGGTCGAGTTCGGCAAGCTCTGGGCGTACGCGCGCGGGGCGTCGCTCCTGTGGCTCGGCCTCTCGATCGCCCTCTATTTCCTGATGGTCGTCGCCAGCGCCTGGCGCTGGGGGCTGCTGCTCCGCGCCGTGCGCGTGCCCGTGTCGGGGCGCACGCTCCTGTCGTCGTTTCTGGTCGCGACGTTCTTCAACAACTTCCTGCCGAGCAACATCGGCGGCGATTTCATTCGCATTGCCGACACCGCGAAGGCCGCGGGGTCGAAGACCATTGCGACACTCGTCGTGCTCGTGGACCGCGGAATCGGCCTGCTGGGACTCGTGCTGGTCGCGGCCGTCGGCGCCTCACTCGCGGACCACCTGCCGGGCACCGGGGTGATCGGGCCAGCCATCCTGTGGCTCGCGGTCGCCGCCGGCCTCGGACTGGCGGTGCTCCTGATTTCCCATCCAACGCTGCTCGTGAAGCTGCTGGGACCAGCGCGGCGCCTGCACGCCGAATGGATCGGCGAACGACTGAGCCGGCTGGACCTCGTGCTCACGCGTCTGAGAGCCGCGCCTGCCGCGGTTGCGGGTTGCCTTGCAGGCGCACTCGCCGTGCAGATCCTGCTCGTCGCCTTCTACGTGGCCATCGCCCGCAGCATGAACATCCCCGTCGGCCTCTGGCAGCTGGCGGTGATCGTGCCGATGTCCGCTCTCGTGCAGATCCTGCCCCTGTCGATGAACGGGTTCGGGGTGCGTGAGGCCACCTGGGCGTACTATTTCACCAGCATCGGCCTCGCGATCGAGCAGGCGCTCCTGGTGTCGTTCATGGGGGCGGCGATGATCATGGTGTTCTCCCTCTCGGGGGCTGCCGCCTACCTCAGCCGAGGTCGAACTTCCCGTTGACATGACGGTTTTGGTTACCTAGAATGGGCCCATCGACGCCCAGCACTGCTCCCCTGCAGGCTGTCTCTCCTAAACTTTCGTTCACGTTCAGTCGATAAGGAAAGTGCACGCTCCTGCACGGAGTGGCGCATTCCAAATGGTGCAAAAAGCATGATGGCAGTGCTGCGTCGTACCCTTGGTCCCGTTGTGTGTCTCGGCCTCGTCATGAGTGCCGCGGCCTGCGAGACCGCCAAGAGCTCAAACCCCCTCAGCCCGGCCATTGCCGGACCGATCGAGGGTGTTGTCCTTACGCCGCCGAAGCCCATCGAGCCGCTGGCGAACCAGCAGATCCGCGACAAGGATCAGCCCTTCAACATCGTCATCGAGAACGCCACCACCACGAGCCCGCGCGCGTACAAGATGCGCATGCAGATTGCCACCGACGGCAACTTCTCGCAGGTCGTCTGGTCGCGCGACGGCATCGACCCGGCCGAAGGCGGCCAGACGCGGTTCCGCATGCCGGACCGTCTGCAGCCGGGCCGCCAGTATTTCTGGCGCGTGATGGCTGATGACGGCGCGAACACGAGCCCCTGGTCCGACCCGTCCGGCTTTCAGGTGCTGATGCCTGCGGAATTCGGCGCGCCGACGCCGCGCTCACCCGTCGCAAACGCGCTCGTCGAGGTTCGCCCCGAGCTCCGTGTGGGCAATGGCAGCGCGCAGGGTCCTGTGGCGCAGGCGTTTTATCTCTTCCAGGTGTCCAGCAACTCGTCGTTCTCGAACGTGATCATCAACGAAGAGGCCGCGCAGCAGAGCGGCGAAACCAAACTCGTGGTGCCCGGTCAGTTGTCCTACGCGACGACCTACTACTGGCGTGCGCGCATCTCCGACGGCGACACGGTCGGCCCGTGGTCGCCAACCGAGAGCTTTCGCACAGGCGCCGCGCCTGCGCCAACGCCGGGCCCCGCGCCTGGTCCGACACCGACCGGCGGCTCATGTGTGCTTGCCAGCGGCGACGCCATCATGACCTGCAACCGCAACCGCTACACCGGGTTCATGCAGCCCACGCAGGTGGTGGCCTTTCTCAGCCAGAGCGCGAAGGACCTCAACGCGGCCGGTATTTCGGGCGCGCCCTTCGGCATTCTCGTGAAGCCGGGCGGCTACAACTGCAACGGTTACTCGTGCGACATCCTCTGCTCGGGCAACGGCAGCGGCCAGCGCCAGTGGGACGTCCTCAGCGACTCCGACGGCGCCCAGCGCCCCGTCTTCGTGCCGGTTTCCGCAGACCACGTGCTCGTGCGCACCTGCATCCAGCAATAGACAAGTTCCAGCGACGACGACAACACGTATGGCCGGCATCTGCCGGCCATACGTGTTTAAGGGCAGGGGGGAAAGGGCACAGGGCAGAGCCCCTGTCCCCTTCGTCCACCCCTTGCCCTTTGCCCTTCGTCCCCTTTGCCCTGTGCCCTTTCCCCTTTGACCTTTAAAAGCGAATGGCCGGCGCGAGCCGGCCATTCGAAGGACCGAGGGGCTGCTTAGAACTTGATCCGAACGCCGCCGCCGATCTGGAAGCCGCCGGCGTCGCTCTTGGCGCCTTCGACAATCTCCACGGTCGCCGCCGAGAACTTCGCCAGCGCGCCGACACCGAAGCGCGGCGTGATCATGTAGCGCACGTCGGCGCCGACGACGAATCCGAGGCCGTTCTTGTTGTAGTTCGTGACCGTCACGTCCGACAGCGACGGACCGGGCTCGGTGACCGTGCCGCTTGTGGGCAGCTCCTGCTGGACCTGCACCATGGCCGGGCCGCCGGTGAAGAAGACGTCGATCTTGTCAGTGAGCGGCATGACCCAGGTCAGCTGCGCGGCGTACCAGATTTCACGGCGCGTGAGGTCGGTGGCCGTCACGGATGTCGTACGGTTCCTGTCGGTGAAGATGGGGTCGGGTACGCTGGCCGTGACGCCGGCCTCGGACTTGCCCTGGAGGAACGTCACGCCCACGCCCACGGCGAGATTGCGCCACACGCGATAGCCGAACTGGCCGTCGAAGAACAGACCGCCCTTGATGTCCTGCGCGCTCGAGAGCGTCGCGGTTTCGCCGTACAGGTCGAAGGACTGAGTGTTGCTGACGTCCGAGGTGCCAATCTGGACACCGGTCGACAGCGCGGCGAACCCCTTCTCCGTCCACGCCATCTGGGCGAGCGCCGGCGTGGACGTTGAGACTACGAATCCACACACCAGCACTGCAATTCGTCTAAAAAACATTCCTCTCCTCTTTCATTGACCTGACAACCCCGGTTTGCGATGTCTGGGAGCCGCGCCGGCTCGGCGCGTTGGCGGCATGGTAACACGCAATTGCACGGTTCTGCTTGATGGGGATCAGCGAGATAGGGTAGTCTTTCTGTGCGCGGCTCCCAGCCCGCAACACCAGCAACCTCAACATTTTGGAGTAGTTTTAAATGTACCGACACAAGTACGCCGTCTTCGGCGCCGTGTGTGCGCTTGCGGTCACGGTGGCCTGCAGCAACACCGGTAACCCGATCTCGCCGAACGCCGCAGTGCCCGGGTCGGGAGCCGCAGGGCCGGCCGGTGAAACCCTCAAGATCGCCGCGCCCTCGCCCGTATCGCCGGTCAACGGCGCACGTGCCGAAGTCGGGGTGATTCTGGTGCTCGGGAATGTGACTGGCCAGTACGCCAGCTTCCCTGTCACTTACCGCTACGAGATCCGCAACGCGGCCGGCACGACGGTACTGACCGGCACGCAGGCAGCCGGCTCGGGCTCGCAGACGACCATCCCGGTCGGAGGCTCGTTGGCATTTGACACCGCCCACACCTGGCGCGCGCGCGCGGAATACGCAGGCGCATTCGGTCCGTGGTCAGCCGCCGCTGCGTTCAAGACCCCCGCAGGCTCGTTCATAAGGGGCAACGAAGTCCTCGACCTGCTCAACGACGGCAAGACCGTCGGCCAGGTGGGCGGCAGCGTCTCGTTCCTCCCTGGCATCGGCCTCCGTATGAACGATGGCACTGGCTACGTCGCGTATGCCCTGGCCACCCCGCTCACGCAGGGTGAGTTCTCGTTCATGGCCACCAACGTCGACGAAGGGAATCCTGGCGACAAGTCGAAGGTCATGTCGATGGGCGAAATTTGCGGCGACGACGTCACCGACAACGACTACCGGATGTCGCTCGAAGTGCGCGGCAGTATTTACCCCATCCCGGGAGCCATTCAGTATCGCGTCATCACGGGCGACGCGCGTGAAGAGGCCCATCGCATTCGCGACTCCGGCCGTCCGCGGATCGTCTGGAACCGGACCGACTGGTATTTCTTCAAGATGTCCTGGCGCGACGGCTCGGCCGGCTTTGAAATCCGCAACAGCGGCCCGAACGGTTCGCTCGTCTACGCAGAGACGCTCGCCACGTCGGGCCACGCGTACCGCCCGATTCCGCACTGCGTCTACATCGGCGCGCCGCCGACCCGCGCAGGCGTGATCAACCAGACGCACCCCGGCCAGACGGTCAAGAACGTCTGGATCTCGGGCAACTCGCGTCCGCTGTTCCCGGCGATCATCGGCCGCCCGGAATAAGCCAGTTCGCTACAGACACAAAAAGGGGCGGAGCGCACGAAGCGCTCCGCCCCTTTTTTCGTTCTTGCCTGCGCGAGACCTACTTGCGAACCGAGCTGAGCGTCGACGGACGCGGGCCGCTGCCGACCCACAGGTTGCGATAAATCGCACCCGGCCAGGATCCCGATTCGATGTTGGCGTCCGTGGCCCCCAGATACACGATGTGCGGCACCGGGTTGTAGGTGCCCGACGTCGGCATCGACAGGTCATAGATGACCGGGCCGGTCGCGCCCCCCTCGCGGACGGTCAGGCGGAAGGTGCTTCCCCAAGTCGCCGTCCACAGATACACCGTCGCTGGATTGAGGGCCCGGATGCCGGCAGTGCGCTGGGTGATGTCCGGCTCGAACTTGAACGCCTCTCCACCGTTCAGCAGCTTGAACGAAATCGCGTTGTTCGGATTGCCGTTGAGGCCGCGGTACTGCACGTTGAACAGGTAGGGGCTGTCGAAGAGCCGCGGCGTGGCGTCCGACATCGAGAAAATGCGCGACTTCTCGCCGGGGTGGTTCGGGGCGAGGCCCGACACCTCCACTGAAATCTCGCCGCTCGTCAGCGTCTGCGCGAGTTGGTACCTCACCCATGAGGTGTTGTTGTCGACGCGGAGGCCCTGCGCGCCCTGGAACGTCGTGCTGCCCGAGCGCGTGCCAATCGTCTGACCGTTCGTCAGCGGATCGAACAAGGCGCCTGCACGGTTGTAGCCGCCGAGTTTCGTGCGGAACAGCCCGGTGCCCGACCACGCGGACACGATGGTGCCCTGCTGCGCGCGTGCGCGCCAGTGCAGCTGGGCCGACGCGGGCAGATCCGCGCCCGGCGTAAACGTGGTCGTACCGCCGCCTTCGGCGATCCCGGCCTGGGAGACGACCGTGGTGAGGAAATCGGCCCGATCGGAGATCTGGAACTCGTACGTTCGCGCGCCGCTCTCAGATGACGTCGCGTTCGTCACGGTGAGAACGGGACGAAACGTATCGAGCTGCGCGTCGTTGATCGGCCCCTGCAACGTGGGCGCGCTCAGCGCCGAAGACCCCGGGGACGTCGGAACGGTGCGCGTGCCACCCGACCCGCTGCATCCGACCGACGCCACGCTCACCACCACCGCCAATGCTGCATACCACGACGACTTCATGCGACCTCTTCCTTAAAAGTTAGTCCCGCGAGTGCGGGCCACCCATTGTCGCTCGATACCTTTATTACCGCAAAAACATTGGTAGCCGGGGCACTCCGGGCGGGGTGCCATCCTGTCTGGTGACCCTGTTATAATCAACAGGTTCCGATGTCCACATCCTCCTTCCGGCTGAAGTACCTGGCCAGGAATGCCGCGGGTATTCCGCGCGACCTGGTCACAGGTGCGCTCGCGCACGTCACGACGATCAAGCCCACGGTGCTCATCTATAACTGCACCTGGGTCTGCGACGCGAAGTGCGAGATGTGCAACAACTGGAAGTTCGGTGACCGCAAGTCGGACATGACGCTCGCGCAGGTCGACCACGTCTTCGACAACCCGTTCTGGAGCAACGTCGAGAATCTCAACATCTCCGGCGGCGAACCGACGACGAGAAACGATCTGCCGGAGATGGTGGAGCTGTTCCAGAAGCGTTTGCCGCGCATGCGCAAGATCGGTATCAACACGACGGGGCTCACCCATCACCGCGCCATTCCGATGCTCGCACGCATCGTCGAATTCTGCGGGCAGCACAACCTGCTGCTGAGCGTGCGCGTGTCGCTCGACGGCATCGGTGAAACGCACAGCCAGGTCCGCAATGTCAAGAACGCGTTCGACAAGGCGGGCAAGACGATCGAAGCCATGCAGGCGCTGGCCGAAAAGCACCCGCACTTCCAGTTCGGCATCGCGGCGACGATCTTCAAGCAGAACCTCGAGGACGCCGAAAACATCCTCGCGTGGGCGCGCACCAAGAAGCTCGACGTCGTGTTCAACATGCTCCGGTTCACCGACGCGATGCTGCACAACAAGCATCTCGAGGAAACGGTCGGCTTCAAGACGCGCGAAGAAGAGTTCATGAAGAAGTTCTTCCTCGACCGCGTGGCCGAGGAGTCCGTGCTGAGCGGCCAGGCGTTCATGTACCTGCACTACGCCGACATGATTGCCAACGGCTATCACCGCACGATGCCGTGTCCGTTTCAGCGGCAGGGCCTGCTGCTCAATCCGAACGGCGACCTGTTCTACTGCGAGAACTCGAAGAAGCTCGGCAACGTGCTCGAGTCGAAGGTCGAGAGCATCTACTACGACGCGGGCAACATCGCGCACCGTGAGCAGATGAAGCACGACACGTGCGCGACGTGCCTGAGCCCGTGCCAGGTCAACGTCGGCGCGATGAAACAGGTCTTCCCCTACGTGAAGTTCCTGCGCCGCGCCTATCGGGTCAAGCACGACCCGTCGCGGCACCTCGCGACCCTTCCCCAGCCGGTGCGGTGAATCCAGCCGCGCGGGCCCTGCGCCTTCTGATCGCGGCAGGGCTCTTTGCGCTGCTGCTCTGGTACAGCGATCCGGGCGCCGTCGGCCGCGCGCTCGCGGGCGTGCGATGGCCCTGGATTGGGGCCGCCGTGCTGCTCGTGCTCCTCGACCGCGCGCTGATGGCATGGCGCTGGATCGCCTTGCTCGCACCGGTCACCGACGGCACGCGCCCCCCGCTCGCGTCCCTCTTCCGCATCTTCTTCGTCAGCACGTTCCTCGGCACGTTCCTGCCGGCCAGCGTCGGCGGCGATGCCGTGCGCGCGTGGAGCCTCGCCCGCACGGGTGTCCCGTCGCATCAGAGCTTCGCGTCGGTGCTGATGGATCGTCTGCTCGGCGTGATCGGGATCGTGTTCGCGGCGGCCGCGGGCCTACTGCTCGCGCCCGAGATGCTCGGCGAGCGTGTGGTGTGGATCGGACTGCTGATCACGGTGGGCGCCTGTCTGGCGGGGTTGGCGTTCATCTTCAGCCCTCAGGCCGCGGCCCTGTTCCTTCGCGCCATTCACGGCGCGGGCGCGAGCCGGCTGCACCGGCCGTTCGACCGGCTCTTCGGCGCGCTCCAGGCGTATCGCGGTCACCGCGGCACACTGCTCGGCGTGCTCTCGGCATCGACCGCGGTGCAGGCGCTTCGCATCCTGCAGGCGTGGCTGCTAGGCTTATCGCTCGGAATCGCCGCGCCCGCCGGCGCCTACTTCGCCTTTGTCCCTCTGATTCTGCTCGTGATGCTGCTTCCCATCACCGTCAACGGCATCGGCACCAGTCAGGCCACGTTCGTCTGGGCGTTCGCGCGCGCAGGCGTGCCGGCAGATAATGCCTTCGCCCTCTCGGTGCTCTTCGTGGCGCTCGGCATCGTCGGCAACATTCCAGGAGCGTTCCTCTACGCGCTGTCCGGCACGCCGGGCCAGCGCGCCCCGCAGCAATGATGACACTCCCCCTTCGCGCGACCCTCGCGGCCTCGGTGTTCGGCCTGGCGTGGATCTTCGGCGGCACCGGCGGCATGCTGACGGTCCTGCTCTTCTATGTCAGCGTCGTGCCCGGCCTCACGCTGGGCTTCGCGCTCTTCGGGCCGGGACAGGCCGCGTCGTACGTGGCGGGCGCGCTCATCGGCTACGGCCTGATGGCGTTCGCCTTCTGGCTGCCGATCGAGCTGGGCGCCGCGCGGCCCGCGGCGTTCTTCTTCGCGTGGGTCATGGTGCTGCTGCTGGCCAACGGCGCGCGCAGCCTCTGCAAGGGATTCACGCGCACGCCGCTCATCACGCTGCCCGAATGGACGACGCGCGACGCCGCGGCGCTGCTGCTGGTGCTACACCTCGTGCCGATCCTCGTCGGCGCGCCGTTCGCCCGCGCGGGCGAGCGCGACGAGGCCGGCACGCGCCACTATCGCGCGTACTTCACCGCCGATTTCGTGTGGCACATGGCGCTCACGCGCGAGCTGGCGCGCTTCGAACCGGATCTGCGCAATCCCTATCTCGCCGACGAGCCGCTCCACTACTACTGGACGTACTTCCTGCCGGCGGCCGTCATCGCCACGCGCGGCGAAGGGGGACCGAGCCACGCCGATTTCGAAGGCACGCTGAAGATTCACGCGATGCTCACGGCGATGCTGCTGCTCTCGATGATCTATCTGGCGGCGTGGGTCGCGACGGGTCGCCGGTGGGCGGCAATGACGGCGGCCGCGATCGCCCTGCTCGCGCCGAGCTTCGAGGGACTCTACGCGCTCAACGATCTGCGGCACACGGGGCGCACGCTCGACTACCTGCGCGATCTCAACATCGACGCGATGAGCCGCTGGGCCGCGACAATCCAGGGGCTCCGCGTCGACAACCTGCCGCGCGCGATGTGGTGGACGCCGCAGCACTCGATGTCGTGCGCCACCGGCCTCATCTCGGTCCTCATCGCCAGCCGCGGGCAGATCGTGACCATCCCGCTCGCGCTCGTGACCGGCCTCACCCTCGCGCTGTCGCTGATCTTCAACCCCTTGCTCGGCGCGATCTTCTGCGCCGTGTACGGCCTGACAACGGTGTGGGATCTGGTGTCGCGGCGGCTGACCCTGTCTCAGGCCCTCCCGTCGGTATTGGCGGTGCTGCCGGTCGGCATCGCCTTGTGGTGGTGCTTCTTCGCGGGCATGAGCGCCGGCGCGGAGGCGCTGTCGTTCGGCTTGCACGAGTACGCGCGCAAGGCGCCGTTGACGTCGCTGTTCCTGTCGCTTGGCGGCGTCCTGATTCCCGCCGCGATCGGGCTCCTGCCCTCGCGGCATGTGCCGCTCGGGCCTGTCGTGCCCGCGCTTGCGGCGCTGGTGCTCGGGCTGCTGCTGATGCACTACGTGACGATCACCGAGTCGTCATGGGTGGGCTTCCGCGCGGGGAACATCATCCTCGTGACGATCGCGATGCTCGTCGCGCGCGGTCTCGTGATCGCTTATCACCGATCGGGCCGCGTCCTCGCGCTGACGTTTGCCGCGGTCATCTTCGCCGCCGGCGTGCCGACGACCGCCATCGACTGGTACAACGCGCGCGATCTCGAGAACAGGCGCATGGGGCCGGGCTTCCTCTGGGTGATCCCGTTCTCGGCCGAGCAGCAGGCGGGCTTCGACTGGGTGCGCAGAGCGACGGATCAGAACGCCGTCGTGCAGTTCGACCCGATCGTGCGCGCGCGCCAGAACTGGAGCGGCCTCCCGACGTTCACGGGCCGCCGCATGGCCGCGGCGATTCCGATCTCGCTGCTGCCCGAAGCGCGTCACGACGCGATCTCCGCGCGCGTGCATCGGATCTACACCGAGCTCGACCCCGCGGCCGCGCATGCCGAGGCGCGCGCCATGCGCATCGACTATCTCTGGATAGACGAGGAAGATCGCGCCGCGCCGACCGGCGCCGCGCTCGACCGGCTGCTCGCGCGGCCCGATCTGTTCCCGCCGATGTACACGCACGGCCGCACCGTCGTGCTGGCCGTCGCACGATAGCTGGTCATTTATTCTTAGACATCTTCGGCGCGTCTCTTGCAACCTTCCGGTCGCCGTGATCGCACGTACTGCGCGACGCGCGCCGAGAGGATTTTCGTGAAAACCTGGATCTCTGTCGCCGCAGCCGCGGCGCTAACCGTCGTTGCCGCGGCGTGCTCCGACAGCACGCCGCCGACCGCACCTGGGCCCGCCCCCGTACCGGCGGTCGCCGCGCCCTCGCTCGAGTCTCCGACGGCGGATCAGCAGCTCAGCACGCTCAGGCCGACGCTGACCGTGCGCAATGCCACGTCCGATCAGGCGGGCACGCGCACATATGAGTTCCAGATTTCCGACAGCACGAACTTCACCGCATCGACGACGTCGCAGATCCTCGGCTTCGCGGCCACGATCAGCGGCGCCGCCGTGCCGGAAGGTCCCAGTGGCATCACGAGCTGGACGCCGCCGTCGGACCTGCAGCCCACAACGCGCTTCTACTGGCGTGCGCGCGCCATCCAGGGTACGACGACAGGCCCGTGGTCGAGTACAGGCACGTTTCGCTCGAAGCTCGTCGGCTTCAACCGTCCGGGCGAGCTCTATGACCCGCTGATTCACGGCGAGACCGTGGGCGACCGCATCGGCTCGACGACGTTCATCCCGGGGCGCGGCCTTCAGCTCAACGACGGTCAGAGCCACGTCCGGTACCTGCTGCCGCAGACGATCACCAGCGGCGAGTTCTCCATGGACGTCGAAGGCCTGCGCGCCAATGGCCCCGGCGACAAAGCCAAGGTGTTCGGCATGCAGGAGGGCCAGACCGACTTCATCACGAACCGTTACCGCATCGACATCCAGTACCGCGGTTCGGCGGGCTTTCCGCCCAACGCGATTCAGTGGCGCGTGATCTACGGTGACGCCGACGACCTCGACGTGCGGTACGAGCCCGATACCGAGAGACGGTTCGCGTCGGTGATTGCGTTGAACCCGGCGACCCCGTACCACTGGAAGTTCACGTGGGGATCGGCCGTCCGGCTGGTTCTGCGCGAAGGCGGGATCAACGGGCGATCGCTGTACGACTATGGCCTTCCGGCGACCAAGGGCTCGTATGCGCCCAGCCCGCACTACGCGTATCTCGGCGCGCCCGTCGGGCGCAGCGGCAACGAATCGGCGTCGATCGCGGGCACGATCTACCGCAACGTGTGGCTCGCCAATCGCCCGCGCCCCGCGTCGCTCGGCAGCGCGCTGCGCTGACACCATACCCCGCCGCGGCCCGATGCCGCCGCCGCGCCTCGTGGGATAATCTGCGGTTGATGCAGGAACCGGCGCTGCTGCTCGAAGACGTCCCATGCGACCTGTGCGGAAGCACCGAGGTCGACGTCCTCCGCCCTGCGCGGGAGGGCGAACGGTCCCCCTCCGATCTCGTGCGCATCTTCCGCGCATCGAGCGACGTGCCGCTGGTCGATCGCCTCGTTCGCTGCGCAGAGTGCGGCCTCGTGTTCGTCAGCCCCCGCGTCCAGGCCCGCACCATCGTCGAGTCCTACAGCGCGGGTGAAGATCCCACGTTCATCAGCCAGGCCGAGGCGCGCGAACGCACGTTCGGCACGTCGGTCGCGCGGATCGAGGCGCTGACGGGAGGCCCCGGACGCGTGTTCGACATCGGCACGGCGGGCGGGGCGTTTCTCGCGGCCGCGCGCGCGCGCGGGTGGCAGGTCGACGGCTGCGAGCCCAACCGCTGGCTCGCCAACTGGGGCAAGACACACTACGGCATCGACATCCGCCCGGGGCCGCTCACCGATCACGATCTCCCGGACGCGTTTTACGATGTCGTGACGCTCTGGGACGTCGTCGAGCACCTGCCGCAGCCGTCGGCCATCCTCGAACGGGCCAGGGCACTCGTAAAGCCCGGAGGGTTCCTGATCCTGACATTCCCGGACATCGGCAGCCCCTCGGCGCGTCTCCTCGGCCGCGCCTGGCCGTTCCTCAGCTCCGTGCATCTCTACTACTTCTCGAAGATCACGATGCGCCGCATGCTGCGCGCCCATGGCTTCGAGATGATGCACACGCGGCCGCACACGCAGCGGCTCGAGCTCGGGTACGTGCTGCACCGCGCCGGAGACATTCTCGGCGCGCCGCTGCGGATGCTGTCGACGCTGGCGAACAAGGCGGGGGCCGGCCGGCAGCACGTGCCCTACCGGCTCGGTCAGACGTTCGTCGCCGCGCGCCGCCTGCCGTAACGGCGGAACGTCTTCAGCGCGCAGAACCAGTCTTTCAGCCCGATCTTCTTGCCTTCGGCGCGGCTTCGCGGGAAATAGCTGATCGGCACTTCGACGATCTTCATGCCTCGCGCGAGCGACTTCGCCGTCATCTCGTGATCGAGCTCGAACCCCGATGTCTCGAGGCCCATGTCGAGCAGCAGCGATCGCGGATACAGCTTGAGCGCGGTGACGGTGTCGGTGAGGTACGCGCCGGTGAACGCGAGTGCGATGAAACTGAGACTCTGTCCGCCGAGATACGCCGGCAGCGACTGCTTCGGGTGCTTGCCTGAAATGAGATTCGCCACGATGCCCGCACCCGGCCGTTTGAGGTAGCGGCTGCCGTAGACGATATCCGCACCGGATGAGCGCAGCGCCTGCAGGATGGGCTTGTAGTCCTCGGGGTCGTACTCGAGATCGGCGTCCTGAATCAGGACGAACTCCCCTGTCGCGCGCGCAATCCCCTCGCGGACCGCGCGCCCCTTGCCGCCGTTGGCGGGCATCCGCACGAGCGTGACGCCGTCGACGGCCGCCACGATCGCCGCGGTGCCGTCTTTCGAGCAGTCGTCCACGACGATGATCTCGCGGTCGAAGCCGAGCGCGCCGATGTCGACGGCCTTGATCCGTTCGAGCAGCGTGCCGATGAAGCGTTGCTCGTTGAACGCGGGAATGACAATCGAGATGCGCGGCCGGATATGGGGCTCGACCTGGCGCAGCTCTTCGGGCGTGTTCACGCCGATGGCCTCGATCGGATCGCAGGGGAACGCGACGACGCGGCGGCCGACGATGAACGGCAGGAAATTGCGTTCGGCGGTGCCCGTCCCCTCCTGCGCCGCGCCCGCGAACCACCTGAGATCCTCGAGGAACGCGCGCCGGGAGAGGCTGAAGAAGCCCGCATCGCTCTGCCCTTCCGCCGGCATGGCGTCTCCCTCGCGCCGCTGCAGGAAGCGGGTGACATGGTCCGCCTCGTCGAACTCCAGATGCGTGTAGGGATCGGCGCTCCTCGCCGTCGGCATGATGACGTCCGCGTCCTGGTCGCGGCGCTCCAGCGCGATCATGCGTTGCACGGTTTCGGGCCGGATGGCGATCTGATCGCACCAGGTAATCCACACGCGATCGGGCTGCGCGCGCTGCACGGCCTGGCGCGCCAGAAGAATCGCGTCGAGCATGCCGGTCGGTTCCGCCTGCTCCAGGACGCTCGCCTTCCAGCCGAAAGCCGCGAGCCGCTGGCGCACGCGCGCGGCAAACGAGGGATGCGCGACCACGACGACGTCGTGCACGACGCCGCGGTAGAGGCGCTCCAGATGATCCAGCATCGGCCGGCCAGCGACGCGCGTGAGCACCTTCGGCTCGGCGGAGTCGAGGCGAGACCCGCGGCCGGCCGCCGGAATGATGAGCAGGCGCCTCATGGGACTCGGGGCGCGAGACGCGCGCGGAGGATGGTGCCGAGACTCCGCAGCCCCTCGCCCGCCGACGTGCGCCGCACGCGATCGTGCGACAGGGGGAGGAACTGCACGGGCACTTCGAGAAGCTCGGCGCGCCGGCGCATCAGGTTGCTGAGAAGATGCTGGTTCACCAGTTTGTGCGTGAGCGGCACGGGCACCGCGGCGGCGTCGGATGCGCGAATGGCCCGGGCGCCCGACAGCGTGTCTGCCACGTAACGCCCATACAGCATGAGGTAGCTCAGGCTGAGCGCGTGGCTGCCCGCGCGCGAGAGCGCGAGAGCCATCGGGCTTTCGGCGCGCCGCTGGCTGTACGAAATGTCGATGTCGCGCACTGAGAGGCGGCGGCTGCCCCACACCGCATCGAGCCGGCCTCCTTCGACATACCGGATCAACGCTGCCGCATCGTCGCCGCGATACATGCCGGACGACTCGAACAGCACGACGTAGTCGAGCCGCTGCTCCGCGATCGCCGCCCGTACGCCGCGCTCTGCCTCGTCTTCGCTCGCGAAAAATTCCACCGCAAACGGCAGGTGCGTCACGAAACTCTCGTCGGCGAGGCCCGGCGGCCTCGCGGCGAACATCGTGAGATCCGCCTGCGCGGGCTGGGACCGCGCGATCTCGAGCATGCTCTGCGTCAGCTTGTTTGCGGAGTTCGCGCCATAGAGCAGCACGCCAACTCTCACGCGCGGCGCCTGGCGCAGCAGCGATTCGACGAACGGGCTCAGCACCTTGGCTGCGTCGTGGCGCCCGGTGACGCCATCCTCGTAGAAGCCAATGCGCACGAGCCGCGGGTCCTCGAAACTATCGACCTGCCCGAGCGGCACGTACGGCGTGTCCGTTTCCCCCTGCTTCGGATCGTTGAGCAGATAGTGCGTGATGAGGAACGGCGTGGGCAGCGGGGACTGCCCTTTCTCCGTCAGATAGAAGAGCGCGCGCTCGACGAGCCCCACCGCATTCGAGCCCGCGATCTCGGCGTCCATCTGGAGGTTCGTGATCAGCAGCTTCAGCGCGCGCAGGTTTCCGGCGATGTGCGGTCCCACACCAGGAGTCATGTACGACGGAAACAGGCTCGAATACTGCGTGCCGGGCGCATAGACGATGAGATCGGCGGCGTCGATCTTCGCGGCCACGCGCGGATTGAGCGAGACGGGGGCTGCGCGCCCGGCGAAGTGCCCGCGCGTTTCGGCGTCTCCGTCTTTCGCCAGTGCGGCGCACGCCTCGGCGTCCAGCTGTCGATCGATCAGGAAGATGTCGGCGATACGATTCTCGCGCCGGGCGTCGACGATGTCTTCCTCGGTTCCGAGCACGCCGCCATCGCGATCGATCGCCACGAGGAACGCATTCTCGCCGCGCGTCACGTTGTCGATGACGCCTGGCGGCAATCCCAGGAGACCTGCGTAGTCGTCGACCGCTGCGTTGAATGCCCGGCCGGCGAGGAGGAATCCGCCCGCGAACACGACATTGCCGACGGCGCAATCCGCGAACGCGAACGCGCGCGTGAGCTCGCGCGCGAACGCCTGCAGGCGCCGCTGCACGCACGCGGCCTCGGCCTCGGACAGGCCCTCACTGCGGCCGCCATCGGCCAGCAGCGTGTCGAACCCCGCACGCGCGGCGGCCTCGTCGCCCGGCAGCCGTCGATCGACCAGCGCCACGAGCGCAGCGGATCCGCTGCCCGTGGCGGACGCGACGCGCGATGCATTCTTGCGGAAATCGGAAGGGCCGAGACTGTCGCCGAGAAACCGGCGCACCTCCCCGGTCGACGCGCCATCGTCGTAGCCATTGACGACGAGCGTCAACGACACGTCCTTGCGGCCGAGCAATCTCTTCGAAAGGACCTCGGAGCCGCGTCCTCCCGTAAAGACGACGACGTTGAGCACGGGACATTATTGCAGGGGGATTCAGTTTGCCGCGGCGCGCTTCTGCTGCACGCGGGACGCGTGGTGCAGCACCTTCGCCATGCGCATGGGCACCTGATCGAGAGAGGCGGCGCGCGTGCCGGCGGGCACGATGGTGGCGGTCTGCTGCACGACGCCCATGGGCGGACCCATCTCCCATCCCATCGATCGCTTGCCGCAGTGATGGCAGGCGAGACAGACGCGTCCGGGCACGACCTTCACTTGAAAGTCGTGCATGCGGAAGATCGCGCAGCGCACCCGGTAGAAGAGATCGGCGACGGCCGGGCGTGACAACGCGACGGACCCCGGGGCGCCGTCCCCGAAGACCGGAGCGTGTGCCGATTGCACGCCGGGCCGGCGTGCAGCGCGCGGAAGCGAAAGCAGCTTGGTAACCGTCATAGCCCTGCCTAGGCTGGGAACCGTGCAGGTGATTTGCCAGAGGAACGAGCGCTTTATACCATGTACCTGGGCGCCATGACCGGGCGTCAGGCAGCCGCCCCCCAAATATTCCGTGCAGATGCGTAAATCCCGGCCATGGCTTCTCGTCGGCCTCCTGATGACCGGCGTCGCGTCCGCGAGCTGCGGCGGCACGGAGCCGCCACCGGGCTGCGAGCCTCCACCGCCACCTCCGCCACCGCCCCCGCCGCCACCACCGCCTCCCCCACCCCCGCCTCCCACGCTGGGGGTCACGAGGATTCTGGCATTCGGCGACAGCCTCACCGAAGGCGAGCGCACCCCGTTGTTCTGGGGCACGCACGATCCGTCGGGGCCCGGCGTGGCGCAGTCGTATCCGTTCAAGCTGTGGTCGCTCCTGCGGACGACGTACACGGCCCAGACCATCAACGTCTACAACGGCGGACTGGGAGGGGAACGCGTCGCGACGAGCGGCGCGCGCGCCCGCTTTCTCGACGCAGTGCGAACCTACCAGCCGCAGCTCGTGCTGCTGATGCACGGCGCCAACGACCTGATCGCGCTGACGGATCGCGGCGTGATTCTGGGAGCGATGGAGGAGCTGATCGGCGACGCGCAGGCGCGCGGCGCGGCAGTGATGCTGGCGACCCTGCCGCGCCAGGTCGCCGGGCGCGGGAAACAGGTCGAACCCGAACGCGTCGTCCGCTACAACGAAGACCTGATCAGGATGGCGGCCGAGGAAGGCGCGATCCTCATCGACGTTTTCCCGCACATCCGCGAAGACATGATTGGCCCCGACGGGCTGCACCTGACCCAGGCAGGGAACCAGCGGATCGCCGAGTTGTTCTACGCGGCGATCGCCGCCAGATATCAGACGACAGGAAGCGCACGTTAGGGGCGGGAGACGTAGAGCGCGCTCGCGGGCCAGCGCTTCACGAGGCTCAAGCCCGCGGGGGCCGGCGCCCCGGCGACCGTGAGCACCCAGACCTCCCCGGCGTGACGCGACTCGAACGCCGCGCCCCTCGCACGGTCGAGCTGACGGAACTCCCCCGCCTCGATTCCCTCAGGCAAGAGCGTCCACGCCTCGTTCCAGGCGTCGAGGCACGCCTGCTCCGTCGCGCTCGCCACGCGCGCCTGCAGGCCCCCCTCATAGTGGAACGTGCCGTACATCCCGGTCATCCGGGTGAGCAGCGCGGCCGCACGAAACCGCTCGGGTGAGTCGTCGCGCCGGCCAGGCTGTGCGGCATCGGCCGCGCCCATCGGCTCGTCGCTGACCACGGGACGCCGATAGAGATTCACGAGCGCTCGCCCCACGGCCAGCGCGGTGACGTGCGCCCAGGGCGTTTCGCCGCGCGGCAGGTGGACCGTGACGTAGTCACCGCCGCCGCTCGACTCGGGCGCGTCGGAGCCGAACGCCGTGACGACCTCCCCGGGCACGAGCGCCGCCAGGCCGGTCAGATTCGCGCGCGTATGCAGTCGCGCGTGCTGCGTCGGGTGAAACGGCTCGTTCGCGATCTCCACGAACGCGTTCGAATGGCGCGCGGCCACTGCGCCAACAGCAGTGAGGTGGGCCTCGACATCCACCTTCAGATCGCCGGTGTCGGCCAGCGCGACGATCTCGACGTGCATGCCGCGCGCGGCCGCGAGCTCCAGCAGCCGCGGCAGCGCCTGCAGGCCCGCCGCCGGCTCCAGCTCGAACAGATGCCGCGCCAGCGTCAGCACGCGCACGACCGTGATGCGGCTGGCCGCTGCCCAATCGAGGAACGCGATCGCGTCGCGCTCGTTACCGCGCGCAATCTGTTCGACGAGACGAAACGCCGTGATGCCGCGCCAGACGAACGGCGCTCCGCCCGGGAGCACGAAGCGCGTGCCGCTGATGCCCACGCGCTCCGGCGCGACAGCCGGCGCTGACTGGCTGGATTGGCGTGGAGAAGCGGACGGGGCCGATGATGCCGGCTGCGCTCCCTCCGCCGCGGCAGATTCGCGGCGGCACCCGGATGGGAGCGCGACAATCGAGAGCGCGACGACAGACGCCATCAGGCGCGCGCGGCGCGTCATCATTACCGCCGCGCGACTTCGCGCAGCGCGCCGTCGCCCGGCTCGAGCAGCTGACGGATGACGTACGTCGGCTTGTTCTGCGACTCGTGGTACGTGCGCGACTGGAGCTCGGCGAGCAGGCCGAGCGTCAGGAGTTGCAGTCCCGCGAAGATGAGCAGGATGCCCAGCAGCAGCAGCCAGGTGCGGTCTCCACGCCACGACGAAAAATACTTTTCGTACGCGACCCACGCGCACACGAGCGTGCCGGCCCCGCCCATCATGAATCCGAACGGCCCGAACACCTGCAGCGGGCGCGTCGAATAACTCAAGAGGAACTTCACCGTCATCAGATCGAGAATGACGCGAAGCGTGCGGGAGATGCCGTACTTCGTGGTGCCGAACCGCCGCGCGCGATGGTTGACCACGTACTCCGACACGCGCACGCCCATCTCGCTCGCCAGCGCCGGCAGGAAGCGGTGCATCTCACCATACAGCCGCAGCGGCTTGACCACTTCCGCCCGGAAGACCTTCAGCGAGCAGCCGTAGTCGTGAAGCTTCACGCCCGTCGCCCATGAAATAAGCCGGTTTGCGATGATCGACGGCAGGCGCCGGTTGATGAAGGTGTCTTTGCGATCCTTGCGCCATCCGCAGACGATGTCGTCGCCGGATTCGAGCTTGGCAACCATCGCCGGAATGTCGGCGGGATCGTTCTGCAGATCGCCATCGGCGGTGACGATGTAGCGGCCGCGCGCATGTGCGAAGCCGGCCGAGAATGCGGCGGTCTGGCCGAAATTGCGGCGGAACTGAATGACGCGCAGCCGCGGATCACCCGCCTGCAGCTCCTTGAGAATCTCGAACGACTCATCCGTGCTGCCATCGTCGACCAGCAGCATCTCGTACGGGCGCCCGGCGCTCGTGAGCACCTGCGTGAATTCACGGTGAAGCTCCCGCAGGTTGGGTGCCTCGTTGTGAATCGGGATGACGATGGATAGATCCGGCAGCGGAGCCACGTTTGCGCTCGTATTCTACCTGCTCCGCGCGAACTTCCGGTATGCGTAGTACCCGGCGGCGCCGGCCAGGAGCGCGAGCCCCAGCATGGCCGAGACCTGCGGCACGTGCTCCTGAAGGTAGGTCAGCGCCTGGCGGCCGTACATCACGGCGAGCAGCGCCTCGCCGATGTAGCGCACGCCCCTGCCGAGGGCGAGCGCGGCGATGAACCGCGGGCGCGGCATCCCCGCGACGCCCGCCATGAGGACGAACGGCTTGAACGGCACGGGCGGGGGCATCAGCGACGGGACGATGAGGGCGAGCACGCCGTACCGCGCGAAGATCTCCATGCCCCGCGTGACGTGATGCTCGCGCATGCGCTTGCGGAGAAATGCCTCGCCGCCGCGGCGGGCGATCTCGTAGAGCACGCAGCAGCCCGCAAGCGATCCGGCCGTCGCCATCGCGCCGTACAAGAGCCATCGGCCCGGATGCTCGATGACCATCCAGACGATCAAAATGTCGGCGACTTCGGGAAGCGCGAGAAACGACGAGTCGAGGAAGGCGATGATGAACAGGCCCGGGGCGCCGAGGCCCAGAGCGAGGGCCTCAATCCGTTTCACCACGCGGCGTTCGGTACAATGAACACGGCGTGATTATAGTCGACGGGTCAGGGACACGGCGGCCCCGTGCCGGTGGGATCGCCCGCCTCACATGGCCCGCGATCGTGGGCGCAGCGGCGGCGCTGGCGGCCCTCGCGGCGGCGATCGTCTACGCGCGCCACGATCTCGCCCTCAGTCACTACGACGCGCGGGCGCATCTTGTCGTCGCGCGACGCGTGCTCGACAGTCTCACGCCGAACTGGGCGCAGATTGGCGCCGTCTGGCTGCCGCTTCCCCACCTCCTCAACGTCATTCCCGTGCAGTGGGACTGGGCGTACCGCACGGGCGCGAGTGCGGTCCTCATCTCCATCATCAGCATGGGCGTCTCGGCCTTCGCGTGCGCGCGGTTGCTGGAGCGCGTGACCGGATCGCGTCTGGCCGGCGCGGCATGCGCAGCGCTGCTCGTGACCAACGCTAACCTGCTCTACCTGCATTCCACCGCGATGACCGAGCCGCTGCTGCTCGCGCTCGCCTTTCTCACCGTCGAGCGGCTCGAGGCATGGCTGCGCGACCCGTGGCAGCCGGCCGCGATGGCAGGGGTACCGATCGTGCTGCTCTGTCTGACGCGCTACGAGGGCTGGGCGCTCACGGGCGCCGCGATGGCAGTCGCGTTCGTGGTGATCGCGGTGTCGCCCGATCGCACGCTGCATCGCTGGCTGCGGCTCGCGCTGTGGCCGGCGGCCGCGGTGGCCGCGTTTCTCCTGCTCAGCAAAGGGAGCACCGACGCCTGGTTCGTGACCGGCGGGTTCTTCACCCCAGACAATCCGGCGCGCGGCGACATCGGGCTGGTGTTCGAGCAGCTGCGTGAGGGGGTCGAAACGCTGTCGAGTCCGGCACTCGCCGGCTTTGGCGCGCTCGGCTTCGTCGCGGTTGCGCTGCGTGGCGCCGCCTCACGCGAACAGCGGCCGCTGCTCGTCGTGCTCGCGCTCGCGGGCATGGCGGCGTTGCCGTTCCTCGCGTTCCATGCGGGCCATCCGTTCCGGATCCGCTACATGACGCCGCTGGTCGCGTCGGCCGCCCTCTTCACCGGATTCGCCATCGGCTTCGCGCCTGCCATCGCGCGCGTGATCGTGGCAGGCGTCGCGGCATTCCTCATCGTGCCGGGGCTCGCGCCGTTCGATCACATGTCGGCGATGGTAGTCGAGGCGCGGCGCGAGGAGCCGAGCCAGCGCGGACGCACGGCGGTGACGAGGGCGCTGCGACAGGTCTGGGACGGCTCGCCGATTCTCATCAGCATGGGCTCGCTCGGCCACTACATGCACGACCTCGGACGCGAGGGCTTCGACATCGCGCACTTCCTGCACGAAGGCAACGGCGAGATCTGGCCCGATGCGCTGCGCAACCCCGCCCTGCACGCGCGCTTCCTGCTCGTCGAGGAATACGCCGAGGGTGGCGACGCGTTCGCGCAGGTCTTCCGTGAGCACCCGGAGCTGAAAACGCCATGGACACGGATCGCTGAAGGCGGGAATGTGGTGCTCTACCGGAGAATCTATTGATCTGTTGATCTGCTGATCTGCTGATTTGTGGACTTGTTTGATTTCAAATCAACAGACCAGCAGATCAACAGATCAACAAATCAACCCATTTAGAATCGAACGTGGAATCCGATGAGCGCGGAGATCCCGCCGAGGTCGATTCTGTCGCCGAGCAGGCCGCTGTCGCTCGAGATGTTCCCTTTGCCTCCCTGCCACCGGATTTCGCCGTTGACGGCGAACACGTCGCCGTCGAGGGGCAGGCGGATGCCGCCGAGTACGACGGGCGCGATCGTGCTGCCGCTCGCGAGATAGCGGTCGCGGAAGATCGACGCGTCCGAGAAGTCCACGAACTCTCCGACCTCCGAGTACTTCCAGTTGAGCATCGAGACGCCCGCGCCGATGTACGGCTGGAACTGGCCGGGGCGGTTGAACGGGAGGAAGCGCACGGTCGCCGTCAGGGGCACGATGCGCAGCTTGAGGTCCTGCTCGATCTCGGAGCCGTCAGAGTCGACGACATCGTTGTAGACGCTTGGCACCGTGCGCTGGTAGAAGCCGGCGCCCAGGCCGACCTCGAAGCGATCGCCGAACCCGATCAGCCACTCGCCGTTGACGAGCGGACCGTTGAAATCGCCAATCTTGAATGACAGCGACTGCAGATCCTCGATGAGCACGTCTCCCGCCACGCGGCTGTCTTCACCACGGACCAGGAACCAGCCCACCCCGAGGTTGACCGACTGCGTCACCTGCGCCTGCGCGCGCGCAACGCCGGTCAGCGACATGAACACGAGCAGCAGACCCACCCAGAACGGTTTTCTTACCATCGCACGGCTCCTATGTGTGTGTGGCGCGCCCGCTCGTCCCCCCGTGCGTCTCACGGCTGCGGGCTCTGAGGCGGCCGACGAACGCGTGAGCAGGAAGCTTGCCGGGCGGCAGGGCTTGAAACAGGCCTGTTTCAGAGGGAATGCGAGGACGCGCCGGGCGCGCTGTCCTTCCGAGGTGCCACGAGCGTCATGCGATGGGGTCGCTACCCGCGGATGACGTCGAGCATCGCACCGTGCAGGCGGCCGTTGCTCGCCAGGACCTGCCCCGACTTCGAATCGAAGGTCCCGCCGTCGTACGACGTGACGCGCCCGCCCGCTTCCGAGACAATCAACGCCCCGGCAGCGATGTCCCAGCGATTGAGGCGCGTCTCATAGAACCCGTCGAGACGCCCGGCCGCGACATACGCCAGATCGAGCGCCGCCGATCCGAACCGGCGCACCGCGCGAGACACGCCGAGGAAGCGCCCGAACAGCGCGACCGGCTCGGCACGCTCTTCGATCACCGAATAGGGAAAACCGGTGCAGACGACCGAGTCGATGAGGGCGTCCGTGGTCGAGACGCGTAGCGGCTCGCCGTTGAGCCACGCACCGACGCCCCGCTCCGCCGTATACAGCTCGCGTCGCGAGGGCTCATAGATGGCGGCCACGGTCGCCACGCCGTCGATCTCGAGCGCCAGCGAGGAACAGAAGAAGGGAATGCCGTGCGCGAAATTCGTGGTGCCGTCGATCGGGTCGAAGACCCACTCGTGCGTGCTCCCGTGCGCGCCCCCGTGCCCCATCTCCTCGGCCACGACGGCGTGCGACGGGAACCGCTCCGCGATGAGCGCGCGAAACATCGTCTCGACGGCCACGTCGGCGTCGGTGACGATGTCGATGAGGCCTTTCTTGTCGACGCGGATGCCGGTGCGCAAATGCGCGAGCTGGATGCGGCCTGCCTCGAGCACGGCCTCGATGGCGGTCGACAACAGGAGCGGGTCGGGCGTCACGAGGCGGCTGTCGCGAGCTTCTTGACCATCCGCACTTCCATCCCGCCCTCGGGGTGCCGCGCCAGCGTCACATCGTCCATGAAGCTGCGCATGAAGAAGATGCCCCGGCCGCTCGACTTCAGCATGTTTTCGGGGGCGAGGGGATCGGCGACCTCTTCAGGCTCGAAGCCGGGCCCTTCGTCGCGCACGCTGATGATGAACTCGGCGGGGGCGTCGCGGGGGGTGAACGTGAACTCGATCGTCACGAACTTCCCTGCCTCTTCCTGGTTGCCGTGCTTGATGGCGTTGATGACGGACTCCCGCACGGCGACACTCACCCAATGCGTGGCGTCCTCGTCGAAACCTGCCACCGCCGAGAGGCGGTCGCTGACGAGCTGCACGACATCGAGCATGTCAAACGAGCTGTGCATCCGAAGACGGACCACGTGGCTGTCGAAACTCATGCGGAGGGGAATAATAATACCTCGTGCGCCCAATCAGCGGCCGCTTCTCGGTTCCAGGCGATAAATCTATTTCGCACCGCTACGCGATGCTGGCGGCGCTTGCCGACGGGCGGAGCCGCATTCACGGCCTCGCGCCCGGTCAGGACGTGCGCTCCACCCTGTCGTGTCTACAGACGCTCGGCGTCGCCGTTACGTTCGCCGGCGCTCGGGATTCACGCCCCGGCACGGAGCCCGGCTCCAGGCCTTTCGTAGAGATCGAAGGGGCCGGTCTCGGGGGTCTCCGCCTGCCCTCGGCCACGCTCGACGCCGGCAACTCGGGCACCACCATGCGCTTGCTCGCCGGCATCCTGGCGGGCCACGCCTTCCGGTCGACTCTCGAAGGGGACGGCTCACTGTCGAAGAGACCGATGGAGCGCATTGCCGCGCCGCTCCGGCGCATGGGCGCCACCGTCGACACAACCGGCGGCCACGCGCCGATCACGATCACCGGAGGCCCACTGCGCCCCATTGTGCATGAAAGCACGGTGGCGAGCGCCCAGATCAAGAGCGCGGTGCTGCTCGCGGGCCTGCACGCCGGCGGGCGCACGTCGGTCGTCGAACCCGCCGCAAGCCGCGACCATACCGAGCGCGCGCTGAGGGCCTTTGGCGTGACGGTCGAGGCCTCTCCCGGATACGCCGCCCTCGATGGACATCAGCGGCTCGAGGGGCGGGAGCTGACCGTGCCAGGTGACCCATCCTCTGCTGCCGCATGGGCCGCGGCGGCCGGCAGCGTGCCTGGCTCAGCCATCGCGATAGAAAACGTCGGGCTCAATCCCGGGCGTATCGGGTTCGTCAGGGCGCTCGAACAGGCCGGCCTCGACATCCGGATCGAGCTCTCGCATGAGGCCGCGGGCGAGCCGGTCGGCACCGTGTACGTCGCGTACGGCGCGCCGTCGTACTTTGAAATCGCTCCCGCCGACGTGCCGTCCCTCATCGACGAGCTGCCGGTGCTCGCCGCAATGTCCGCGAGGCGAGGCGGGATGCGCGTGACAGGCGCCAAAGAGCTGCGCGTCAAGGAAAGCGACCGCATTCGCGAAATCGTCTCGGGCCTGCGCGCGCTCGGCGCCGGCGCGGACGAGCTCGAAGACGGCTTCACCATCAGCCCGGCCACGATGCGCGCCGCGTCGGTCGATGCGCGCGACGACCATCGCCTCGCGATGGCGTTTGCCATTGCCGCGCTCGGCACCGGCCGCTCGCATATCGAGGGCGCGTCGGTCGTCGACGTGTCGTATCCCGGGTTTCTCGACCTGCTTGCCGCCCGCACCTCGTGACGACCGACAAGATCTATCTCGTCGGATTCATGGCCGCCGGCAAGACCACGGTGGCTGCGCATCTCGCGGAGCGCCTGCAGTGGCGCGCCGAAGACATCGACATGTTGATCGAGACGCGCGAGCGGCGGACGGTCGCCGATATCTTCGCCCGGCAGGGAGAGCTCTACTTCCGCGCGCTCGAGCGTGAGATGCTCAAGCTCGTGATGCCCCTCCGCCACGTCGTCGTCGCCACCGGCGGCGGCACGTTCGCCGACCCCGACAACCGCGCGGCGATACGGCTCGACGGCGTCACCGTGTGGCTCGACGTGCCGCTCGAGCATCTGATCGCGCGCGTGCCGTCGGATGGACGGCGTCCGCTGGCGGCCGACCGCGAACAGTTCGAGCAGTTGTTCGCCGCGCGGCAGGCGAGCTACGCGCAGGCGGATGTGCGCGTGGCCTGCGGCGATGCGCCCGCGGCCGACATCGCCGACCGCGTGCTCGACGCGCTAAGGACGTACTGATGCGCGTGCTCGTGATCAGCGACCTGCACGCGAACCTCCAGGCGACCGATGCCGTGCTGACCGACGCCGCGCGTCTCGGATGGGACCGCGCACTGGTGCTCGGCGATCTCGTGGGCTACGGCGCGGATCCGAGGGCGGTCGTCGACGCCGTGCGGGCACTGCGGCACGCGACGGTGATTCGCGGCAACCACGACAAGGTCGCGACCGGTATCGACGACGCCACCGACTTCCACGCCCTCGCTCGCCAGGCGGTCGAATGGACGGCCGCCGAGCTCGACGCCGACCGGCACACCTACGTGCACGATCTGCCGCAAGGGCCGCTGACGGTCGAAGCGCTCGGCTTCACCGCGGCCATCTGTCACGGCTCCCCCTTCGACGAGGACTACTACGTCTTCGACACCGACGATGCCGCGCACGCGCTCGACACATTGCCGGAGACATCGCTGATCCTCTACGGCCACACTCATGTGCAGATTGGCTTCCGGGAGACGCGTGCGGCGCATCGCGCGCTGATCACCCCGCTCGACGCAGAGACGATTCACCTGGGCGACGGCGTGCGCCACTTGATCAATCCCGGTTCCGTCGGGCAGCCGCGCGACGGCGATTCACGCGCGGCGTACGGCATCATCGACACGGAGACGCGGGTCATGCATCTGCTCCGGGTGCCCTATGACATCGAGGAAGCGCAGCGCAGGATTCTCGCGGCGGGGCTGCACCCGCATCTGGCCGACAGGCTCTCGGCTGGCCGATAGCTAGCTGGCGCGGCGCCCGGCGCGGCGCGCTTTCGACGCCTCGGCGTCCGCCGCGGCGCGCGCGCCGAGGATCCAGCCGATCACGATCCCGATCACGAGCACGGCCGGAATGAAGAGGAAGTGCGCGGGGGTCATGGGCGTTCGCTGACGCGCGAGCGAAGCGCGGCCATCTCGAGCTCGACGCGCGCCTGCCGCCGCCGCAGCGACCACACGTAGCCGACGAGCACGAGCCAGACGAGTCCGTACGCGGCCATCACCATCGGCGCGGCCGGCAGTTGCTCGGCCGCGACGGCATTCTCGTCGATCGGCTGGAAGTCGCCGGCCCCCTGCGCGCGCAGTGCGCCCGCCGAGATCACGACCACGACGAGGGCGCACAGCATCGCGCGGATCCGGACTCGCATCATTCAGCTCCTATCTCGAAGTGCAGCTCGTCGAGCGCCGTCCGCTGCTCTTCCAGTTTCGCACGCGCCGCGAGCAGCGCGACGTACAACAACAGAAACGCGGCCACGCAGAACCAGAACGGCTCGCGCATGCCCGGCACGAGACTCGGCACCACGTTCGTCGTGGGGTGCACGGTGCGCCAGATGTTGACCGACCAGTAGACGAACGGCACGTTCGCCATGCCGAAGAGCGCGACGGCGGCGCCAAGCGTCTCCGATCCCGGGCCGCCGTACTTCCGCAGCAACAGGAAGGCGACAAAAATCAGCCACATGACCAGCGTGATTGTGAGACGCGCGTCCCACTGCCACCAGACGCCCCACGCCTTGCGCGCCCAGATGGGCCCGGTGAGCAGCACGATGGCCCCGAAGACGACGACCAGCTCCCCCGCGGCGGCGCAAATCTGCTCGGCCCGCGGCGAGCGGCGGGCCAGGTAGATCGCGCCGGCGATGCCGCTGACGAAGGCGCTCACGAACATCGTGAAGGCCGCCGGCACGTGGAAATAGAAAATCTTCTGAATGAGCCCCATCGTCGATTCCTGGGGCGCGCCCATGATCATCCAAGGCGCCGCGGCGAACATGACGGCGGCAAGGGCCAGCGCCGGTGTGGCAACCCGATTCAGCATCGTCCTCTATTCTTCCATTACCGCTTCGAAGGTCCATAACGCGAGGGTGAGAAAGACGGCATCGAAGGCGGCCATGACGCCCATCCATGTGCGGGCGGTGACCCAGTCCGGTCCGGCCGGCTCCAGCAGCGCGGCAGTCGCGCGCACGCCCGCGATCAGCACCGGCACGGTCATCGGATAGAGCAGCACGGGCAGGAGCACGTCGCGGCTTCGCGAGCGGCCGAGCATGGCCGCGAACAGCGTGCCGACTGCGGCGAAGCCGAGAATGCCGAGCCCCATCACCGCGGCCAGCGCCGGCGCCGCAGCCGTGATGGCCTGATCGAACAACAGTCCTGTCAGCGGCAGCAGCAGCGCCGCGATCGCCGACATCAACATCACGACAGCGAGGAGCTTGCCGAGGTAGACGGCGGGCCGTTCGATGGGCGCGAGCAGCAGGGTTCGCAGCGTGTCGTGCGCGCGCTCCCGCTCGAACAGGCGGCCGAGGCTGAGCGTCCCGGAGAAGGCCACGCCCACCCAGAACACACCGGCGGCCACGCCGTCGGGGGCGCGGCCGTCGGTCACGAGGCTGAACGAGAAGACGAGCACGCAGGCCACGGCAAAGAACGCGGCGGTTGCGAGAATCTCGCGGCTGCGGGCCTCGATCGTGAAGTCCTTGCGCGCAATGAGCCACGCGGCGCCGAACACGCCGGTCACGCGCGGGCCCCTGCCGCGGCTGCGCGGTAGCGATCGCGGAGCGGGCCCGTGCCGTCGAGCCACGTCAGGCGTCCCGCGTCGAGCATCGCGACCCGGGAGGCGACACGCTCGGCATGCTCGAAGTCGTGCGACGAAAAGATCACCGACGCGCCGTGCGCGCGCGCCGTCTCGAGGCGGCACACCAGGGCTTCGGCGGCGTGCTCGTCCAGACCTGTGAACGGCTCGTCGAACAGCAGCACGTCGGGGGCATGCAGGAGCGCGCGCTCGATCGCAAGGCGCTGGCGCATGCCGCGCGAGAACGTGCCGGCCGGGTCATCGGCGCGCGCGGAGAGGCCGGATGCCGCGAGCGCGTCACGCACGCGATCGCCGCAATCGCTCACACCGAACAGCTTCGCGAAAAATGTGAGGTTCTCGCGCGCCGTCAGCTCCGGATAGAGCGACACGTCGTGGCCGAGCACGCCCATCCGGCGCCGCAGCTCGAGCCCACATGCCTGTGCGTGCCGTCCGTCGTAGAGAATCTGACCTGAGGTGGGGCGCGCGAGGGTCGACAGCAGCGTCAGCAGCGTGGACTTGCCGGCGCCGTTCGGGCCCACCAGCGCAATCGCTTCCCCGCCGCGGCACGTGAGCGAGACGTCGGCGAGCGCCCGGTGGCGGCCGTAGCGGCGCGACAGGGCGCGCGTTTCGACGCGGGGGTGCTCAGGCTGGCTGCTCATCGAGCGCGCCGTAGATGTCTTCGAGCGCCGAGATGACGCGCTCGCGCTCCTGCCCGTAGTGGTCGGGACCGATGCGCCCTTCCTGCCTGCTCTGCTCGAGCGACTCGAGCTCGGCGAGCCGCGCGTCGCGCGCCTGCATCAGATGGGCGCGGCTCGTGGCCTTCGAGCCCCCGCGCCATCCGGCTGCCAGACCGAAGATCATGATGGCTACGGCCAGCCCCAGCGCCGCGAAGCGCGGCCAGCGCACATGATGCGGCAGATTGTCGAACTGCACCACCAGCGAACTGCCGGCGGGAATACCGGGGCCGTTGCCCACGAGGAACGTGCGGCCGTCCGCGTTCATCTCACGCGACGTCGTGAACTGCGACGATGACATCGTCACCTGCCCCGACGTCTCACCCGCGACGGCGAGCTGTGGCAGCGCCGCGGGCATTCGCTGCTCGATGACCGCGCGCGAGCCGCGATACGGCAGCTCGTACGCCACCTGCAGCGACGTCTTGCCCGGCGCGAAAGGCCCGGTCACGGTGACGCGCGAACCGCCGATCGTCGCCTGCGGCGTCGATCCTTCGAGCAGCGTGATCCCCGTCGCGCCTGACGGAAGATCGAACAGCAGCGGGCCGCCCGCGTCGATGGGCGTGCGCGCGGTGTTGACGACCTCGAGCACGTAGAACACATTCAGCGACTCGTCGCCGCGCTCGACGATGAAGCGCGATTCGCCGCCGAGCACGACGAGGCCGCGCTCCGCGGGAGCGTCGCGCAGGCGCGCGTCCTCCGCCTCGCGGGCCGCGGTTGCGCCGTCAGCCGCGAACAGCATGACCCTCACGCCCCCCTGCGCGGGCAGCGTAATCACCTGCGACTCGATTCGCTTTCCATCGACGGAGACCGACGCCTGCACCTGGTCGCCCGCGTTCAGGCCCGGGAACGTGGCGCGCCCCATCTCGTCGGTCGTCGCTTCGCGCGCCGCCCCGCCGACGGTGAGCGCGACCCGCTGCCCCGGCAGGTTGTTGCCAATCGACCCGCGCACCACGCGTACGGTGATCGTGCCGGCCGGCAATTCGGGGCTCGGCAGCGGCACGCCCGACATCTGCGACGGATCCGGCATCTGCGCCTGCGCATACGCCGGCACGCCGGACAGCGCACCCAGCACGAGGATGAGCACCCAGCACCGGGCACCGGGCGCCGAGCCGATCCTGAGGCCCGTCATGCGCGCTTCGCTCCGCAGCCTTTGCAGAATCTCGCGTCAGCGTCGTTGACCGCACCACAGCCGCACCGGCCTGTAGCCCGCGGCCGGCGATCTGTGGCCTGCCGTCTGTGGCCTGTGGCCTGCCTGTCCGCGAGGTCGCGCTCGATCCGCACGCGCACGGACTCGCGCGTCTCGAGGTCGCGCATGATCGTGATCGCGCGCTCGCGCAGCCGCGCTTCGAGCGGCGCCGCGTCCGCGGGGCTCACCTTGCCCATCGCGCGATCCTGCTCGAGATCTTTCAGCGCGCGCACCGCGAGCAGCTTCTCACGCTCGAGCGCCGCGCGCCCGCTGGCGCTCACCACGGCTTCGGGAGCCGACCTGCCCGCCAGCGCCGACAGCATCGCGTAGAGTGCTGTGGCACAGGCGCCCGCCGCGCCAATCGCAAGGCTCATGAAGACGAGGGCCACGGGAGACGCGGGCGACGACAGCCACACGGCGGCCGCGGCGCCAATGAACGAGGCCGTCAGGAAGAATTGCCAGGGCTTGAGGCCCGACGCTGTTCGCGCCACATGCGCGGGAGCGACCTTTATCGCGCGTGCGCCCGCGTCAGTCAAGCTCGTCGAGCTCATCGTCCAGGCGCGTGTTCAGGCGGGCATCGGATGCGGCGGCGCCCGGGAGCGGGCCCTCTGCGCCGGCCGCGGCGCGGCGGCGGCTCCAACGCATCGCGGTGCCGCCGGCCACAGCGGCGCCGGCGACGCCAATCAGGTACGGGAAGAGCCACGCCAGTCGATTGAAGCCTTTGTCGATCGGCTTCGCGAGCGGCTCCTGCGATCCGTACTTCGCCATGAAGTAGGCGTAGACCTCGTCGCGCCCCTTGCCTTCGGCGACGAGCTTCGTCACCTCATCGCGCATCTCCGCAGCCTTGCCGCAGAAGCACTCGCCGATGCGCTTGCGGCCGCAGGTGCCGCACATGCAGATGATCTCCTGCCCCAGCTCGCGCTCGAGCGGCGTGTCGAGCACGGGCGAGCGGTCGCGCGGCAGCTCCACGTGCTGCGCGCGCACGGGCACGCCGAAGCCGCCGGCCAGGCCGAGTATCAGCAGCGTCGTCACGGCGCCTTCGGGCACTTTGGCAGCCGCAAACGCCATCGCGCTCTCGGGCAGCAGCGCGATGATCGTGCCGATGAACATGATGCCGATGCCGGCCCAGACCCAGTTCACGAGCGGATTGACGGTGACGTCGAGAATCGCGCTCTGGTCCGCGGCCTGGTAGCCGGCCAGCACGATGTAGAGATCCTCGGCAAAGCCGCGCCGGATCGCGACCTCCGTCGTCGGCTCTTCCTCGCGCCCGCGGAAGAACCAGCGCGCGGGCTCCATCGTGCCGAGCGCCTGGCCGTCCTTGCTGACGCGGACGTGCGCGGTGATCATCTGCTTCTGCGGATCTTCGGCGACGCGCAGCGCGTCGTACGCCAGCGTGAAGCTCCCGACGGTCATCGTGTCGCCCGGCCGGACTTCCTTCTGCGCGGTCTGCTTGAAGCCGTTGCCCGCGAAGCCGAGGAAGATGATGACAATGCCGACGTGCACGATGTAGCCGGCGTAACGCCGGCGCCCGCGCGCGAACAGACCGACGAGCGAGGTGAAGAGGTCCGTACCGTTCGCCCGCTGCCGCACGCGCGCGCCGCGCACGAACTCCTGCGTGATGGTCGTCAGCGTGAACGCCGACAGGCCGAAGCACAGACCGCTCGCCCAGAAATGCACGCCGAGCGCGCCGAGGCCCGCGACCGTGACGATGGCGGCAAGCGACGGCCACATGAACTGCGTGCGCATGTTGCTCAGCGACGACTTGCGCCACGCGAGCAGGGGGCCGATGCCGGTGAGCGCGAGCAGGATGAGACCGATGGGCAGCATCCACTGATCGAAGAACGGCGGCCCGACGGTGACCCGTTCGCCTGTCACCGCCTCGCTCAGCGTGGGGAACATCGTCGCGAAGAGCACGAAGAACGCCGAGAAGAGCAGAATCCAGTTGTTGGCGAGGAACGCGGCCTCGCGCGACGCCCACGAGTCGAGCTCGTTGCGCGAGCGCAGCAGCGGCATGCGGTAGATCACGAGGCCGAACGACACCACCGTCAGCACCAGCATGAAGGCGGTGAACATCCAGGCCAGCTCTTTGTCTTCGCCGAAGGCATGTACCGACTGCACGACGCCGGTGCGCGTCATGAAGGTGCCGAAGATCGTGAGCAGGAACGTGAGAATCACGAGCGACACGTTCCAGATCTTGAGCATCCCGCGGCGCTCCTGGACCATCACGGAATGGAGGAACGCCGTCGCGGTGAACCAGGGCAGCAGGCCGGCGTTCTCGACCGGATCCCAGCCCCAGTAGCCGCCCCAGCCCAGCTCTTCGTACGCCCACAGCCCGCCGAGCGCGAGACCCACCGTGAGGAAGAGCCACGCCGTCATCGTCCAGCGGCGCACGGCGCGCAGCCAGGCGTCGTCGAGGTGGCCCGACGCGAGCGCCGCGATGCCGAACGCGAATGGAATGGTCATGCCCACGAACCCCAGGTACAGCAGGGGCGGGTGGATGGCCATGTAGAAGTTCTGGAGCAGCGGGTTGAGCCCGCGCCCTTCAGCGGGCGTCGCGCCGAGATACGTCGCAAACGGGTTGTTGTGCACCGCCATGACGATCAGAAAGAAGATCTGCACGGCGGCGATCGTCGCGGTGACCCACGGAATGAGTTCGCGGTAGCGGACGCGGTTGACCTGGATGGCGACGCTGCCGAACGACGCGAGCAGCGTGACCCAGAACATGATCGACCCGTCGAGCCCGCCCCAGTACGACGTGAGCTTGTAGAACATGGGCTGCACGGTGTCGGAGTAGCGGTCGACGTACTTGATCGAGAAGTTGCTCGTGACGAACGCGTGGATCATCACGGCCGAGGCCACGAACATGAGCGCCGTCACCAGGAACTGCGCGGCGATGCCGGCGTCGACGAGCGA
>JALYRV010000231.1 GCA_030855205.1 Acidobacteriota bacterium | reverse complement strand
CTCGTCGGCAACGCGACGGTGCAGGTGGTGCCGAAAGTCGGCGGCCGCCTCGCATCGGTGCGCGCGCGCATCGGCGACGTCGTGAGCCAGGGACAGGTCATCGCCACGATCGAAGACAACGAGATCCGCGAGCAGGTGCGGCAGTCGGAAGCCGCGTTCGAAGTCTCGCGCGCGACGATCCGCCAGCGGGAGGCGGACCTCAAGTTCTCGCAGACCAGCCTGGACCGCGCGCGCAGCCTCTTCGAGCGGCAGCTCGTGCCGCGGCAGACACTCGACGACGCCGACGCGCGCCAGCAGGCGGCCTCGGCGCAGCTCGACCTCGCGCGCGCGCAGAACAACCAGTCGCAATCGCGCGTGCAGGAGCTGCGGCTCACCCTCGGCAACACGATCATCCGTTCGCCCGTCAATGGTTTCGTCGCGCAGCGGCTGCTCGATGCCGGCGGGTTCGCGTCGACCAGCTCTCCCGTGTTCTCGGTCGTCGACATCACGCTCGTGCGACTCGTGGCGAACCTGGTCGAGCGCGACGTCAAGCGCGTGCAGACCGGCACGCCGGCCGTCGTCGAGGTCGATGCGTTTCCGGGCGAGAAGTTCAACGGCCGCATCGCGCGCGTCGCGCCGGTATTCGACCCGCAGACGCGCACGGCGCAGATGGAAATCGAAGTCGCCAACCCGACGCGGCGGCTGAAGCCCGGCATGTACGCGCGCGTCGATCTGCGCGTGGCGCAGAAGACCGACGCGCTGACCGTGCCCCGCAACGCCATCGTCGAAACGCCCGGCCAGCGCGGCGTGTACGTGGTCGATGGCCAGAACGCGCGCTTCCGCAAGGTCGAAGTCGGCATCCAGACGCCGGCGCACGTCGAGATTACGGCCGGTGTCCGCGAGGGCGAGCGCGTGGTCACCACGGGCTCGGGCGCGCTGCGTGACGGCGACCGCATCGTGATCCCGGGCGCTGGCGGCCGCCAGGGTCAGGGTGCGGCGCAGGCCGCCCCCGCAGTGAGGGGCCAGTGAGTATCCCGCGTACCGCCATCGAGCGCCCGATCACGATGTTCATGCTCAGCGCCGTCGTGGTGCTGCTGGGCCTGATCTCACTTACGCGTCTGCCCGTCGACCTGCTGCCCGACGTCAGCTTCCCGAGCATCACGGTGCGCGTGGGCTACCCCGGCGTCGGCCCTCTCGAGATCGAGGAGCTGATCGTGCGTCCGCTCGAGCAGGCGGTCGCCGCCGTGCCGGGCGTCGAACAGATCAACGCCACCGCCTCCGAGGGTTCGGGCACCGTGCGGCTCAACTTCGCGTGGGGCACCGATCTCAACGAAGCGGCCGACGAAGTGCGCACGCGCGTCGATCGCGTCCGCGGGCGCATGCCCGAGGAAGCGGACGCGCCGACCATCTTCAAGTTCGACGCGAACTCGCTGCCGATCATGGGCATCGGCGTCGAGGGTGACTTCGATCGCGTCACGTTGCGCGAGCTCGCGACCAACGACCTGTCGCCGCGCATGGAGCGCGTGCCGGGCGTGGCGTCGGTCACGGTCGAGGGCGGCCTGCGCCGCCAGATCAAGGTCGATCTCTCGAAAGAGAAGATCACCGCGCTCAACCTCTCGGTCGACCGCATCACGAGCACGCTTCGTTCGGAGAACCAGAACGTGCCGCTCGGCGAGGTCGACGAGGGTGACACGACGTACCTGATTCGCAGCGCCGGCCAGTTCCAGACCCTCGAGGACATCCGCAACCTGGTCATCCAGACGACCAACGGCGTGCCGGTGTATCTGCGCGACATCGCCGAGGTTTACGACGGCACCGAGGACTTCCGCTCCTTCACCCGCATCAACGGCAAGCCGGGCGTTCGCCTGCGCGTCACGAAGCAGTCGGGCAAGAACACGGTCGAGATCGCCGACGCGGTGCGCGCCGAGATCGAACGCATCAACACGTCGGTCAAGGGCGTGAAACTGTCGGTGCTCGACGACCAGTCGATCTTCATCCACCGATCGATCGACTCCGTGAAGGAGCACGCCCTGATTGGCTCGCTCCTGGTCATCGGCATCATCTTCCTCTTCCTGCGCGATCTGCGGTCGACGTTCATCATCTGCCTGTCGATCCCGATCTCGGTCATCGGCACGTTCGCCCTGCTCTACTGGGCGGGCTACACGCTCAACACGATGACGTTCGGAGGACTGGCGCTGGGCATCGGCATGATCGTCGACGCGTCGATCGTCGTGCTCGAGAACACCTTCCGCCACATGGAGATGGGCAAGAGCCGCGTGCAGGCTGCGATCGACGGCAGCGAGGAAGTCTGGTCTGCCATCCTGGCATCGACGCTGACGCACATCGCCGTGTTCGTGCCGCTGCTCTTCCTCACCGGCGTCTCGAGCATCCTCTTCAAGCAGCTCGCGATCGTCGTCATGTTCTCGCTGGTGATGTCGCTCTTCGTCGCCGTCACCATTGTGCCGGTGCTCTGCGCGAAGCTGCTCCGGCTGCCGGAAGAGGCGAAGCGCAAGGGTCTCATCGGCACGATGTACAACCGCACCGAGAAGATGCTTGAGGCGGTCGACGATGGCTACAAGGCCTTCCTCCACCGCGCGTTGCATCACCGGCCGATGGTGCTCGGCGCGAGCGCCGCGATGGTCGTCGTCGCCGCGCTGATCCTGCCGACGCTCACCTTCGAGCTCATGCCGCAGGCCGACGAGGGCGAGGTCACGGTCGACATCGAGATGCCCGTCGGCTCGCGCATCGAGCGCACCGAGGCGGTCATCGTGCGCGTCGAAGACATGGTGCGCGCGGCCGTGCCCGAGCACACGATGATCATCTCGTCGGCCGGCGGCGGCGGCTTCGGCGGCGGCGGCTCCAACCGCGGCAACGTCACGGTGCGCATGGTGTCGAAGACCGAGCGCGATCGCTCCAGCGAGCAGGTCGCGGCCGATCTGCGCCGCGAGCTCACGGGCGTGCCCGGCACGGTGATCCGCACGCGCGCCTCGGGCGGCAACTCGCAGATGAACCGCATCCTCGGCGGCCTCTCGGACGCGCGTCTCGCCGTCGAAATCCGCGGACACGACCTCAACGACGCCAAGCGGCTGATGAATCAGACGCGGACGATGATGGAGCGCACCGAAGGCGTCACCGACGTGCGTCTCGGGCGCGACGAAGGCCGTCCCGAGCTGGCCATCCGCGTCGACCGCCCGAAAGCCGCGCTGCTCGGCCTGACCGTCAGCAGTGTCGCCAGCACCATCCGCACGAACGTCGCAGGCACGCAGGCGGCCTTCTTCCGCGAGCGCGGCAACGAATACCCGATTGTCGTCCGCCTCCGCGAGGGGGATCGCGGCGAGATCGAGGACATCGGCGACGTGCTCGTGCAGACGCCGCAGGGGCGCGTGACACCCGCGCGCAGCGTGCTCCAGGTCGAGTCGCAGGCCGGCCCCGTGCAGATCGAGCGCAAGAATCAGGAGCGCATCGCCCGCGTCAGCGCGGAAGTCGAAACGGCCCTCAGCGAAGCGGTCAAGCGCGTCAACGCGCAGATCCCGTCGCTCGACATGCCGGCGGACTTCTCGGTCGGCTTCGGCTCCGAAGTCGAAGAGCAGGCGCGCGCGTTCCAGCAGCTCCAGACGATGCTGATCCTCGCCGTGCTGCTGGTCTACGGCGTCATGGCGTCGCAGTACGAGTCGTTCCTCGATCCGTTCATCATCATGTTCTCGGTGCCGGTCGCGGCGATCGGTGTCGTGCTCGCGCTCAAGCTCACCGGCACCACGTTCTCGCTGCAGGCGTACATCGGGGTCATCATGCTCGCCGGCATCGTCGTGTCGAACGCCATCCTGCTGGTCGATTACACCAACATACTGCGGCGACGCGACGGCATGGAGCTGCGCGACGCGGTGGAGACCGCCGGCCGCACGCGGCTGCGTCCCATTCTCATGACCTCGGGCGCGACCATTCTCGGTCTCGTGCCCATGGCACTCGGCATCGGCGAAGGCGCCGAGCTGCAGGCGCCCCTTGCCCGCGTCGTCGTCGGAGGGCTCATTGCCTCGACGCTGGTGACGCTCGTGCTCGTGCCCACCGTTTACACGTTGTTCGAAGAGGGCTGGAGCGGCCTGCGCCATCGCACGCCGAAGCCCGCAGAGGCAGGACAGGCCTGATCATCATGACCAAAAAGCTGTTGTTGATTATTGTTGCGGTCGGCGTCATTGGCGCCAGCGTATGGGGTTTCACGAAGTATCGCGGGTCCGACGAGAAGCCGGAGATCGTCAAGGGCACCGTGACGCGCGGAGATATCGTCGAGACGGTCGGCGCGACCGGCACGCTCGAGGCGATGACCACCGTGCAGGTCGGCACGCAGGTGTCGGGCACCGTGGAGGCGCTCTACGCGGACTTCAACTCGATCGTGCGCAAGGGTGAAGTGATCGCGCGGCTGGACCCGTCGCTCATCCAGACACAGATTGAGCAGCAGCGCGCCAACGTGGTGCGCGCGCAGGCCGATCTCGAGCGGCTGCGTGTCGGGCTCGCTGACGCCAAGGTCAAGCAGCAGCGCGCGCGCGACCTCGGCAAGCGTGGGCTGATTCCGCAGACGGAGGTCGAGGCGGCCGATGTCGCGGTGTTGTCCAACGACGCGTCGCTGCGCTCGTCACTCGCCGGCCTCACGCAGGCGCAGGCAAACCTGAACCAGCAGCAGGTCAACCTCAATCACACGGTCATCCGCGCGCCGATCGACGGCTTCGTCATCTCGCGCAACGTCGACGCCGGACAGACGGTCGCGGCGAGCATGAACGCCCCCGTGCTGTATCTGCTCGCCGCCGACCTCACGAAGATGAAGGTGAGCGCCAATATCGACGAAGCGGAAGTCGGCAAGATTCGCCCGGGCCAGCGCGTCACGTTCCGCGTCGACGCCTACCCCACCGGCCAGTTCGAAGGGGTCGTCTCGCAGGTGCGGCTGCAGCCGGTCACCGTGCAGAACGTCGTCTCGTATGTAACGGTCATCGAGGCGCCGAACATGGACATGCGCCTGAAGCCGGGCATGACGGCGAACGTCAACATCGAGATCGCGCGTCGCGACGGCGTGCTGCGCCTGCCTGCGGCGGCTACGCGCTTCCGCCCGAACGCCGAGACGTTCGCAGCGCTCGGACAGCCCGTGCCTGAGGATCTGAATCAGGGGGGACGCGGACGCGGCCAGAACGCGGGCGGCGCACAGGG
>JALYRV010000057.1 GCA_030855205.1 Acidobacteriota bacterium | reverse complement strand
GCCGATGGGATCCCCTTCGCCCCAGAGCAGCTTCGCGGCGGCACGACTCACCAGCACCGCTTCGGCATCCCGCTCCTCGACATCACGTCCCCGCAGGACGGGAATGCTCATGGCCCGAAGATAGCCGGGTGTGATCTTGCGCACGTCCACTGTCGGCTGATCCTTCGGCAGCAGTTCCGCCTTGCCCTCGAGCACTATCGGCTGCACCGAGCCGCCGAGCAACGGCAGGTCGTCGATCGCGCCGGCCACGGTCACGCCAGGGAGCGCGCGGATGCGCTGCAGGGCCGTGTCGAAGAACGCTCGCGTCTTCGCGGGCGTGTCGTATCGCGTCTCCGGCAGCGCCACATTCATCGTCAGCACGCTGCGTGGATCGAATCCCGCGTCGACGCCGCGCAGGGAGATGAGGCTGCGCAGCATGACGCCGGCGCCCATCAGTAGCACGACCGACAGCGCGACTTCGCAGACGATGAGCAGGCGCCGCGTGCGGATGCCGACGGCGCCGTCGTGGCGGCCGCCTTCCTTCAACGCCGTTGTGAGATCGCCGTCGCCCGCGCGCATCGCCGGCACCGCTCCCGCGAGGAAGCCCGTGACGATCGACATGCCCAGCACGAACAGCAGAACGCGCCCGTCTACCGAGATTTCATCGGCCCGCGGCAATTGATCCGCGAGCAGGGAAGCCGCGGCGGCGAGGCTGGCCTTGGCGATCATCAGGCCGAGGGCGCCACCCGCGAAGGCGAGGATCAGGGCTTCGACGAGCATCTGCTGGAACACGCGCGCGCGCCCTGCGCCCATGGCGGTCCTGATGGCGAACTCCTTGCGGCGCGCGAGCGCGCGCGCGAAGAGCAGGTTGCCGACGTTGGCGCACGCGATGAGCAGCACGAGAACGACCGCGCCCAGAAGCATCAGCAGCGACATCCTGATGTCGCCGACCACCACTTCCTGCAGCGGGATCGCCGTGGCGCCCCATCCCGCGTTGTCGTTCGGGAATGCCTGCTCGAGACGCGTCGAAATGACCGTCAGCTCCGACCGCGCCTGCGAGACATCCACGCCCGGCTTCAGGCGCGCGACGACCTGCGCGTTGTGATTCTCACGAACGGCCCGTTCCGCATCCGTGTACGCGAGCGGCACCCAGATCTCTCTTGCGGTCGCGCCCCAGGCCATCGACGAGAACCGCGCGGGCATGACACCGACAATCGTGTACGCCTCTCGATCGAGCGTCAGCGTGCGTCCGATGACGTCCGGCGCCCCGCCGAACTGCGCTTTCCAGAAACGGTCGCTCAGCATGACGACGTGCGACCGTCCTGGCGTGTCTTCGTCGTCATGGAACACGCGTCCGAGCGCGGGCTGCGTGCGCACGACATCGAAGAAGTCCGCTCCCAGGGCGCCGGCGATGACGGCCCGGGCCTGGCCGTCGCCTGTCAGCGCGAACTGGCGAAACCGGTAGATCGCCATGCCGTCGAACAGCCTCGCCTCGCGCTTCCAGTCATAGAAGTTCGCCGGAGAGACGGCAAACGTGGGCATGCCCGGAAATGTCTCCTGCGGCGGCACGTGATACAGCCGCACGATCTCATCCGACTGCGCGAACGGCAGCGGCCGCAGCAGCACGCCGTTGACGATGCTGAAGATCGCGGTGTTGGCGCCGATGCCGAGCGCGAGCACGGCGACGACGGCGAGGGAGAACGACGGCGCGCGCAGGAGCACGCGCACGGCGTAACGGATGTCGGCGAGGAGTGTGAGCACGGGGGAATCTCCACGAGAGCGCGAGGGATGAAAGTGAGACTGCGGCCGCGGCGGCGCGATCAGGCAGCGGAGCGTCTGCCACCAGAACCAGCGCGTGGCGGCGGCAGGCGAGGATTGCGATCGGAACTCGAACTCTTCGGAGAGATCGCCCAGCACGAAGTCCCGCCACTCCGCCGGCAGGCGGCGGTGCAGCAGCGACACGGCGAGGCGAGGGGGTCGCGCCATCATTTTTCCTGCAGGCGTTTCTGCAGGCCGTCGGCCATGGTGGTGAAGGCGTGATAGGCGCCGCGCATGGCCGCTAGACCCGCGGGTTGCAGCTGGTAGAACTTGCGGCGGCGTCCGCCGCGTTGAGGCGTGGGATCGCCGATCCACGACTTCAGGAGTCCCTTGCGCTCGAGCCGGTCGAGCGTCGTGTAGACGGCATTGATCGAGACGTCGCGGCCGCAGCGCGCGTGGATCTCCTGCCTGATGGCGGCGCCGTACGCTCCGGTGTCGAGGCGCAGGACGCCCATCAGGACGAGCTGTTCAAAATCCCCGAGGACGGGCGGAGTCTTCTTCGAAAACCACATTGTGGGTGATATTACGCGAACAGAGGGATTGGACGGAAAATCCCCCTGTCGCGTTCACCCGCTTAACGCCGCTGGCTGTTCGTGGTTGTCGTGGCCTTCTGTCTCGCGACCATCGCGGCGACGTCTTCGAGCAGCTTCTTCGCGTCGTACGCGATGCCGTCCTTGATCGTCCACTTGATGCCGCCGACCCGCTCGACCTTGCCCGTCACGTCGTTGAGCTTCACCGCGCCGGTGCCGTAGAGCACCTTCAGATTGGCCAGCGGGTTCTGATCGACGATGACCAGGTCGGCGAGCATGCCGGTCTTCACCACGCCGAAGCCGACCGGCTGAGCCCGGTGCTCGTTGAGCGTCAGCATCCCGTTCATCGTGGCCGCCTGAATCACTTCGAGCGGATGGAAGCCGGCCTCCTGCAGCATCTCGAGTTCGTTGATGTAGCCGAAGCCGTACGTCTGATAGATGAAGCCCGAGTCGGAGCCCGTGACGACGCGGCCGCCCATCTTCTTGTAGTCGTTCACGAGCCTGAACCACACCTGATAGAAATTCTTCCAGGCGATCTCGTCGTGCGTCGTCCAGTCGAACCAATAGGAGCCGTGCGCGGCGCGGCTCGGCGTGTAGAAGTCCATCAGCGAGGGCAGCGTGTACTTGTCGTGCCACTCGGCGGCGCGGAAGCGCATGACGTCGCGGCCGGCGGAGTAGATGGTGAGCGTCGGATCGAAGACCGTGCCGAGCTTCTTGTGCTCCTCGAGGTACGCCTTCCACTCCGGGCTGCCGGGCTCGTGGATCTTGTTCCACATCCGCGCGACCTGTCCGAAGCGCCACTGCTCGTCGGCCGCGTTCATATCGACGGGCCAGTCCTGCACGACCGTGTCCTTCAGCAGGGATTCGAACTGGCCGTAGAAGTGCGTCACGGTGTCGAGCCCCGCGCGCGCCGCGTCCATCGCGTCCATCTGCGCGACGCCCCCCTGCTGCAGATGCGCAGTCGTGCCCATGCCCTGTTTGTGCGCCTCGTCATTGAGCGCGGTCATGATCTCGGGCTCGTAGGCGCCGAGCTTCAGACAGTCGACGCCCGTCTTCGCGGCGTTCTGCACCCAGGCGCGCGCCGCGTCCGGCGTCGGCACGTTGCCGGGCCGCTGGCAGTTGAAGATGCGCGGCGCCACGATCTCGTTCTTCGCGCTGCGCTGCTTCTCGCTCACCGAGAAGGTGTTGGAGCCGAGCGGCACGCCGCGCACCGTCGTGACGCCGTGCGCGAGCCAGAGCTTGTAGGCGTACTCCGCCTCGGCGTTCTTCGGCGCGCCCCCGGCGTGCACGTGCATGTCGATGAAGCCCGGCATGACGTACATGCCGCGCGCGTCAATCTCGTGATCCGGATTCTGCGGAGCGCGGTTCTGCCGCATCGGCAGGCCCGGCGTGCCGGCGCTGCGCACCGAGGCGATGCGGTTGCCTTCGATCACGATGTCGACCGGCCCGGTCGGCGGCGCGCCGGTGCCGTCGATCAGCATCGCGCCGCGAATCACCATCGTCTTGAAGGGCCCGAAGCCCTCGTTGGCGCGCCGAGCCGGCGCGGCGATCAGGCCCCCGTCGGCCTGCGGCGCACCTGCGCGCGGCTGCCCCTGTGGCGCGGCGGGAGCCTGCGCATAGAGCGCGCCGCTGCCGGCAAGCGCGAGCGAGAGCGCGAGCGAGAGCGCGAGCGCGCGGGACGTGAATGTCTTCGTCATGACTACTGTCCTCCTCGGCCGCCGCGCCCGGCGCCCGCGGGCGGGGGAGTCGGCATCGGTTTACGCGGGAGCAACTGATCGCGGTTCGCCGTGTGATACACGAACGACGCGATGATCGTCGCGTTCTTCATCAGGTCGGCGGGGACCGCGCGCTCGTAGACGTCCCAGTTGGTGTGGTGCGAGCGCGTGCCGTAGTCGAGCGGATCCTGGATGAACTGCCATCCCGGCAGGCCAATCGCGTCGAACGATCCGTGATCGGTGCCGCCGGTGTTGCGGATGGTCAGCGTGGTCATGCCGATGTTCTCGAACGGCTTCATCCACGCTTCGAAGATCGGCGCCACGGCTTCGTTGCCCTGCAGGTAGATGCCGCGAATCGCGCCGCTGCCGTTGTCCATGTTGAAGTAGCCGGCGAACTTCTCGTGCGCGCCGGTGGTCTTCATCGTGGCGCGATCGCCGAACATCTCGGTGACGTACATCCGCGAGCCGATGAGACCCTGCTCTTCGCCCGTCCACAGCCCGAGCCGGACGGTGCGGCGCAGCGGCAGCCCCGAGGCCTTGAGGATGCGCATCGCCTCCATCATCACGGCGGAGCCCGATGCGTTGTCGACGGCGCCGGTGCCCGCGTGCCACGAGTCGAAGTGCGCGCCCAGCATCACGACTTCGTCTTTCTTGTCAGAGCCCGGGATCTCGGCGATCACGTTGTAGCTGTTGAGGTCGTCGTGGAACCTGTTCTGGACGTTGAGCACGACCTGCACGGGCACGTTCTTCGCGAGCACGCGCGCCATGCGGTTGTAGTGCTCGACGGCGAGCACGACCTGCGGGATCGCAGGCGGCGCGCCGGCGTCGCGGCCCGGAAGGCCCGCGCCCATGATGATCGAGCCGTTGTCGCTGCGCGACGCGGCCGACGGCTCGAACATCGCGACGGCCCCTTCGGCGACGAGGAACGCCATGCGGCGCGTCGCGTTGACAGCACCGGTGACAGGCGGGCCGCCGGCGCGTCCGCCGCGACCGCCCGCGGGGGCGACGGGCAGATCGCGCATCTCCCGGAGCTGCTGATCCGTGAAGCGGCTCGCGACGCCGTCCCACAGCAGAGCGACGTCACGCGCGGGGGCCATCATGACGATCTTGCCCTTCAGCGTGCCCGCGGCCGTCTTGAGATCGTCTTCCGTATCGAGCGTCACGTGCACGACGTCAGCGGTGACGGGGCCGTTCGTGCCCGGAGACCAGGCCTTCGGATAGCCGAGCACTTCGAACGGCCGCGGTGCGATCATGTTGATCGACAGCCGCTCGTTCTCCCAGCCGCGCCCGAACGGTCCCCACGGTGCGAGCTGCACGTTCGACATGCCCCACTCCTGCAGGCGCGTCTTCGTCCATTCGGCGGCGGCCTTCATGCCCGGCGAGTTGGTGAGGCGCGGCCCGTGCACGTCGGTCAGCCAGCTCAGGGTGTCCATCACCTGCGAGCGGCTTCCGAGTCCTTCAGCCTTGATCTTGTAGATGGCGTCGAGATCAGCGCGCTCATTCTGCGCGGCAATAGGTGCGGCAACCAGCGCGGCCAGCGCCAGTCCCAGAACAGTTTTCCTCATCTCATCCTCCGATTCGCCGGGAGTGTATCAAAGCGACCCCAGGCGCTCACCGCGGAAGCCTCACCGGCATGTCAGCCGTCACATAGGCGATGACGGCAATCGCCGCCGCCGCCTTCGAGATTTCCGCTTTCGCAATCCGGTCGACGGTGTCGGCCGGCGTGTGGTGAATCGTGAAGTACTTCGTCGAGTCGCCGCTGTACGACATCGCAGGCACCTGACCCGCCTGTACGATCGGTCCGATGTCGGCCCCTCCGCCGGCCGGCCCGAGCTTCTGGAGGCCCAGCGGCTCGAGCAGCGACATGACGCGCGTCATGACCGCGCGCGACGCATCGGACCCGGTCATGCCGATCGACGCCGGCTCGAACACGCCGGAGTCGGACTCGAGCGCAAGGACGTGCGACGAGGCCGCCGCGGCGTGCGCCTCCGCGTAGGCATTGCCGCCGCGAAGCCCGTTCTCCTCGTTGGTCCAGAGAACGACGCGAATCGTGCGGCGCGGCTGCAGGCCCATCTTCTTGATCAGCCGCAGCGCTTCCCACGTAACGATGCAGCCCACCGCATCGTCCGATGCGCCGGTGCCGACGTCCCACGAGTCGAAGTGACCGCCGAGCAGGATGACTTCATCCGGAAGCTCGCGCCCGCGAATTTCTCCGACGACGTTGAAGGAGGGGGCGTCGGCTGCGGTGCGCGCCTGCATCCGCAGCCGGAGCACGGTCTCGACGCCGCGGTTCTGAAGGCGCTGCAGCCGGTCGGCGTCCTCGACCGGAATCGCGGCGGCCGGAATGCGCGGCGCATCCGCCGCATAGTTCAGCGCGCCGGTGTGCGGCGTGCGGAGGCCCACGGGTCCGACCGCGCGCACGAGTGAGGCGACCGCGCCGAGCTTCGCCGCTTCCGACGCGCCGGTCGATCTATACACGACCGTCGCGCCGTACGTCGTGTACGGCACGTTGAAGAGCACGATCCGGCCCCGCGCCTGTGCGGCTTTCGCCTTGAGGTCATCGAACGACTGCACGACCAGCACCGGTGCTTCCACGCCGGCGTCAGGCGTGCCGACACTGCCGCCGAGCCCGAGCAGCGCCATCGGCTGCACGGCCGGTTTCACCATGTCGAGCCGCTCTTCGCCGCGAATCCACACCGGCACCATCACAGGCTCCGTGCGCACGTCGAAGCCGTCCTTCTTCATCTCCGCCGCGGCCCAGGTAATGGCGCGCTCGAGGTTCGTCGATCCGCTGAGCCGCGGGCCGAACGTGTCGGTGAGCTCAGCCAGGCGGGTCCAGCCCGCCTCGGTCGACTGCGACTCGCGGATGAGCGCGGACGCAGGACCGCGATAGGCCTCGAGCCAGTCCTGCGCAGACGAGGCGGTGGTAAACGCGGCTGCAAAGGCGCAGACGCCGATGACGGTCCGGACGGGAATCACCTGGATCATGACGTGGATTATAGTGAGGACATGGGTCGTGGAAGCTTCCGGCGCGCCTTGCTGGCGTGGCTCGCAGCGGCAGGCATGCTGCTCGCGTCCGCCGGCCCCGCGATCCTCGGCCACGCGGCCGTCGACGCGGACTGCGCGCGGCCGTCGGACGGACCTCACGATCATGCGGCGCACCGCGTGCGCCAGGCGCCCGACGCGGAGGTTGACCACTGCGTGGCCTGTCACCTCACGCGCTCCCTTCGAGGCGCGGCCCCTGACGGCGTCGCGATCGCCTCGTCCGCCCGCTCTTCCGCGCCGCTCTCGTCCGGCCCTGCTTCGCTGTCGCGCGTCGATCTTCTCGCCAGCCTCACGCGCGGCCCTCCTGTGCCCCGACGGATCTGATCCACCCCGATTAGTCCTGCCGTTTCCGTGTGATCGCTCGTTGGCGATCGCGGACGGCCGTCGCATCCAGTCGCATAGAGAGGTTGTTCGAATGACTCGTGACATCGTCACGCGCTGCCGCGTTGCCGCCGCAGTGCTCGCCCTCGTTGTCTCCACCCAGTTCTCATTGGCGCAGACGCCGCCGCCCGTCCCGCAGAGCCCGGCGCCCGTGGCCACCAGCATCACCGGGAAGGTGCTGAATCAGAATGGCGAGCCGGTGCACGGCGCGCAGATTGTCGTGATCGGCATCGCGCGCACGGTGACGACCGCCGATGACGGCACCTACACGCTTCCGAATGTCGCTCCCGGTTCCTACGAGGTCATCGCCCAGCGGGAGCATCTGACGACCGAGCGCCAGTCCGTCACCGTGACTGCCGGGCAGGCGGCAACCGCCGACTTCACGCTGTCGATCGAAGGCGTGCACGAGGAAGTCGTCGTCACCGCCAGCGCGACCGGGCAGACGACCACCTTCGAGTCGTTCAATTCGATCGCGAGCCTCGACACCGTCGAGATCGCGAAGCGGATGGGCGCAACGCTGGCCGAGGTGCTCGAAGGCCAGGGGGGCGTCGCCAAGCGGTCGTTCGGCCCCGGCAACACCCGACCCATCATTCGCGGCTTCGATGGCGATCGCGTGCTCATCATGCAGGACGGCGTGCGTACCGGCGATCTGTCCAGCCAGTCGGGCGACCACGGCACCTCGATCGATCCGGCCAGCTTGCAGCGGCTCGAAGTCGTGAAAGGGCCTGCCACGCTGCTCTATGGCAGCAACGCACTGGGGGGCGTCGTCAATGCGATCTCGCCGCAGGAGTCGTTTCGCACCGCGCCGTTCAAAGGCGTGCTCGGAGGCCTGACGTTCGACGGCGGCACGGCCAACGAGCAGGCGGGCGCGAATGGATCGGTGCAGTACGGGACGGGCCCATGGCTGTTCTGGGGCAATGCGGGTGCGCGCCGCACTGACGACTACGACACGCCGGCAGGCACCGTGGCAAACTCCGGCACGCGCCTCGCGAATGGCGGCGGCGGCCTCGGCTGGAACGGCACGCGCGGCTTCTTCGGTGCTGGCGTCAAGGTCGAGCGCTCGCGCTTTGGCGTGCCGTTCGCGGGATCGTTCGAAGGAGGCGAAGCCGACATCGATCTGGAATCGCGGCGGACCGAGATTCGTGTCGACGGCGGGTTGCGCAACCTGGCAAACGGCTTCGTCGAGAGCGCGAAGGTCGTGATGAGCGTGCTCGACTATCAGCACAAGGAGCTGGAGGTCGAGGACGGGACGGAAACGATCGGCACGACCTTCAACAACAACGTGCTGACGGTGCGAGCGGAGCTCCAGCAGAAACCGCGAGGGCGGCTCAGCGGGCAGGTTGGCGCCGAGGCGTTCTTCCGCGACTACGAAGCGATTGGCGAAGAGGCGCTCGCCCCCGCCACGCGCCAGTCATCTGTTGCCGGCTTCGTCTATGAGGAGGCGGACTTCGGCAAGGCGCGCCTGCAGTTTGGCCTGCGCGTGGAGCGCAACGCCTATGACGTCGACCCGAGGCCAGGATTCGAAGAAGAGCCGGAGGTCTGCATCGCGATCGTCGGCGGATGCCCGCCGCCCACCCGCAACCGCGATTTCACCGGAGTCTCCGGGTCGTTCGGTGTGCACGTGGACGTGACGAGGGGGGCCGCACTCGTAGCGAACGTGTCACGCGCATCGCGCGCGCCCGCGCTCGAGGAGCTGTACAACTTCGGCCCGCACATCGGCAATCTTGCGTTCGAGATCGGCAACCCCCGCCTCGAAACCGAGACGTCACTGGGATTCGATGTCAGCCTGCGCGGCCGCGGCTCGAAGGGGCGCGGCGAGGTCAACGTCTACACCTACGACATCAGCAACTTCGTCTTCCTCGATGTGACCGGCGCCGTGCTCGAAGGTCTGCGCGTGGCGCCGTACCAACAGGGGGACAGCCGCTTCACAGGCGTCGATGCGTCGGCGCACCTGCAGCTCGCGCCCTGGCTGCACGTGAATGCCGGGCTGGGGTACGTGCGTGCCACGTTGAACGACACGGGAGAGCACCTGCCGCGCATTCCGCCGTTCCAGGGGCGCCTCGAGCTCGAGATTCCCTGGCGCCACCTAACACTCGCACCTGAGGTCGTATTCACGGCGGATCAGAACCGGGTGTTCCGCGATGAGACGAGCACGCGGGGCTCGGCGCGCTTCAACCTGGGCGCGACCTACATCGTCGGCCAGCAGCACCTCACGCACATCGTGGCGGTCGAGGCCTATAACCTGACCAACGAGCCATACCGGCTGCACACGTCGTTCATCAAGAACCTCGCGCTGGAAATGGGACGCGGGATCAAGGCGACGTATTCAGTGAAGTTCTTCTGAGACGCTATCGCAACCTTGCTGAACCCAGAACGCGGCGCAGGGCCTCCTCGAGGACGCCGGCCATGCGCTTGTAGCCGTCGGCATCGGGATGTAGCCCGTCCGGCGAGGACCTGAGTTTGTCGGGCTCGCCGGGGCGCGCGACGGCGGCGCGCGTGTCGGCGAACACGAGATTCGGGTCGCCGTCGGCTTCGGCGCGAATCCACGCGTTGATCTCGTGCATCACCGCGTTCTGCGCGCCCGTCGCGGTGTTGTACGGCACGATGCTGCCGGCGACGACGCGCATGCGCGCGGCGGCGGCGAGGTCGTACATCGCGCGCAGCTCGCGCGTGACATGTCCGGCCGAGCGCCCCTGGTACACGTCGTTGACGCCGGCAATGATGATGACGACGGCGGGGCGGTCGGCGGCGACATCGCGTTCCCAGCGCGCGCGGATCTGATCGCTGCGCTCGCCGTTGACGCCGCGGTTGTGCACCGTCCACCCGGGATGGGACTGCATCAGCCAGTATGAGAACTGGCTCGTCGCGTCCCCTTCACCCGAGGGGGGCGCTTCGACCGGCGACTTGAAGAGCGGCGTGCCCGCAGTGGTGGAATCGCCCAGCGCGACGATCGTGACTGGCTGCGGCTGCATCATGGTCGTGTGAACGGCCAGCAGGATCAGGGCAAGCGATCTCACTTGATTTTTTCAGACGACGGGCCGCGCTGCTTCTGGAGGCGCGCGGCGGTCTCCTCGACTTTCCGCATCACGCGGAGCACGTTGAGCCCGAGCACCTTCTTCACGTCATCGTCCGAGTATCCGCGGCGCAGGAGCTCGGCGGTCAGCGCGGGATAGGTGGAGACGTCTTCCAGCCCTCTGGGCACGCTGGTGATGCCGTCGAAGTCGCCGCCGATGCCGACGTGATCGATGCCGGCGACCTTGCGCACATGATCGAAGTGATCGGCGACCTGGGCGAGCGTCGCGTCGGGAGCGGGATTGGCGCTGCGCCATGCGGCAATGGCCTTCGCGACGCTCTCGTCGGTCGCGCCGGTCTCGGCGCGCAGGCGCGCCGTTTCGGCATTCTCGCGCGCGTTGCGATCGGCCACCTGCTGCGACACGAAGCCCGGGACGAAGGTGATCATCACGACGCCGTCTTTCTTCGGCAGCGTGCGCAGGATGTCGTCGGGCACGTTGCGCGGCACGCTGGTGATCCCCTTCGCCGACGAGTGGGAGAAGATCACGGGCGCGTCGCTCACGCGGATCGCGTCGGCCATCGTGTCGGGGGAGACGTGGCTGAGGTCCACCATCATGCCGAGCCAGTTCATCTCGCGTATGACACTCTCACCGAACGGCGAAAGCCCGCCGAGCACCGGCTTGTCGGTCGCCGAATCCGCCCACGGGATGTTGAGCGAGTGTGTGAGCGTCATGTAGCGCGCTCCGAGCCTGTGCATCATGCGCAGGGTGCCGAGCGAGCTGTCGATCGAGTGCCCCCCTTCCATGCCGATGAGCGACGCGATCTTGCCTTTCGCGAACACGCGCTCGATGTCGGCGGCTGTGAGCGCAAGCTCGAACGTGTCGGGATACTTGCGCAGCATCCGGTGCACGATGTCGATCTGTTCGAGCGTGGCGGTCACGGCGGCCTGGCCCTGCAGCGTCGACGGCACATAGACCGACCAGAACTGCGCGCCGACGCCTCCCGCGCGCAGCCGCGCAATGTCGGTGTGCCCCTGCACGGGCTTGCTCAGATCGCGCGCATCGACGTCGCCCGCCGACTTCTCGCGCACCTCCCAGGGGAAATCGTTGTGGCCGTCGATGAGCGGCGCCTGCTTCTGGAGCGCGCGCGCGCGATCGAGCAGTGCCTGCGACGGTTGCGCGCCCTGCGCGCCGGCCGTGGCGGCCGCGGCCGCCGAAAGGATGAAGGTCATGACGTGGCGTCTGTTAATGAATGACACAATGAGGCCCCGGAGGATTATGCCATCGCTTCGAGTCGCCCTCATTGCCGCGGCCGTGATGTCCGCGGCTGCCGCCGCCTCGGCGCAGACGCTCGCGGTACCCGCACCGGTCCGCGAACAGGTCGATCGCGCCGCGCGCGATCTGCAGCCGGCGGTCGTGGCCATCCGCCGCGACATTCACCAGCATCCCGAGCTCGGCTTCCGCGAGACGCGCACCGCCGCGCTCGTCGCAGCCAGGCTCAGAACACTCGGCTACGAGGTGCGCACCGGTGTCGGCGTCACCGGCGTCGTCGGCGTGCTGAAGGGAGGCCGGCCGGGCCCGGTCGTCGCGGTACGCGCCGACATGGACGCGCTGCCGATCCCCGAGCTGATCGACGTGCCCTACAAGTCGACCGTGCCGAACGTCAAGCACGCGTGCGGTCACGACGCGCACACGGCCATCGGCCTCGGCGCGGCGGAGATCTTCAGCCGCATGAAGACCGAGCTGCCCGGCACGATCGTGTTTCTCTTCCAGCCCGCCGAAGAGGGGGATCCCGACGGCGGACGCACCGGCGCGCTGCGGATGCTCGACGACAAGGCGTTCGAGTCGCCCGTGCCTGCCGCCATCTTCGGGCTGCACGTGATGCCGACGCTCGACGTCGGGCAGATCGGCGCGAATGCCGGGCCCGCGATGGCCAGCTCCGATCGCTTCACGATCACGATCACGGGCCGGAAAACGCACGGCGCCTATCCGCACACCGGCATCGATCCGGTTCCGATCGCCGCGCAGGTGATCATGGCGCTGCAGACCATCCCGAGCCGTCAGATCGACGCGCAGAAACCGACCGTTGTCACGGTCGGCATCATCCAGGGCGGCAACCGCTTCAACATCGTCGCCGACGAGGTCACGCTCACGGGCACCGTGCGGTCGCTCGACACGGAGGGACCGTCCATCGTCAAGGGGAAGATGGACGCGATCGTCAAAGGAATCACCTCCAGCTACGGCGCCGCCTATGCCCTGAAATATGAGGAGGGAGCCCCGGTCACCTACAACGACCCGGCCCTGGCCAGGGCGTCGATGCCGGCGCTCGAGGCGGTCGCCCCAGGCAGGGTCGTTGCGCCGCCGCCGCAGATGGGGGCCGAGGATTTCGCCTATTTCCAGCAACGAATCCCGGGGTTTTATTACTTCCTGGGCGTCAGGAACCAGGCGAAGAACATCACCGCCATGATCCATACCGAGCACTTCGACCTGGATGAGGACGCCCTCGGTGTGGGAATGCGGTCGATGGCTACGGTCGTGCTTGATTACTTATATAGAGCAAATAACCGCTGACCCTTGTAAACTGTACAGATATGGCATCTACCAACGGAACCGTCAAGAGACTCGTCAGCGACAAGGGCTTCGGCTTTGTGGCCGCTGGCGACGGCAATGAATACTTCTTCCACCAGTCGTCATGCGCTGTGCCGTTCGATCAGCTGCGTGAAGGGGATGCGGTCACTTTCGAGACCGGTCAGGGCCCCAAGGGACCGCGCGCCGAGAACGTGCGGAAAGCCGGTCAGTAAGGCTTTCGCTAGTTAGTCGTTTCACATCGCGACCAACGGATCGATGCCCGCGGCTCTCTGCGCGGGCAGGTATCCAAGGCCGCATGTCGCCGGGATAGTTTCCACTCTGAGTCGCATCGACCTCGCTGCGTCGGCCACCTCGTCGTGTGTACGCGCAGCATCTCGCCGACCCCCTTACTCAACGCACCGCCAACCCAGGCGCCCTTCGGGGCGCGCTGCTACTCATCCCGCATCAGCGGTGCGAATTCACGCGCAGGCAAGGCAAATTAGCAAACTCCGACTTGACCAGTCGGACTTCGACGGATTATGCTCGGTTGCTCTAATTGAGATATGTCGCAATTGGGTCGCAATAAGGCCCTGCGGCGCCGACTAACAAGCAGCCACCTGACGTCATGCTTCAAGCGTTCGTGATCACCCTGCGGGAAGGCCTCGAGGCGTTCCTGATTGTTGCCATCAGCCTGTCGTACCTGAAGAAGACCGGGCGCGCCGGATTGCTGCCGGCCGTGCACTGGGGCATCGCGGCGTCGATTGCGGTCAGCGTCGGCGCCGGCCTCCTGCTCGCCAAGGCGCGCAACCAGGCGCTCTGGGAAGGCGTGCTCGCGCTTGTCGCCGCGGTCAGCGTCGCCACCCTGATCGTGCACATGTGGCGCACGGGCAAGAAGCTGAAGAAGGAAATCGAAGGGCGCCTCGCGACATCCGCCGCGAAGACCGGCGCCGCGGCGTTCTTCGGCGTCTTCACGTTCACCGTGCTGATGATCACGCGCGAAGGGATGGAGACGGCGCTCCTCATGAACGCGCTGCTGTTCAACATCCAGTCGGCTGAGCTGATCGGCGGAGCGGTCGCCGGCACACTCGTCGCAGCCTTCGTCGCGTATCTCTGGTCGCGCTACGGCCATCGCGTGAATCTCGCGCGCTTCTTCCAGGTGACGGCCGTCTTCCTCGCGGTGTTCGTCGTGCAGCTGGTCATCTACGGCTTCCATGAACTGACGGAAGCGAACATCGGCATTCCGAACTCGGACTGGTGGCACTGGAAGACCGAGCCGTTCGGCCCCGACGGCTTCTACGGGCAGTACTTCACGTACGCGCTCGTCGCCCTGCCCATGGCATGGCTCGCCATCTCGGCGCTCGTCAGGAAGCCGCAGCACACGCAAACGGCGTAAACCATGGCCGACAGGAAACCGCCCACCACCGTTTCGCTCACCTGGGAAGGGGACCTGCGGTTCAGCAGCGGTCCCGACGAACCGGCGATCGTGCTCGACTCAGCCGCCGAGGCCGGTCCTTCGCCGATGCAGGCGCTCGGCTACGGCATTGCCGGCTGCATGGCGATGGACATCGTCCATGTGCTGAAGAAAGGCCGGCACCCGCTCGAGGGGCTGCGCGTGGCCTTTTCCGGCGAACGGGCCGCCGAGGATCCCCGCCGCTTCATTCGTGTCCATCTCACGTTCACGATCACGGGGAGCGTGCCGCGCGAGGTGACGGATCGGGCCGTGCAGCTGTCGCGCGACAAGTACTGCTCGGCGTGGAATTCGATGAACCCCGACATCGAGCTGACCGTCACGATCCAGTGAGCGCGGGCCGTCGCGCCTACGTCGACTGGCTCCGCGGCGTGGCGGTCCTCATCATGTTCACCGCGCACGGCACCGACGCGTGGACCCGCGACGGGGATCGCGGCAGCGTCATCTATTACATCCGCGACATCGTCGCCGGCTTCGGCGCGCCGCTCTTCCTGCTGCTTGCCGGTGTCGCCATCGCATTCTCCGCCGCGTCGCGCGTGCGCCGCGGCGCCAGCCAGGCCGAGGCCGCGCGCGCGGTAGCCGGCCGGGGCTGGCAGATTCTCGGTCTTGCCCTGATCTTCCGCATGCAGATGTACGTGACGGGCGGGTTTTACCGCTGGCGCAGTCTGCTCAAGGTGGACATCCTCAACATCATGGGCCCGTCGATCGCGGCCGCCGGCTGGATGTGGGGCCTCGCGTCGAGCACCGCAGGCAAGACATGCGTGCTGCTCGTGCCGGTCATCGTGCTGCCTTTCGCGACGCCGTTCGTGCGCGCGGCGGGCTGGCTCTCTGCCATTCCGGATCCGCTCGAAGCCTACATCCGCCCCGCCGGAGGCTATGCGAGCTTTACGCTTTTCCCCTGGGCGGCCTTCGTGTTCGCTGGAGCTGCCATCGGCGTCGTGCTCGAGCGCGCCGCCGATCGCGCGTCGGAAGCGTGGCGCGTGGGCATCATCACGGCGATGGGCGTGCTCATCGCGGCCTTCGCCTTTGCCGCGTCATACGCGCCGTCGCCCTTTCCCAACTCGCACTTCTGGACGACCTCGCCGTCGTTCTTCTATCTGCGCGCCGGAATCTTGATGGCGGCCTTCGGCCTCGCGTGGCTCTGGAGCGAGCGCCTCTTCGGCGGGGCGTGGCAGCCCCTGGTGCTGCTCGGCCAGACCTCGCTGTTCGTGTACTGGGTGCACGTGGAGATCGTGTACGGCTACCTGACCAAGCCCATCTACCACCTGCTCCCGCTCTGGGCGTCCTGCGCCGGCGTGCTCGCATTGACGGTGCTCATGTACTTCATCGCGAGATACGCGAAGGCATGGGTACAAGAAAAACGCGCCAGCCACCTGAGTGACTGGCGCGTGAAAGCCCTGACGCTCATGGGCCTGTAATCAATTCTTCTGAGCCGCCCCCGTGTCGTTCCAGTTCAGCAGGGCATTGAAGATCATGTTGAACTCGCCGTGGTTCTGCCAGCGGTAGACGGGGTTACTGGCGAACATGATCACGCGTCCCTTGCCGTTGTGCGCCCGTGGAATGTCCACGCCGAACGCGCGGCTGCGGATCGCATCGGCGCCGACCATCAGGCCGCTCAGCACCGAATCACTGCCGCCCTGAAACCGGATGAGCACCTTGTCGGCGTCCGCCACGCCCACGCGGAACACCGACTGCCCCTGCCCGAACTTCACCGGGATCGTCGTCGTGTCGTAGCCGTAGAAGATCGGGTGATCGGTCTTGACGATGTCGGCGCTGACGAGCGGCTTCTGCGCGTTGACCGTGGGCAGCGCCTCGAGCTCGATCGACCGCGCGAGGCCGAACTCGATCGGGAAGCGGGACGCGTTGTGCGCCGTGACGAGCGTGCCGCCCGCCTCGAGGAACGCCTCAATGGCGCTGACGCCGGCCTGGCCGAAACCGCCACTGGCGTCCGGTGTCGCGCCGTACATGCCCAGGAATTTGTACTCGGTGCTGTTCATGTAGGGCTGCGCCTTGGCCGACTTCGGCGCCATCACCGCCGCGCGCGTGATGTTCTGCGCCGCCATCACGATCACGTCGTACTGCGCCCTGAGGTTTCCCTGCGCGAGCCGCTCCTTGTAAATCAGCTCGAACGGAATGCCGAACTGATCGAACGCATGGCGATACCAGCCGAGCTCCTGTGTCTGCGACCACTGCGTGTAGATCGCGACGCGCGGCGCGTCCGCGTCGTGGCTCCGGACGGACGGCGCGGTGGCGAAGGCGGCGCCGGTCAGGCCGAGCGCTTCGACCGCCGCGCGCGCCGACGCGAGATCGGCTGCCGGTCCCGTGATGATGAACGAGCCGGCGGGGAAGTCCGTGCCCCCGGCCTTGAACGGCTCTTCGGCGATCTTCATCGCGAGCGTGCGCAGCTTGTAGCGCAGCGTCACCATGTGGTTCGACCCGAAGTGCGCCACGGCGAGGCCTGCGTTGCCCGTGCCCGTGATGCGGCCGCGCGGCGCGGTGTTCGTGACCGCGGTCGTCGGCGCGTCGAGAATCGTCTTGTCCCGAATCTCCTTCACGTCCACATTGAACGCCAGCCCCATCGTCCAGCCGCTGTCGTCGTACGTGCGCAGCGCGGCATCGGGGAAGTCCTGCTTCTCGAGCAGGTTCTTCGCGAGCCGCCAATACGGCTGGCCGCCCTTGATGACATACGAACCGGCGGGGTACGTGACGTCGCCTATCTTGATGGCGGCGTTGGCCGTGCCGACTTCGATCCCCTGGAGGCGCAGAATCCTGACGAGCTCCGCGGGCTTCGTCATGTCGCGCTGCACCGGAATCACGTAGCCGTGCGGCGCGGCGTTGAGGCCGGCGGCGATCGAGTTGCGCGTCTTCACGTAGAAGTTCTCGAGCACGAGGTTCGGGAACATCGCCGTGAGCTGCAGCGCGCTGAGCACGCCGGTCTGCATGTAGTTGGTATTGTTGCGGCGCGTGAAGTTCGCGGGCATGCCGGTCGGCACCTGGATGCCGCGGTACCACTCGCGATCCTGTCCGCCGCCGCGACC
>JALYRV010000056.1 GCA_030855205.1 Acidobacteriota bacterium | reverse complement strand
GATCATCACCGCGCCGCACACGCCCGAGACCGACCACTTGTTCGACCGCGAGATGCTCGCCCGCATGAAGAGAGGTTCGCTCCTCGTGAATGTCGGCCGCGGCCGAATCGTCGACGAGGCCGCGCTCGCCGAGGCGCTGCGGACGGGCGCTCCCGGCGGCGCCGCGCTCGATGTGTTCGAGACGGAGCCGCTGCCCGCGGCGAGCCCCCTGTGGGACATGGACGGCGTCATTCTCACGCCCCACGTCGCGGGGTTCGGGGTGGACTTCTGGGAAGGGCTCGTCGATCTCTTCTCGCGCAACCTCGAGCGGTGGCAACGGGGCGAGCCGCTCGAGAATGTCGTGGATAAGCAGCGCGGGTATTAGAATCCTCGGCACATGGAACGCCGCCCCAGCGCGCTCGAAGGACTGCCGCCGACTCTCGCCGGACTGCCGGAGTGGTTTGCCGGGCGCTATCCCTCGACCCGGCTGGTGGGCCGCGTCGTCGCAGGCACGATCACCGCGCTCAACGGCCGCGAGCTTCGCGATCGCACCCGCGACCTCGCGCTCGGGCTCGCCGCGCTTGGCCTGACGCGCGGCGATCGCCTCGCGATCATCTCGGAGAGCCGCCCTGAATGGCTGCACATCGATCTCGCCGCGCAGACGCTCGGCGCCGTCGACGTGCCCGTCTATCCCTCACTGTCGCCCTCCCAAACCGAGTACATCCTGCGTGACTCCAGCGCGAAGTTCGCGGTCGTCTCGACGCGCGAGCAGCTAGCCAAGCTCCAGGAGGTGTCGGCGCGTCTGCCGCTCCTCAAGACCGTCGTCGTCCGCCACCGATCGCTTCAGCATTCTGTCGATCGAGGATCTGGCCGACCGCGGGGCCAGCCGCATCCGCGAAGGGTGGGGCGTCGTCAAGGAGTACAACGACGCGACGTCGCGCGTCCAGCCTGGCGATCTGGCCACGATCATCTACACCTCGGGCACAACGGGGGAGCCGAAGGGCGTGATGCTCACGCACGACAATCTCGTGAGCAACCTCATCGCGACGACCAGCTGCCTCGAGATCGGCGAAGGGGACGTCGGCCTGTCGTTCCTGCCGCTCAGTCACTCGTTCGAGCGGCTCGCGTCGTACCTGTTTCTCGCCTCCGGTATGACGATCATCTTCGCGGAGAGCATGGACACCATCTCGCGCGATCTGCTCCTCGTCAAGCCGACCGTGATGACGGCCGTGCCCCGCGTCTACGAAAAGCTCTACTCGCGCGTGCTCGAGAAGGGGAACGCGGCCACCGGCATCAGGAAGCGCCTGTTCCGGTGGGCCGTGGCGCTCGCCGAGACGCGCGGGCGCGAACTCCCCGCGGCGGGCCTCGCGCCCGGTACGCTCCGGGGGCTCGGCGAGAAGCTTGCCGACAGGCTGGTGCTCTCGAAAGTGCGCGACGCGGTGGGCGGCAACATCCGCTTCCTGGTGTCGGGCAGCGCGCCGCTGCCCGCCCACATCGGGCAGTTCTTCTATGGCTGCGGCCTCACGATCATGGAAGGGTACGGGCTCACCGAGACATCACCGGTCCTCACGGTGACGCCGATGCGCGCCGTCCGGTTCGGTGCGGTTGGCAAGGCCATTCCGGGCGTCGAGGTGCGCATCGCCGACGACGGTGAGATCGTCGTGCGGGGACCGAACATCATGCAGGGCTATTACAACAAGCCCGCCGATACGGCCGACGTGCTCAAGGATGGCTGGTTCCACACCGGAGACGTCGGCTCGATCGATGCGGACGGTTACCTGCACATTACCGACCGCAAGAAGGATCTGATCGTGACTGCCGGCGGCAAGAAGATCGCGCCGCAGCCGCTCGAGGCCAGGCTCAAGTCGCACCCGGTGGTGGCCGAAGCGATCGTGATTGGGGAGGGGCGCAAATTCCCGGCCGCGCTGTTCGTCGCCGACGGCCCCGTGCTCGCCGCTGCGCTCGGCGCCCCGCCCGGCACCGATCCCGGAGCCCTGCTCGCGCGTCCCGACGCACGGGCGCTCTTTCAGGCGTCGCTCGACGACGTCAATCGCGAACTGGGCCAGTTCGAGAAGCTGAAGAAGTTCGCGTTCCTGCCACGCGCGCTCACGCAGGCCGACAACGAGCTCACACCGACGCTGAAGATCAAGCGCAAGGTCATCGAGGAAAAATACCGCGATATCATCGACGCCCTGTACAGCAATCCTAATTCTTAGTTCGCCAGGTCTGAATTTCCCCGCGGCGGCGGTTCGATGTGAATGATCACATCGGCGAGCTGCGGGTATCGCTCCAGCAGCAGGTCCTTCACGACGTGCGACAGCGCGTGCGCGTCTTCGAGGCGCATGTCTCTCGCCGCCCAGACGTGGAGATCGAGGAACGCGTGATCGGCCGATCCCCGCGTGCGGATGTGATGGCAGCCGAGCACGCCCGAGACGCTCATCACGACGGCGCTCACGTCTCCCTCGTCGAGCACGGTCGCATCCGACAGCACGCGCGACGTCTCGCGCGCGATCTGCCAGCCGCTCCACCCGATGAACATGGCGATGAGGAGCGCCGCCGCGGGGTCCATCCAGGGATAGCCCAGCGTGACGCCGGCGAGCGCGGCAATTACCGACAGCGACGTGTAGACATCGCTGCGCGTGTGATGCGAGTCGGCCAACAGCAGCTCGCTCTTGAGGCGCCGCGCGGCTGACGACTCGTAGACGACGACGCCGAGGTTGATGACGAGCGTGCCGATCATCACCCCGAAGCTCAGGGCCGTGACCTCCGGCGCGCCTCCCGCGCTGAAACGCGCGAGCGCGGTACGCACGACTTCGACGAGCACGAGCAGGAGGAAGAAGAAGATTGCACCGGAGGCGAGCGTCTCGAACTTGCGGTGGCCGTAGGCGTGGTTCTGATCGGGCGGTTGCCGCGCGACGCGGATGCCGACGAGCGCCGCGACGTTCGATGCTGAATCGGTGAGGGAGTGGAAGCCGTCGGAGGCGATGCTGACGGCGCCGGTGGCGTAGCCGAAGGTGAGCTTTGCGACGGCGACGATCAGGTTGAGGACGAAGACGCGCGTAAGGACGCGGGAGACCTCGGTGTAGCGGTCTGTCTTCGTCCTCCGGGCTCCGGCGGGCGAGCCGGTCATGCGCTAGAAGACTCGTGCGGTGCTGAGCGGCCACCAGCGCAGCTGGACACGGCCGATGATGTATTTCTTCGGCACGTAGTCCCAGTGCCGGCTGTCGAGGCTGTTGTTACGGTGGTCGCCCATCACGAAATAGTAGCCCTCAGGCACCGTCTTGGGGCCCCACTCGTCGTGGCTCCGGTACTCCTCGGGAATGAACGCGTCGTCGACCAGCACGCCGTTGCGGAACACCTGGCCGTCGGTGATGCGGACCTCGTCGAACTCCTGTGCGATGACGCGCTTGACGAACGACTTCTCCGGGTTCACGGGGTAGTAGAGCATCACGATGTCGTCGACTCGCGGATCGTGCAGCCGGTAGGCGAGCTTGTTGACGATCAGGCGGTCCTGATCTTCGAGCGTCGGCGCCATGCTCTGGCCCTCGACGCGCGCGACCTGGAAGCCGAACGTGACAATCAGCGTGGCGTACACGAGCGCGGAGACCAGCGTCTTGAACCATGTGACGAACTCTTCACCCATCCGCGAGAGGGTCGCGGACTTGCGATCGATCCGCAGGCGTTCGACATCGGGCCCGGCCGGAGTCAGGTGGTAGGCGCCCGGCGCCGCAGGCAGCAGAAGCGCGCCGTCTGCCGGTGGCAGCGGGCGTGGCGACAACGAGGGGTCTACAGCCTCAGATAGTCCCGAAGCCGCCGGGTCTGGGCCCGGCTGACCGGTATCTCGGTCCCCTTCGGGTCTTTCATCTTGAGGATGTAATTCCTGCTGAACCAGGGCACTATCTCCTTGATCTTCGTGATGTTGACGAGGTGCGACCGATGCACCCGCCAGAAAACCGACGAATCCAGCCGCGCCGACAACTCGTCCAGTGTCCGATAGTTAGACGTCCCTGACGCCGTGTTTGTTACCACGACGATCGCGTCGTCCATCATCGACGCGTGCACGATCTCGTCAGCCGAAACCAGAAGGAAACGCTCGCCGGTCTTGATGGCGAACTGATCCTGCCTCGGCTGTTCTCTGGGCCGCTCCGCGACTGCCCGGAGCACGCGCTCGAGCTCGTCGCGCCCGACCGCCTCCCGCGCCCTCTGTTCCGCCTCGACCCGCCGCCGGATGCGGTCCAGCGTTTCCTCCAGCCGCGCCGCGTCGACCGGCTTGAGCAGGTAGTCGACGGCGTTCACCTTGAACGCGTCGAGCGCGTATTGATCGTATGCCGTGACGAACACCAGATGGGGCAGCAGATCTGCATCCATGAGCCTGTGCGCCACCTCGAACCCGTTGAGCCCCGGCATCTGCACGTCGAGCATCAGCAGGTCCGGCTGGTGCTCGCCGACGAGCCGAAGGCCTTCGACCCCGTTGGCGGCCTGCCCGACAATCTCCACTCCGCCAGCCTGGCCGAGCAGGAAACACAACTCCTCACGGGCCAGCTGCTCATCGTCCACCACCACGGCTCGCAGCTCCATGTGGTCAGACCGACGCAGACACGGCCAGCTCGGGAATTTCGACGCGGGCAGTCGTGCCCTGGCCGGGCACGCTTTCGAGCGTCAGTTGGTAATTCGCGCCATAAATCACGCGCAACCGCTCGTTGACGTTCCGAAGCCCGATGCCGGTGCCGGCGCGCGGGTCGAGCTGCGGTCCGGACATCCCGACACCATTATCTACGACCTCGATGACCACGTGCCCGTCGCGCCGCTGGCTGCGTATGGTGATGCACCCTTCGCCGATCTTTTTGGCAAGGCCGTGCTTGATGGAATTCTCGACGAGCGGCTGCAGCAGCATGCTGGGTACCACGATCTCCAGCGTGTCGCGGGCGATGTCTTTCCGGATGCGAAGCGCCGGCCCGAACCGCACGCATTCGATGTCGAGATACTCGTCGATCGCCGCGAGCTCCTCGCGGAGCGGCACGAAGTGATCCTGCGCCCGCAGCAGCCGGCGCAGCAGGCCCGAGAGCTTCACGATCAGGATGCGCGCCGTCTCGGGCTCGGATCGGATCAGCGAGCTGATGGACGTCAGCGTATTGAACAGAAAATGCGGATTGATCTGGCTCTGCAGCGCCTCGACTCGCGCCGTCATGAGCAATTTCTCCTGCTCCTGGAGCCGGTGCTCGATCCGCGCGGTGTTCCAGATCTTGATCGGGATGACGACGCACATCACGGCCGAGAGGAGGACCAGCAGCCACAGCCACCAGTGGGACGGCTGCAGGTAGAACAGGCGATGCGCGCCGAATCGATGGCCCAGCGCCTGGCGGAGCACCTCGAGACCGACGGGGGCCGCAAGCAGGATCATCTGCCACTCCACGGAGAACCGGCGCACGAGGCGCCAGGCGGTCCGGTGGAGCGTGGTGAAGAACAGCGGCGACACGTTCCAGATCGCCTCCTTCGGGCAGATCTCCCGCAGGCCGCCGCCCGCAAACCCGCAGCCGACCGCGAACGGGAGCGCGATCCATTCACCGCCTGCCGCGGCAGGCAGCCCAACCAGGGCGCCGACGATGGCGCCGGCGTAGGGGCCGGCGATCAGCCCGGCCAGATACGGGCCGGAGAGGGAGATGTCGGCAGCGGAGAAGTTGAGCAGCAGGCGCGAGACGACGCCGGCGGCCAGCGGCAGGCCGAAGGCGGCTGCAAACGTCAGCCGCTCCGGCCAGTCGCGGCGCTCGGTCAGCAAAATCCTGCGAAAGAACCTGAAACGCGCCAGCATCGTCGCCAGGATGGCGACGACGGCGACCTTGAAGATCAGCGTCGTGAGCAGAAACTGCTCGGCCGAGAGGGAAACGCCCTGGCGCACTCCGGGATTGTACGAGGTTTGATATCATCGGCTGGCAATGATTCGGCCCCTGATTACCGGCTTCCTCACCACGTTCAAGCACATGTTCCGGAAGGCGAACACGATCGACTATCCGAACGAAAAGATGCCGATGTTCCCGAAGTGGCGCGGCAAGCAGGTGCTGATGCGCGACGAGAACGGGCTGGAAAAGTGTGTGGCGTGCGGCTTGTGCGCGGTGGCCTGTCCCGCCGATGCGATTTACCTCGAGCCGGCCGAGAACGACGGTTCGGTGATGGCGGGCCCGCGATACGCGAAGATTTACCAGATTCACAAGACGCGCTGCATCTTCTGCGGCTACTGCGAAGAGGCCTGCCCCGTTTCTGCAATCTTCATGGGCAAGGACTACGAGCTTGCCGTCTACAGCAAGGACGACTTCGTGTGGGACAAGGCGGACCTCCTGGTGCCCGGCCAGCCCGCACCCGCGCCCCGCGCCTGAGCGCGGACTGATTTGAAGCCTTTCCTCGAAGCGCTCGATGAGCGCGTCCTCGTTTGCGACGGCGCGATGGGGACGATGCTCTACCAGCGGGGCGTCTTCCTCAATCGATCGTTCGACGAGCTCAACATCGCCCAGCCGGACCTCGTTGCCGAAGTGCATCAGGCGTATGTGCGCGCGGGCGCCGACGTCATCGAGACCAACACGTTCGGCGCCAACCGCATCAAGCTGTCGCACTTCGGAATCGCCGCCGATGTGCACGCCGTCAATCTGCAGGGGGCGCGGATCGCGAAGCACGCGGCACGCGAGTACGCGTACGTCGCGGGCTCGATCGGGCCACTCGGCGTGCGCATCGAGCCGTGGGGCAAGATGGGCGCCGATGAGGCCGAGGCGATCTTCCGGGAGCAGGCCGCGGCCCTCGAAGAGGGAGGCGTCGACCTCTTCGTGCTCGAGACGTTCCGTGACGTCAACGAGCTTCAGGCCGCGATGCGGGCCGTCCGCAGCGTCAGCGACAAGCCCATCGTCGCGCAGGTGACGACCGAAGAAGACGGCAACACGCTGGACGGCACGCCGCCCGAGACGTTCGCGCCGCTGCTCGAGCAGGCTGGCGCGTCGGTGATCGGTCTCAACTGCAGCGTTGGTCCGGCCGCCATGCTCGAGACGCTCGAGCGCATCTCCCGATTGACGCCGTTGCGCCTGTCGGCGCAGCCGAACGCAGGGAGGCCGCGCGACGTCGAAGGCCGCAACATCTATCTCAGCTCCCCCGAGTACATGGCGTCATATGCGCGCCGCTTCATCAACAACGGCGTGAAGCTGGTTGGCGGCTGCTGCGGCACCACGCCGGATCACATCCGGCACATCCGGCAGGCCGTGCGCACGCTTCAGCCCGACCGCCGCGCCTCGCGGCGCCTTCCCGCCGACAGCGACGCCGCCAGGGGCCGCCCGACGTCGCCGACCGCCCCGGCGGTTGCGACCCGCGACAAGTCGGCGCTCTCTGCCGCATTCGACGCGGGGCGATTCGTGATCGCCGCGGAGCTCCTGCCGCCGCGCGGCTATGAGACCGACGACTTCATCGTGACCGCCACGGCGCTGAAGTCGCGCGGGATCGACCTCATCTCGGTACCCGATTACCACACAGGCGGGGCCCGCATGAGCGCGCTCCTGGCCGCGGCGCTGATCCAGCAGCGCGCCGGGGCCGAGGCGCTCCTGCACTACACCTGCCGCGACCGGAACCTCATCGGTATGCAGGCCGACCTGCTCGGCGCCCATGCGCTCGGCTTGCGCAACGTACTGCTCGTGACGGGCGACCCCGCGCGGGAGGGGGATTACTCCGACGCGACCAGCGTGTTCGACGTCGACTCGATCGGGCTCACCAACATGGTGACGCGCCTCAACCACGGCTTCGACGTGGGCGGCCAGACGATCGGACGGCCGACAGCGTTTCTGACCGGCGTCGCATTCAACCCGTTCGCGGTCAGTCCCGACCAGGAGCAGCGCCGGTTCGAATTCAAACAGGAAGCGGGGGCCGAGTTCGTGGTCGTGCCGCCGGTCTTCGACCTCGACGGCTTCCTCCAGGCGTTGCCGCAACTCCGCGCGGCGGCACGCCCCGTGCTGGTAGGACTGCATGTGCTCGCCGACAGCCGGGAGGCGGAGTTTCTTGCAAACGAAGTCCCCGGCGTCCGGATGCCGGCCGCGGTGGTCGCCCGCATGCGAGAGGCGGAGGCGGAGGGCAGGCACGCAGCCGAGGGGCTGGCAGTCGCGACCGAGCTAGCCGGCGCGCTGCGAGAGCACGTCGCCGGACTCGTGTTGAGCGGGACGGACGGGCTGGTCGCGGCGGCCGAGAGCATCCGCGGGAAAGTGCTGTAGAGTGATCAGACCTATGGGGAGCGCATGGCTGTTCTGAACAAGAACCGACGCGACGACGACCTCGGCCGTTCGACCGGGAGCGACCTCGCGAGCCGCGAACTGTCTGTAGCGGCCGTTGAAAACGCCTTCGTCGAAGGCGTCTACGACAAGCTGGCCAAGTTCTACGACTTCACGTTTGGCCCGACACTCCATCCCGGCCGCCTGACGGCTATCCAGCGCATGGGCATCCAGCCCGGCACCCACGTGCTGGAAGTTGGTGTGGGCACGGGCATCAACCTGTCGCTCTATCCCAAGGACTGCACGGTGACGGGGATCGATTTCTCCGACGCGATGCTCGAGGTCGCTCGCGACCGCATTGTCCGCAAGGACATCAAGAACGCGCGGCTGCTCCAGATGGACGCCGCCGATCTGAAGTTCGCCGACAACTCATTCGACATCGTCTATGCGCCGTACCTGATTAGCGTCGTGCCCGATCCGGTCAAGGTCGCGCGCGAGATGCGTCGCGTCTGCCGCCCTGGCGGCCGCATCATCATCCTCAACCACTTCATCAGCCAGAACCCGTTGATGTCGCGTGTGGAGCGGATGATTTCTCCGGCCACTGTGCACATCGGATTCAAGTCCGATCTCGACCTGCCGGCCTTCCTCGCGCAGGCAGAGCTCGAACCGGTGTCGATCGAAAAGGTGAACTTTCCGAAGTGGTGGTCACTCGTGACCGCCGTCAAGGACCAACCGAAGTCCTAGCCGCTCAGAACGGCTGCTCGAGCGATTCCGACTGCGGCGTAAAGAGCTTTGCGCCGGTGTCGGTGATGTACATGTCGTCTTCGAGTCGCACGCCAAACTCTCCCCGCAGATAAATCCCGGGTTCGTCGCTGAAGGTCATCCCCGGCGCGAGCGGCAGCGTGTTGCCGCGCGTCAGGTACGGCCATTCGTGGCCGTCCATGCCCATGCCGTGGCCGACGCGGTGCGTGAAGTAGGTGTAGCCGGGGCCGTAGCCGGCCTCGACGATGACTTTACGGGCGGCGGCGTCAACGGCTTCGCACGCGACGCCCGGCCGCGCGGCGGCGAGCGCGGCGTCCTGCGCGCGGCGCTCGATATCGAAAACCCGCTTCATCTTGTCGGTGGCCTTGCCGAGCACGAACGTGCGGCTGATGTCGGACGCGTAGCCTTCGACGCTGCAGCCGCCATCGATGAGGAGGATGGCCCCCTCGCGGATGATTTGCGGCTGGATCGAGCCGTGCGGCAGCGCCGAATACTCGCCGACCTGGACGCCGGCGCCGCCGGTGAAGCCGAGGCGCGCGTGCGCCGCCGACACCAAATCGGCGAAGGCATTCTGGGTCATGCCTTCCTCGAGCGCGCGGTACGCCGCTTCGTACGCCTTGAGCGTGACGGTCGACGCCAGCTGCATGAGCGCGAGCTCGTGCGCGTCTTTGATGGTGCGGCAACCGGCGGTCACGGGCGTGCCGCTGACGAGCGAGAGTCCGCGCGTGGCCTGCGCGACGCCGTCGCTGAAGACAAACTTCGCGGTTTCCTCGACACCTAGGCGGCCGGTGGAGATGCCGCGATCGCGAAGGCCCTGCGCGACACGCTCGTACGGACTTTCGTGCTCGTGCCACGTGCGCACGTCGGCGGTGCCGGCAAACGGCCCGAGGGCGATCTGCTCGCGGGCGCGATCCTCCTCGAAGGCGGGGCACACGAAGAACGGGTCTCCCTTTGCGGGAATCACGCAGGTGAAGAGGCGTTCGCCGCCGCTCCAGCGGATGTTGGTGAAATACACCAGCGACGTGCCGCTGCAGAGCATCAGCGCGTCCAGCTTGTTGGCCGCCATCAGGCGCCGGGCCTTCTCAATGCGGGTGCGGCGTTCGGCGGCCGTGATCGGCGACGCCTGTTCGCGCATCGACGTCAGCGCCGAGATGGATGGCGGCAGCGCCTGCGCGGCTTCGAGGGTTCCGGCACGGACGTGGAGCAGGGCGGCGGCGGCGCCGGCGCTCGAGAGGAAACTGCGGCGTGAAAACATGGAAACCTCCAGGGCCGCGCGTTTGGCGCGTCCGCGCACGCCCATTATGTGTCAGCGGACGCCGGCCAGCACCTCCGCTTCGTAGACATTGTGCGCACGGCAGCGCAGCTCGATGTTGCCCACGGTGGCCGGACCGCCGTGCGCGAACGGCCGGACATGGTGATATTCCAGAAATCCACGCTCGCCGCATCGTCCCTGCGTGCCCACGAAGGCGCACCGGGCCCCGTCGCGAGCCCAGACAGATCGCTTCACGTCGGACGGAATGTGACGGGAGCCTGCTGCCGTCGCGCGCGCGACCTTCTTCGGGCGTGTGACCTGGGCGGCACGGTGCCGCTCTACATCGGCGATGAGCAGCGTCAGGGCGCGGTTCATGATCGGCGCGATCAGACCGTAGGGATTCCCATGCCGCATCAGTGCCTGAGCGAGACAGAGCTTGTCATACGTGTCCTGGTCGGCGGTGAACTGAATCTTGTAGCCCGCCGGTTCGTCAGCCTTGCCGAACCGCTCGGCGAGGAATCGCTCGACTTCGCGTTTGCTCTTAAAGCTCGCCGACTGAATCAGGTCGGCCTGGTTTTCACAGGTGAGGTGAGGCGCGAGTTGTAGCGCGGTCGTCAGGTTGAGCGCACCGCTCCGGAGCGCGTCGAGAATCGCCGGCACACTGCGCGACACGCGTGCCACTTCGATGCGCTTGTACGCAGCATGCTCCGACAGGCAGAGCCGCCGTGTGCAATAGAAGAACATGCAGGAAAAGCCCTCGGCCAAGTAGAGTCGCCGCGCGTCGACTTCGCGAAGCGCCGCGATCAAATCTGCGGTCGCGTTTCGTTCGCACGCGGCCAGCCGGTGAGCTTCCTGCAGGAGAGCGCTGTCTGAAAGGTCCGTTATCGATGGAAAGGTCGCCATGTCCGACCTTACCCCGGGGGGGTGACAGACTAGGTCACACCGAAATCAACCGGGCCTTAGCCCGCTCGCTCCGGGGCGAGTACGGCGAACTTCATGCCAGCCTGCCTTACGCCAGCAGCTCCAGAATCCTCGCCACCGCTACGTCCGCACCGTCCGTGCGCGCGCGCGCCTGCGCCGGCTGCGCCATCGCTCCGTCGAGCGCCGCGCGCCATCGCCCCGCCTCCAGATCGTCGTTCGAGATGAACGCGCAGCGCAGATACCGCGGCATCTCCCGCGCGAACACGTCGTACTCGGCAAAGCGCCCCCGCGAGGTATACGCGAGCGCCGTCCCGTTGGCGATGCATTCCGAAACGATTCCGTACCCGGGTTTGGCGAGCACCACATCCACGGCACCAACGAGATCCTCGTATCGGAATCCGCGGTCGAACATCGCATCTTCGCTGAGATGTACGATACCCGCGCCGCCAGGCGCCGTGCCAGGCGTCGCATGGGTGCGGTCCGACATGACCACCGACCAGTCACGCACGCAGTCAATCGCGCCAAGCCCGCGCACGCCGTACGCGCCAAACGACGCCAGCACCACGGGCTGGTCCAGCGGAATGCCGAGCGCGCGCCGCACAGTGTCGCGATCCTGCGAAGCGTGCCGTGCGATGAACGGAATATCTTCGATCACCGGAAATGTCTCGAAGCCTCCGTGCAGCGGCAGGCGCAACGCCCGCCCGGCCTTGCGATACGCGACACGCATGGTGCTGATGATCAGACCCGCGCTCACGGCCAGTTCCGGGAAACCCTCGTAAATCCAGTCCCACGTGAAGTTGGCGATGCCGACTGACGGCACCTTCGCGCGGTGCGCCGCTTCGAACGCCAGCGGCGCGATGTCCGACACGACAAGCGACGCCTTCAGCGATCGCAGGAGCTCCGCCTCGGCGGTGGCGCGCGCATCGAACGTGCTGTAGAACTCGCGCGCGCGCCGGAACGTCGCCTCGTCGTCCTGATGCAGGCTGTCGAACTGCACGATGCCGGTGTCGATCTCGCCCGGCATTCGCTCTGCCGGCACGCGCAACGCGCGGTCGAGCAGCCACGGGTCCGCGGCTGTCCTGATGACGATGATGTCGGAGCGGCCGGCGGCGACGAGCGCCGGCACGAGATGGTTGATGACCTCGATCTGCCGCGAGGCATGGCCGAAGCCGTGCCCCGAGATATAGAAGACGATCGCGCTCACTGCGGCGGAGCGGCCGGGTCGCCACCGGCCGGCGCGCCGGCGTCGGCGGTGGTCGTCGCGATCACGCCGGGCAGTGCGATCGCCAGCACTTCTTCGAGCGTCCTGACCGGCATGAACGTCATGCCTTTCTTCACCTCCGCGGGCAGGTCTTCGACATCCATCATGTTCTGCTCGGGCAGCACGAACGTCGTAATGCCCATCCGCCGCGCGGCGAGCGACTTCTCACGGATGCCGCCGACCGGCAGCACGAGTCCTGAGAGCGTGATCTCGCCCGTCATGGCGACGTCGGCGCGGACCTTCTGATTGCGGAGCGCCGAGACGATCGCCGTCGCCATCGTCACGCCTGCCGACGGTCCGTCTTTCGGGATGGCGCCGGCCGGCACGTGCACGTGCAGGTCGTACCGGTTCATGAAGTCAGGATCCACACCGAGCGGCTCGGCCTGCTGCCGGATGTGGCTCAGCGCGGCGCGCGCCGATTCCTGCATCACGCTTCCGAGCTGTCCCGTCAGCGTGAGGTGTCCTTTGCCGCCGGGCAGCGTGAGCGCCTCGATGAAGAGGACGTCACCGCCGCTCTCGGTCCATGCGACGCCGGTCACGACCCCCGGGCGCGAGAGGCGGAAATTGCCGTCGGGACGGAAGCGGGGAAGGCCGAGGTATTCGCGCAGGTTGTCGACGCCGACGTCTTTCGGTGCGGTGGACTCGTCCTTGATCTCCGCCACTGCCAGTCGCGCGGCGACTTTGCGCGCGATCGCGCCAATCTGCCGCTCGAGATTTCTCACGCCGGCCTCGCGGGTGTATTCGGTGATGACTCGCCGCAGCGCCGCTTCGGTCAGCTTCAGATGCCCGGCAGGCAGGCCATGCTCCGATTCCTGCCGCGGGATCAGATACATGCGCGCGATGTGGAGCTTGTCTTCCTCGGTGTAGCCGCCGAGATAGATCACTTCCATGCGATCGAGCAGCGCGGGATGCACCGAGTTGAGCGAGTTGGCGGTCGCGATGAACAGCACGCGCGACAGGTCGAGCGGAATCTCGAGGTAGTGATCGCGGAACGTGTGGTTCTGCGCCGGGTCGAGCACCTCGAGCAGCGCCGCCGCGGGATCCCCCTGGAATCCGGCCGCGAGCTTGTCGATCTCGTCGAGCATGAAGACGGGGTTGATCGACGATGCCTGTTTGAGCGCCTGCACGATGCGTCCGGGCATCGCGCCGATATACGTGCGCCGGTGGCCGCGAATCTCCGCCTCGTCGCGCACGCCGCCGAGCGAGATGCGCACGAACTTGCGATTCATCGCGCGCGCGATCGACTGGCCGAGCGACGTCTTGCCCACGCCGGGCGGGCCGACGAAGCAGAGGATCGGCCCCTTCATGTCCCCCTTGAGCTTGCGCACCGCCAGGTATTCGACGATGCGTTCCTTGACCTTGTCGAGATCGTAGTGGTCCTCGTCGAGAACCTTGCGCGCCTCGATGGGATCGAGCCGGTCGTCGGTCGCTTCCGACCAGGGCAGCTCCATCACCCAATCCAGATATGTGCGCAGCATCTGGTACTCGGGCGACGCCGACGTCATCTTCTCGAGACGCCGCAGTTCGCGGTCGAACGCCTCGTTGACGGGCCCCGGCAGGTTCAGCTTCGCCGCGCGCTCGCGCAGCGATTCGATCTCGGTGTCGCCTTCGCCAAGCTCCGACTGAATCGCCTTGAGCTGCTGGCGCAGCATGTACTGCCGCTGCGCGTCGGTCATCTCGGCCTGCGCCTGCGACTCGATCTTGCCCTTCAACTCGAGGATCTCGATCTCGCGCGCGAGCGCCGCGTTGACGCCGTGGAGCTTCACCGAGAGCGAGTCCTCTTCGAGGAGGAGCTGTTTGTCTTCGGCCTTCATGTCGAGGAGGCTCGCCACGAGATACGCGACGCGCAGCGGATCCTCGAGGCTCGCGACCAGCGTGCGGACATCGGGCGAGAGGCCCGTCGCAAGCGACAGCGCGCGGTCGACGAGCTCCTGCATGCGGCGCACGTGCGCGTCGGTCTCGATCGTGCGATCCATCGCTTCGGGCAGCGGCTTGATGAGCGCGCGGATCAGCCCGTCGGACTGCGTGATGAATTCCGCCCGCACCCGCGCCACGCCTTCGACCAGGATGCGCAGGCCGTTGGGCCCCTTCGCCATCTGGCGCACGATGGCGGCCGTGCCCACGCGATGCAGATCTTCGGGTGACGGCTCGTCGGTGTCGTTCTTCTGGAGGAGCAGCAGCACCAGCCGGTCGCCGCCGAGCGCGCGGTTGACGGCTTCCACCGACATCGGCCGGCTCACGGACAGCGGCGCCGCCGTCAGCGGCAGCACGACGGCGTTGCGCAGCGGGACGACCGGAAGTTCGGAAGGGAGCGCCGGCAGAATGTCGCGATCGGTTTCGCCCGTGGCCATTGGACTCAGTTTAGCGAAGGTTCTTCAGTACACGCCGGGAATCATCTTGCTGCGCACCCGCCTCGTGTATTCGGCATAGGCCGGACCGAATGTCTCGTGCAGGCTGCGCTCTTCGTAATGCGTGGCGATGATGAGGTAGGCGGTCGTCAGGGCGGCAAACAAGAGATGCGCGGGCGTCATCGCCGGCGCGGGCCACACGATCAACAGCCAGCCCAGATAGATCGGATGACGTACGACGCCGTAGGGACCGGTGTGCTGCAGCGCGCCGTCGAAGCGCTCCACACCTGAAGGCGGCAGCGGGTGGTCGAGCTGGCGGATGCCGGCCAGTGAGAGGCTGTCGAGCGCGAGCGCCGACCAGAGCGTGAAGATGATCCCTGCGCCCTGCAGGGCACGCAGCGCCACCCGCAACGTCCCGCGCGCCTGCCAGTACGGCTCGCCCCACGCCATCCACAACGCGCAGACGAGCGCAAAGCTCACGCTTGCGATCCAGACGTAGATCGTGCGTTCGAGATACGGCGACGCGACCCGCGCGATCCAGACGCGCATGCGCGTGCGTGCAAACACCGAGTGGTGCAGAGCAAAGGCTGCCATCAGCAGCGCGTTGATCGTGAGCGCAACGCCCGCCGGACCAGTACTCTCACGCCGCTCGAGATCGAAGAGATAGAACCAGAGGAACGCGCCGATCGAGAGCGCGAACACGACGCCGCCCGCATACGACAGAGCTCGGCCCACGGGGCCAGGGGGACGGGAAATGCGTGCAGTCGTCATGGAGAGGGGACAGCCGCATATTATAGGAATCATGCCGTCCCGTTCCGCCGACCCCGTTGTCATCTCGGGTATCGGCGTAGTTTCTCCCTTCGGCCCTGGGCGCGAGGCCTTCTGGTCCTCGGTGCGTGCCGGCAGGAGCGGCGTGCGCGCGGTGACGGAGTTCGACGTCTCACGGTACGCCTGCCGTGTCGCGGCCGCGGTGCCCGGCGCTCTCGGTGAGGAACTCGCGGATGACGTGGCCGAAGCCGAAGCGGGGGCGGGCCGTGCCGACCCGCGACGTTACTCGAAGGCGTCCCGCATTGCCGTGCAGGCGGCGCGCGAGGCGTTTGCCGACGCCGGCCTGACGGGCGCCGATCGCGATGCCGGCGTCATTGTCGGCAGCGGCGCCGGCGGCATCGATGTGGCGGAGCGGCAGTATCGCGAGTTCTTCAGCGACGCGTGGAAGCGCGTCTCCCCCTACGCGATCCCGGTGTCCATCGTCGGCATGATCTCGTCCGAGATTTCCATCGCGCTCGGCCTGCACGGGATCAGTCACGTCCTGTCGACCGGTTGCACGAGTTCCACCGACGCGATGGGATATGCCGCGGCGCTCATTCGCGCCGGGGAGGCTGACGTGCTCGTCACCGGCGGCGCCGATGCATGCGTCACGCCCGGCATGATGTTCGGGTTCTCGCGTATGCGCGCGGTCTCGACGGCCTACAACGACGATCCGGCCCGCGCGTCGCGCCCGTTCGATCGCGGCCGCGACGGCTTCGTCCTCGGCGAAGGCGCCTGGATGTTCGTCGTCGAGCGCGCGTCACGCGCGCGCGCGCGCGGCATCGTGCCGTACGCGAGCGTCGACGGCTACGGCTCCACGTGCGACGCGTACCACCGCGTGCAGATGGATCCGGAAGGGACCGAGATCGTCCGCGCGATGACGCTCGCGATCACGCGCGCCGGCCGTTCCGTCGACGAGATTGGATACGTCAACTATCACGGCACGTCCACCGTGCTGAACGACGCTACGGAGGCGCGCTGCGTGCGCCGGCTTTTCGGGCCGCGCGCCGACCTGGTGCCGGGCTCGTCCACCAAGTCGATGATCGGACACCCGCAGGGCGCAAGCGGCGCCGCGGGGATGGCCGCCACGGCGATGGCGCTGCGCGACGGGTTCCTGCCGCCGACGATCAATCAGGAGACGCGCGATCCCGCCTGCGACATGGATTACATCCCGAACGCCGGCCGGGCGGCGGACGTGGAGGCGGCGCTGTGCAACTGTCTCGGCTTCGGATCGAAGAATTCCGCGATCGTACTGGGGCGGCTCGCATGATCGACGTCATCGTCGTCGGCGCCGGCCCTGCGGGATCGCTTGCGGCGCTGCGGATCGCGCGTGCCGGCGCGAGCGTGCTCGTGCTGGAGCGCGCGCGCTTTCCGCGCCACAAGCTGTGCGGCGATACGATCAATCCAGGCGCGGTGGCGGAGCTCGAGTCTGCCGGCCTCGCCGGCACGATTCGACCGCTCGGCCGCCTCGTGTCGGGCATGCGTGTGAGCGGCGCGGGCGGCACGGCGGTTGAAGGCGCGTACGGCACGGGGATCGTGGGCCTGTCGATGCCGCGCGAGGTGCTCGACTCGGCGCTCGCGTCGGCGGCACGGGCGGCGGGTGCGCGCGTCGAGTTCGGCGCCCGCGTCGCGGGGCCCGTGGTCGACGCGCACGGACGCGTGTGCGGCGTCTCGGTGGCGTGTGCGTCGAAGAAGGAGCCGGTCGAGATTCGCTCGCGGATGGTGATCGCGGCTGACGGGCGACGATCGTCGGTCGGCATGCGGCTCGGTCTCGCGCGACACCCCCAGCGGCGCCGCTGGGCCGTCGGTGCGTACTTCGCGAATGTCGATGGCATGTCGGACGCGGGCGAGATGCATGTGCGCGCCGGTGCGTATCTCGGCCTTGCGCCGCTCCCCGGGGGACTCACGAATGTCTGTTTCGTGACCGGCCGCCGCGCAGGCTGGCGCGACCCGGAAGGGCAGTTGCTCTCGGCCATCGAATCCGACCGCGTCATCTGGGAGCGCTTCGCGCATGCGCACCGCGTCTCGGCCGTGTCGGTGCTGGGCCCGCTTGCGGTCGACGCGCCCGTGGCG
>JALYRV010000230.1 GCA_030855205.1 Acidobacteriota bacterium | reverse complement strand
GGCTCCTCCGGCCGCCGCGCCTGGCGGCCGCCAGGGCGGTCGCGGTAATCCCCCGCCTCCGCCTCCGCCCGTGCCCGCGGTGATGCCGGCGCCGGCCACGCCTGTCGTGTCAATGGTCGCGCCAACACCGGATCCGCGCGTGGGCCTGAAGGCTGGCTACTGGGATGCCGCGCAGGCCGCCTGGAACATGAAGCTCGTCTCGACGACGCCGTCGGGAGAGAAGTTCGTCGGCGTCACGAACTCCGACCTGGCGTTCACGGGCAACTACGTGATCCAGGGAAACTACAACGGGTTCCAGGTGTTCGACATCACGAACCCCGTCAAGCCCGTGAGCGTGATCAACTATCTCTGCCCCGCCTCGCAGAGCGACGTCTCGGTCTACAAGAACCTGCTGTTCGTCTCGGGTGAAGGCCAGACGGGCCGTCTCGACTGCGGCATCCAGGGCGTGCCCGAGCCGATCAGCAAGGACCGGCTCCGCGGCATTCGCATCTTCGACATCACCGACATGCGCAATCCGAAGTACGTGTCGAACGTGCAAACGTGCCGCGGCTCGCACACGCACACCGTGCTGTCGGATGCGAACGACAAGGACAACGTCTACATCTATGTGTCGGGTTCAGCGGGCGTGCGTCCGGCCGACGAGCTGCCTGGCTGCAAGGACGGCGGCTACGACGATCCCGACACGGCGCGCTTCCGCATCGAAGTGATCAAGGTGCCGCTCGCCAATCCGAAGATGGCGGCCATCGTCACGTCGCCGCGCATCTTCCAGGGCCTCGCGCCGCCTCCGCGCCGCGTAGAGACGGGACGCGCCGGCGGTCCGCCTGCCGCGGGCGCAGCCGGTGCAGCCGGTGCGACGCCTCCGCCTCCTCCGCCGCCGGCCACCGTCGCGGGCGCGCCAACCGCCGGCACTCCTGCCGCAGGCGCTGATCCGGCTGGTGGACGCCGTGGCGGCGGTCCGCCCACGGGTCCCAATCAGTGTCATGACATCACGGTGTATCCTGACGCCGGACTTGCCGGCGGTGCGTGCGGCGGCTACGGCCTGCTGCTCGACATCCGCGAAGCGGTCAACCCGATCCGCATCGACGCGGCGGCCGACATCAACATGTCGTTCTGGCACTCGGCGACGTTCAGCAACGACGGCAAGAAGATTCTCTTCTCCGACGAATGGGGCGGAGGCTCCGCGCCGCGCTGCCGCGACACCGACAAGTACGAGTGGGGCGCCAACGCCATCTTCACGATCGAGAACGGGAAGATGAAGTTCCACAGCTACTACAAGATGCCCGCCGCGCAGACGGCCATGGAGAACTGCGTCGCGCACAACGGATCGATGATTCCGATCCCGGGGCGCGATGTCATGGTGCAGGCCTTCTACCAGGGCGGCCTGACCGTGTTCGACTGGACAGACCCGGCGAAGCCGTTCGAGATCGCGTACTTCGACCGCGGGCCGGTCAACGCCGAGCGCCTGATCAGCGGCGGCTCGTGGTCGGTCTATTGGTACAACGGCATGATCGTGAGCTCGGAAATCGCGCGCGGCCTCGACATTCTCGAACTGCTGCCGAGCGGGTTGATCACGCAGAACGAAATCGACGCGGCCAAGACCGTGAAGTTCGAGCAGGTCAACGCGCAGGAACAGCGCAAGATGGTGTGGCCGCCCAGCTTCGCGCTGGCGCGCGCTTACGCCGACCAGCTGAAGCGATCGAACGGCCTCAGCGCCGCGCGCCTCGCGAGCGTCTACACGGACCTCACGGCCGCCGAGAGACTCACCGGCACCGCCCGCACCCGCGCTCTGTCGCGCATGGTCACCACGCTCAACGCCGACGTCGCGCGCTCGACCGACAAAGAGAAGGTCAGGATGCTCGGCGCCGCTATCGCGGCGCTTCGTTAGAAGACTGAAGACTGTCCCGCTGAAACGACGAAGGCCCGGTTGCTCCATGAGCGCCGGGCCTTTGTCGTTGTCTCTGGTCTTGCCTTCGGTCGTCCGTCGTCAGCCCGCCTTCTGTGCTGCTTCCTGCTGGTAGATCGACTCGGGAAATTCGTCCTTGATGCGCTTCCAGGTCTGGGTCGCTTCGGCCGGCTTGCCGGCGCGCTCGTAGGCGCGGGCCAGTTGCGCGAGCACTGCGTCGGAGGGAATCGCACCGTCTTTCTCGGCGCTCATCGTCTGCAGCGCCTGGATGGCGCGATCGTGTTCGCCGGCCAGTGAGGCCGCCGCCGCGAGGCCGAGCCGCGCCGTCTGGCCGTGGAGGCCCTTGCGATCGCGATCGACGACTTCCTGGTAGCGCTGGATGGCTTCCGGGTAGCGGCCGAGGGTGGCGAGCATCGCGGCGGCGTGGAAGCGCGCCTCGATCCCCGCGTCGGTCGTCGGATACGCGTCTGCCGCCGAGATGAACTTCGGGAGCGCCGCATCGGTACGGGCCTGCTCGGTCGGGAACGATCCCGCCTGCGCGGGCGTGCCGATCGCCGGCGGCTGCACCGGCGCCTGCGCCGTCGACATCGCCTCGGCCAGCATCGCGCCGGCCTTCTCTTCCCGGTTGTTCCGCCAGAAAAAGTAGCCGCCAATCAGCGCCAGGGCGACGACGATCAGTACGGCGGCCGTGCCGACGCCGCGGCCGTGGCTGCGCACGCCGCCGCCGGTCTTCGCGACCAGATTCGCGAAATCGTTTTCCTTGAGGTGATGCCGCTCGTCTCGCTTCATAAGCTGGAATTCTTGACTCTCAACGCCCAACGCCAATTCGGTGTGCGCCCGGCACGATTCGAACGTGCGGCCCCCGCCTTAGGAGGGCGGTGCTCTATCCATCTGAGCTACGGGCGCGGAAACCCCAATCGTATCATCCGGCCTTTACTCGCTGTAATGCAGGACGACGTGCAGGGCTTCCCCCTCGAGCTTCCTGCGCCCGGGCAGGAAATCCAGCTCCACGAGGAACGCGAGACCCACGACTGTGCCTCCGAGCTTCTTCACGAGCTTCAACACCGCCGCCGCCGTGCCGCCCGTCGCCAGCAGATCGTCGACGATGAGCACACGCTGGCCCGCGGTGATGGCGTCTTCATGCACCTCGAGGCTGTCGGTCCCGTACTCGAGCGAATAGGACTCGCGCACGGTCTTCGCGGGCAGTTTCCCGAGCTTGCGGATCGGCACGAAGCCCGTGCCCAGCCGGTCGGCCATCGCGGCGCCCAGGATGAAGCCGCGGCTCTCGATGCCGGCGATGAGATCGATGGAGCCCTGGGCGTAGGGCGCGCACATCGCGTCGAGCGCCTCGCGAAATCCTGCCGGATCGCGCAGCAGCGTCGTCACGTCGTAGAAAAGGATGCCGGGCTTCGGGAAGTCCGGCACGTGCCGGATGCGCTCTTTGAGTGTGTCCATGGTCGATGTCTACCGTGTGATTGAGAATCCGCGGCGGCCTTCGGGCGTGACGTCCGTGACGTCGACACCGTCGACACGCGCGCCTGCCGGTCCCTGCCGAACCAGGCGCTCGAACCGGTCAACCGCTTCGCGGTCCCCTTCGACTTCCGCTTCCACGCCCCCATCGTCAGTATTACGGACCCAGCCGGCGAGCCCTTCGAACGCGGCCCGCTCGCTGACGAAGAAGCGGAACCCGACGCCCTGCACCCGGCCACGTACGGCGAATCGGCGCGCGGTCAGCAAAACCCGCCGATTATACTGGCCCCGAGGCCGAGCCGACCATGACGACACTTGCTTCCCATTCCTACGGCGCGTCCCACATCCGCCTCCTGCGCATCACGCGGCGCGGCGACCGCCACGACCTCCGCGATCTCGTGGTCAGCGTGCGCGTCGAGGGTGACGTCGCTGATGCGTTCACGAAGGGAGACAACGAGCTGCTGCTCCCCGCCGACACGCTCCGCAACACCGTACACGCGGTCGCGCGCGACGAGTCGCTGGCGGAAGTCGAGCAGCTGGGCCTGGCCCTCGCCAGCCATTTCATGGAACACCAGCCGCAGTTCACGCGGGTGCGGATCGAGTTGTCGGAGCGGCCCTGGGCGCGCCTGCCCGTCGCGGGACGCGCGCAGGGCCAGGCGTTCATGGCGGCGTCGACCGAGCGCCGGACGGCGGTCATCACGAGCAATGGCAGCCGGGTGTCGGTCGTGGCGGGACTCGAGGACTTCACCGTGATGAAAACGGCGGGCGCCACGTTCGAGGGCTACCTGGCCGACCAGTACACGACGATCGCGGCGGAGCGCGACCGCGTGCTCGCGGTCAGCGCCGACGCGCACTGGACGTACCTGCACGACGAAATTTCCTGGGGACCGACCTTCCAGGGAGTCCGCGAGCTGCTCATCGAAGCCTTCGTGCAGCACCCGAGCCGATCGGGCGAGCACACCGCGCATGCCATGGCCGACATGGTGCTGACATCGTATGTCGATGTGGGGGAGGTGACCGTGCGGCTGCGTCAGCGCTCGCTGCCGCTCATCGAGCTTGCGCCATTCGGCCTCGATAATCCGCAGGTGCTGTTCCGCCCCGAAGACAGCCCCGAGCTCACGGCTGAAGTCACCGTCCACAGATGAGCTTCGACGTCGCGGCACAACTCATGCTTTAACGAGCCGCGGAGGCAAGAAGAACATGCTTTTTACGATTGCGCTCGTGCTCCTGGTCCTGTGGCTGCTCGGTCTGGTGAGCGGCAATACCTTCGGCAATTTCATCTACGTGCTGCTCGTCGTCGCGATCATCCTCTTCCTGGTGGGGATCGTGTCGGGACGCCGCACGGTCTAGCGCGGCCCGCAGGCCACGGGCCACATCTGCCAAAGCAAAAGGCCGGTCGAGCGACCGGCCTCTTGCCTGCAGCCTGTGGTCCGTAGCCTGTCGTCTATCTTTTGATCCGGGTGATCAGCGGCTTCACACCCTTTTTCTCGATCAACTCATTGAACGCGGCGACCTCGGAGTTCAGCGTCTCCTCGAGGTTGCTCAAGTACTTCGACAACTCCGGCTTGATGTCGTCGAACCGGTCGCGCGCGCCTTTCGACGGCGCCTTGTCCCCTCCGGTGACGTCGCCGTACAGCGCGACGAACTGGTTGTCGAGGCGGCCGGGAAAATTCAGAGCGTCCTGCCCGCCCTCTCCCTGCAGCTGCGTGAGTTCCCCTTCGATCATCGTGAGCTTCTTCGCGAGCGCGTCGGCCGCCTGCGAGACGTCGTCGCCCATACCCGCGCGCCGCATGCGCGCGCCGAGATCGGCTGCCTGCGTCTTGAC
>JALYRV010000055.1:15892-17655 GCA_030855205.1 Acidobacteriota bacterium | reverse complement strand
TCCAGGGGCACAAGATCACCAAGCTCAATCCCGTCGTGCGCATCGACATCGACGGCGAGGCGCTGGCCGAGGAGCTGTTCCGCGCCTACCTGCGCCAGATCATCATCGACGGCTTCTTCCATGCCGACCCGCATCCCGGCAACGTGTTCCTGACCGACGATGGACGTGTGGCGCTGCTCGATCTGGGGATGGTGAGCCGCATCTCCAAGAGCCGTCAGGAGGAGCTGCTCAAGCTGCTGATGGCCGTGGCGGAGGGGCGCGGCGAGATTGCCGCGCAGATCGCCATCAAGATGGGGCAGGAGCTCGAGGACTTCGACCGCGACGGCGTCGAGAAAGAGATCATCGACATGGTCACGCGGTATCAGGATTCGAAACTGCACGACGTGCAGGCCGGTGCGGTCGTGATGCAGATCTCGCGCATCTCTGGCACGCACGGGCTGCGGATGCCGAGCGATCTGTCGATGCTGGGAAAGGCGTTGCTCAACCTCGACGAGGTGGGACGCACGCTGTCGCCGCACTTCGACGTGCAGGCATCCATCCGGCGCAATGCGGGCGACCTGATGCAGGAGCGCATGCGCAGCAGCCTCACGCCGTCGAGCATGTTCGCGGCCGCGCTCGAGATGAAGGAGTTCGTGGGCGCGCTGCCGGGCCGCGTGAACACGCTGCTCGATGCGGTGTCGAAGAACGAAGTGAAGCTCAAGATGGAAGTCATCGATGAGGGAGCGCTCATCGAAGGTTTCCAGAAGATCGCGAACCGCATCACGCTCGGCCTGATGATCGCGGCGTTGATCATCGGGGCCGCGCTGCTGATGCGGGTCGAGACCACCTGGAAGATCCTGGGCTATCCCGGCCTCGCGATGCTGTTCTTCCTCATCGCGGCCGGCGGCGGCATGTGGCTCGCGTACTCGATCCTGACGAGCGACAAACAGCCGCGAAAGAAGAAGGGGAGCTAGAAGCCCCCCCGTCCGTTTCCGCGACCGTTGGATTTGCCCGGCTTGGCCGCCTTCGACTTCGCCTTCTTCGCCTTCTTCGCTTTCTCATCCCGTCCGTCGCGGTCGCCGTCATCGTGCTGCACTCGCGCGCGGTTGATCTCGTCGCGGCTCAGCCAGCCGTCGCCATTGCGATCGAGACCGCGGAAGTCTGCTCCGACGCCCGGCCACTCGTCGCGCGAGATGCGGCCGTCGCCATTGCGATCATGCCCCGACCACACCGGGGCCGACGCGCGATTGCCCTCGTTGAGCTCGGCGCCCGAGATCACGCCGTCGCCGTTGCGGTCCTGGTTGCGGAAGGACTGGTCGTTGCCGCGCCATTCGGCCCGGGTCACGACGCCATTTCTGTCCCGGTCGAGGCCATTGAAGCGGCCCTGCGCGTCGGCTACGGGCGGGGCGGCGAGTGCCAGCGCCGTTGCCGCGCCGGCGGTTATCAGCCATTGTGTTCGAGTCATGAAGAATCTCCTCGGGCGCAAGCGTTGCGAGTTCCATGCCGCGGCCCGACCCTTGCTAGATAGCTCTGCTGATGCGCCGACCTCTTCTGCCGCATAGCCTGCTCCTGCTCGCCGTCCTCGCCGGGGCGCCTCTCGCGTGCCGGGACTCGGCACCCCCGCCCGCGCCCGACACCACGGCAGGCGCCGCGCCGCCGCCATCGGCCGTGCCGGCCGTGCCAGCCGCGACGGACGGCAGGCTCAAGGAATTGCCGCGCAAGCTGGGCTCGCTGCGGTTCGCCGTGATCGGTGATACCGGCCGCGGCGACCGGCACCAGTACAT
>JALYRV010000055.1:0-15882 GCA_030855205.1 Acidobacteriota bacterium | reverse complement strand
GCTTCGTGTTGATGCTTGGCGACAACATCTACGCGGAAGGCACGCCCGAGCAGTATTCGCAGCGGTTCGAGCGGCCCTACAAACCGCTCATCGACGCCGGCGTCCCGTTCTATGCCGCCCTCGGCAATCACGATCCGCCCGGGCAGGAGAACTACCCGCTCTTCAACATGGGGGGCAACCGCTACTACACGTTCGAGAAGGAAGAAGGCAGCCTCAAGCCACTCTTCTCGAAGAAGGTGCGTTTCTTCGCGATCGACACCGTGACGCTCGGCCGTCAGCAGCTCAAGTGGATCGACGAGACGATGGGCAAGAGCGAGGCGGACTGGAAGATCGCGTTCTATCACCACCCGCTCTATACATCGGGCCGCTACCAGTTCCAGGCGGGGCGGCTACGCTCGGCGCTCGAGCCGATGTTCATGCGCCACAAGGTGAGCGTCGCGCTCAACGGCCACGAGCATTTCTACGAGCGCATCACGCCGCAGAACGGGATTCAGTATTTCACGAGCGGCGCGGGCGGCGCGTTGCGCGAGCGGGACATCCGACGCTCGGGATGGACGGCGTCCGGCTTCGACCTCGACACGCACTTCATGCTGATGGAGATTGCCGGCGATACGCTCTACTTCCTGGCGATCAGCCGCAAGGGAGAGATTATCGACTCGGGGACGGTCCGCAGGCGCGAGTAGCAATCTCGCGCCTCTTCGCCATGAAGACCTCGACCCACGGCTGCACGTCGGTGGCGCCGGGACGCATCGTGCCGTCCGCATCGGGGAAGCCGGCTGCGCTGAACATCTGCGTGATCTGCCGATCCGTCAACCTGCCAAGTTTGTCCGCGAGAATCCGGCGTCCGTCTTCGGTGATCTCGACGTCCGAGAACGTCGCGCCGCTGTACGGCAGTTGGTCCATGCTGGCCCAGCACCCGGGCTTGTCGGTCCGCCAGATGGCCGCGCGTTTCCACCCGTCGAGATCGACCTTCCTCGGACCAAACGTCGCCCCTGCATCCTGAATCATCAGCAGCGGATTTGCGCAGCGCGCGTCCCCATCGTCGCCATCGTCGCCGAGGCAGGCGATGCGCTGGTTCGCCGACTTGTTGTCCCAGTGCGCGAGGAAGACGGCCATGAGCCGGAGTGCATCGACGTCGGCGCGCGGCGCGCCCCCGCGAGACGGGTCGACCGCCGCAAGTTCGTACCAGGCCCACCCTTCGTGCTCACCCGCTTCGAAGGCGCGCGCATTCAACTTGCGCTCGATCGCGACCTGCTCGAAATCGGTGTACTTGTCGAAGTCGATCATCCACTCGTGCAGCGGCGTCACGAAGAACCACTCGGATGCCTGCCGATATCGAAACGGCGAGCGTGGGCAGCCGAAGCAGCGCACGCTCTTGACGATCGACATGTGGTCGGCGCCGAACCCGAGTGCGGTCAGCAGGCGGGTGGTGGCGACCTCGCTGGGGATCTCGGGATTCACGCCGTACTTGACCTTGATGACCTCGCCGTTTGCCATGCGGCAGTCGAACTTCGGCGTGGTGCCGGAGATCTTCTTGGGCTGGTAGCGGCACTCGAGCGCCGCGTCGGGCGGGAACGGATTGGGCTCGGTATGGTTCCGCGTGAAGTCGACCTGCTCGACCGCGGGCGCCTCGGGCATGAACACGCGCCCCCTGGTCAGCGCATCGGCGCGCGTGCGCCAGGCCTCGGTGCCCTCGGGAACCGTGGGCTGGTGATAGCGCGCATAGGCCAGGTGCAGGAGCGGCACCCCGACGATGATGGCGATCACGATCGCAATGGCCTTCTTCACGCCCACCAGCACAGCAATTCTGAGGCCACGGACCGGACAAGGGCAGGGCACGAATCTTGAGAGGGAAGCGGCGTGCAACGACAAACGCGGCGGGGAATCGAGTTCATGGCGCGAAGCGGATTCGTCGCCAAAGGGGTCATCTATCTGCTCTTCGGTCTCCTGGGTGCCCAGGCGGCGTTCGGCGCCGGGCGATCGACCAGTTCCACCCAAACGGTGATGCTCGAGGTGCTCGCCGCGCCATTCGGCAGGCTCCTGCTCACCGTGCTCGCGATCGGCCTGGCGTGGTACGCCATCTGGCGGTTGTTCGAAGCGTTCGGTGACGCCAACGACAAGGGAAGCGAGGTCAAGGGGCTCGGATCCCGCGCGGTGTACCTGGGGAGCGCGGCCATCTATGGCGCGCTCGCGATCGACGCGTTCGCCATCGTGTTGCGCTGGGACAACGAGTCAGGCACCGTGCGATCGATCGTCAACTCGCTGATGACGGGGTGGGGTGCGCGCATCGCGGCGCTGGTGCTGATTGGCTACGGCCTCTGGCAGATTTCCCGGGTGGTGCGCGGAAAACTGAGCAGCCAGCTGAAGGAAGGCGAGGCGCGCCGGGAGGCGGGCCCGTGGGCCATCACCCTGAGCTACATCGGCGTCGGAGGGCGCGGGGCGCTGTTCGTGGTCGTGGGCGTGTGGCTGCTGATGCATCCCGGGGACGCGAAGGCCGTGACGGCCGGCCAGACGGCGGCCGGATCGCTCCGCGTGCTGTCTCGGCTCCCTCAGGGTGAGCTCTTCATGGCGTGCGCGGCGTTGGCGCTCATGGCGTATGGCGCGTACATGCTGGTGCACGCGCGGTACCGGCGCATCAACGTGCCGGTGTAGCCGGACGCGTCAGCGGGCTTCCCACTGCGCCAGGTGATCGAGGAGGAAGTCGAACGGCATCACGATCGTCTGCCCGTCGACGTCGCGGCGGAAGACGATGCGCGACCAGCCCTTGATGCCTGTTGGCACGTAGGACTCCCCGCCAAGCGAGAGGCGATCGCCGGCGAGCGCCCGCATCAGCACGCGCTCGTACCGGGAATGCGCCACGACGTGTGCGGGAAACAGATCCTCCCACTGGCAGAGGCGCCCGACATCTTCGTAGGCGGCGGGCCGCAGAGGCAGGTCGAGCAGCGACGGCGCGCGGCCGCTGAGCACCGAGCGAATCAAGCGAAACGAGAAGGGATCGGCGATAGACGCAATCGGCTTGCGGAACGCCGTGAACACGCGGCGCGCGAGGCGGCGCATGCTCCAGTACGTGAGCCGTCCGTCGACGCGCACCGGCCACAGCGCGTCGCCAGGCGCGGCCGCGAACGGATTCTCCGGATAGCAATCGAAGCGCGCGAGCCATCCCTTGCGCGACGTGTGCGCGCACGGCTCGAAGCCCTCGATGACCGGAATGCGGTGCTCCGCGAGCGCGTCGATCGTGTGCCGCGGCCACGATGCCACCTCGCGGACTATGCCCGTGATGAGCGTGCCGGCGGCGATCATGAGGGAGGAGCTCGGCGTGAAGTCGACGGTGACTTCGATGCGATCGCCGCGCGGCCGCACGCCCACGCCAGTCGACTCCCGATTGGCCGCGAGCAGCATCACGGGCGCCGGAAGGATGTAGGTCAGCAGCTTCGCGATGCCGTTCAGCCGCCGCTTCGCGTCGCGGCCGCTGCCGTCGGCCGACACGTTGTAGTGCGCGCTGAATCCCGACAGTTGCGCGCGCCGCCCGCTGCGCGCCTCCCATCCATCGAGCTCGTCGCGCACCAGGTGCAGCGAGTCCCAGAGCGAGCGTCCCGCGCGCGCCATGCATCCTCGATCGAGCTCGACGATCGGCGTGGCGAGCTCGATGACGCCCGTGTCGAAGTAGACGGCGGCGCCGGTGGGCAGATGGTATGACGTGCCGTGTCTGTGCACGAGCGGCGCGCGGATGAACCCGCGCGGGTCGCCGAACAGATCCTCGGGACGCATCTGCACGCCGTCGACGATCAAGGCGAACTCGGCCTCGAGGCCGACGGCGGCAAGCGCGAGGGCGGCGCCTGGAGCATCGCGCGTTTTCGAGAGTTTCAGGCCGCTCATGTCAGGCCTGTGGAGGGGCCGCGCGCGGCAGCGGAGCGGGCGGCGTCATCGCGACGTAGCCCAGGTCGAAATGGATGTGGTCGTCGACGTGTCCAGCAACGTGTCCATACGGCCGCGTCCAGATTCCCGGCAGCACCCGCGCGGCGATCGCGTTGTGCCGCTCGATGCGATCGCGCGAGTCCAGAAAGTCCCCGCCGATCCGGTAGATATTCGCCGCGGTACCCCATGCATGAGGCGAGCCAGGCGACGACCGTCGATGGGCCGGAGACCGGTATCCGCCGTTGGCCGACACGTGCACGGTCGCGGATACGGCGTCGCGAAACAGTTCGAGGTGCGCGGCCAGCAGGGTGACCGATGCCGGCACGTACCGGGGGTACTGACGAAGCAGATCGGGCTCGTAGAGATCGACGTCGATGAACTCCCAGAGCGAGAAATTGTTCGTGAGCCGGATCTCGAGCGCCTGCGCCCAGGAGTCGACCTGATAGAAGAAGCGCGGCAGCCGCCGGGCCACGCCGTCCGGGCACACCACCGTTTCTTCGGGGCGCAGCAGCGAGCGGTGCGCGTCGTCCAGGGCAAGGCCGTCGATGAGGGGCAGGGGCAGCATGCGCTGGATCACACGCACTGCTCCGGCGCGGGCGGGTCCGCCGCGACGAGCCATTGATAGACGGCGGTCGATACGCGCGCGACGGCGTCCATGCGCTTGCCGCTGTCGGGCGCGTGCTCGGTGAGCACGGTCAGCGCGTACGGCTGGCGGCCGGCGACGAAAACGATGCCGGTGTCGTGCGCGGCCGTGGAGATTTCTCCGGTCTTGTTGGCGACACGGGCCCTGGCGCGCGCGTCGGCCGGCAGGCCTGCCGGAATGCCGGACTGGAACTGCTGCATGTGGAGAATCTCGAGCATGTCGGCGGTCGCGAGCTTCGAGACGCCCCACGACTCGTGAATGGCCCTGAACAGCCGGACGAGGCCGTTGGCCGTCACCCTGTTGTTCACGCCCGCTTCGAACGCCGCATCGTCTTCCACGCCGCGCACCAGGTCGACGCCGCCGATGCTCGCGCGGGCGAGCATCTCGCGCGCGTACTCCACGCCGACGAGATCCAGCAGCAGATTCGTCGCGAGATTGCTGCTTGTGGTGATCATGTGGGTCGCGAGCTCCGACAGGCGCATCGTCTTGCCGAGCGCCGCATGCACGGCCATGTTGCCGTCGCGCACAGGGGAGACGCGGAAGGGAGTGCCGTCGACCGCGCTGGCAAAGCGGTTGCGCACGTGGAGGCGGCGGTGCGGGCCGAAGCGGCGCTCGTCGATCGCGGCATAGAGCGCGTAGAGCACGGCGACCTTGATCGTGCTGGCGGCGTGGCTCCACCTATCCCCCTGGTAGCTCCATGAGAGCGCGTGCTCGTAGTCGTAGAGGGAGACTGCAATCGAGGTCGACTCCGAGGCCGCGGCAATCTCGTCGATGCGATGTGTGATGAGGGCGGTATCGAGCGGACGGGCGCGCATGCTGCACGATCACGATATCGCAGGAGGCGCCCGCCGAAGCTCGTCCGTGGTGCTCATCTGGACTGGATCCTGCACGCGAGTGACTGGTGCTCCCTGTTCCCGACGCTCCAGGCGGCCAGCAGGTCTGGCGGCGCGCGCTCCTCACGAGTTCTCTCGACGCCGTGATCCTCATGGACGCGGCGGGTCTGATCGTCGATTTCAACGGCGAGGCCGCAAGGATCTTTGGTCTCGACCGGGCTGGCGCGCTGGGGCAATCACTCGGAGAGCTGATCGTGCCTCCCGAGCTTCGCGAAGGCCACCGCGCGGGCCTCCGGCGATTCGTCGAGACACGCAAGTCGACCCTCATGGGGAGCAGGATCGAGATCGACGCGGTGCGGGCCGACGGAGAGCGCTTTCCGGTCGAGCTCACCATCGCCCTGCTGCAGGAGGAACCGCCCGTCTTCATCGCGCACCTGCGCGACATCCAGGGCCGCGTCAATGCCGAGCGCCGGTTGCGCGCGACTGCCGCTGTCAGCGGCGCGCTCGCGTCCGCGAAGACCGCCGCCGAAGCGATTGACAGCACGCTCCGGGAACTCGGAGTCACGCTGGGCTGGCTCGGACTGCAGTTCTGGCGCGTCGCGGACGACGGCGGACCACTCGAGCTGATGGCAACATGGACCGATCCATCCGCGGGCGCCGCTCGCAGTGCGTGGTCCGCCGAGGCCTTCATTCATGGCGTCGGAGTTCCAGGCCGGGTGTGGGCCACGGGCGAGTCGCAGTGGGTCGAAGAGGTCGGGAGTCAGGAGTGGATGCCGCGCCGGGAGGCGTTCCGCGCGACGGGCGTCCGCACCGTGCTCGGATTTCCGGTGTGCGTGCATGGCCGGGTCACTGCGGTGATCGAAGCCCTCACGCGAGAACGGCTACCCAGGCAGCCCGAGTTGCTCGCCGTACTCGCCGCGCTCGGCGGGCAACTCGGTCACCTGCTCGAAGAGATGGAGGCGCGCGCCGAAACGGAGCGGGCGCGGCGCGACGCCGAAGAGGCGAGCCGCATGAAAGACGAATTCCTTTCTGTCGCGTCGCACGAGCTGCGCACGCCGCTCAACGCGGTGATCGGATGGACACACCTGCTCACGGAGGGTCGCCTGGACGAGGCCGCCCGGGCGCATGCGCTCGAAGCGATCAGCCGGAACGCCTCGGCACAGGCGCGCCTGGTCAACGACCTCCTCGACATGTCCCGCATCGTCGCCGGACGCTTCCATCTGGAGCTCGTACAGGTGGACCTGCGCGAGACCGTGCGCGCGGCGATTGACGTCGTGGCACCGGCGGCTCAGGCCAAGGGGATCCAGCTGCGGATGCTGCCGCACGTAGGGGAGGCGGTGCTGGTGCAGGCAGATGCGGATCGCATGCAGCAGGTCTGCTGGAACGTCCTGTCCAACGCCGTCAAGTTCACGCCGCGCGGCGGCGAGGTGACGGTGCGCGTGACGTTCGGCCCGGACGTGATCAGGGTGCACGTGCGAGACACCGGCGTCGGCATCCCGCAGGAGTTCATGCCGCGGATCTTCCAGAAGTTCGCGCAGGCGGATCAGACGGTGCTGCGCGTGTACGGCGGCCTCGGCCTCGGGCTGAGCATCGCGAAGCATTTCATGGATCTGCACGGTGGCACCATCGAGGTGAGCAGCGGCGGCATCGACAAGGGCACGGAAGTCGTGCTGTCGCTGCCTGCCCGAGCCGGACTCGAGCCGACGGCGCCGGTCCCGGCGGTCGATGCGGTGTCACTTGCGGGCGTGTGTGTGCTGGTCGTCGACGCGGACGCCGATGCGCGCGGGGCGGTGGCGGCGATTGTCGAAGCCGCAGGCGCGAACACCGAGCTGGCAGCGTCGAGCGAGGAGGCGCTAGGGTGTCTCTCGCGTTCCCGCTTCGATGTGCTCGTGTGCGCGATGAAGATGCCCGGGCGCGACGGTGCATGGCTCGCGCGGGAGCTGACGTCGCGCCCGCCGCTCAAGAGCGCGGGCGTGCGGCGTCTCGCGATTGCCGCGTCCTCGTCGGAGCGCGATGTGCAACAGGCGTTAGAGTCGGGCTTCGACAAGGTACTCGACCCGGCCCTTCCCCCAGGGCATCTCGTGCGCGTCGTGGCGGACCTGGCAAAGCTGTCATGACATGACCACGTGCGCTCGCGTCAAACCACTCACCGGCGACTGACGTCTGACCGCTATGCGAAAACAGATGCCTGGGTTCGTGCTCGCGGCCGCTCTGGCGGCAGCGTCCATCACCGCGCTCGCGCAGAACAACCCGCGCGACGCGCAGCGTCTCATCACGGCGATGCGCATCAGCCCTGGCATGACGGTCGGCGAGATTGGCGCAGGTACGGGGGGGCTCACGATTCTGATGGCACAGCACGTGGGCGCGGCGGGCAAGGTCTTCACGACCGAGATCAACGAGGCGCGCCTCGGGGACACCCGCAACGCCGTGGCAGCGGCAGGCGTCGGTAATGTTACGGTGCTCGTGGCCGGCGCCGAGTCGAGCAACCTGCCGGCCGGCTGTTGTGACGCGATCTTCATGCGCAACGTCTATCACCACTTCAGCAACCCGGCCGCGATCAGCGCGACGCTGCTCGCCGCTCTCAAGCCAGGCGGCCGGCTCGCGATCATCGACTTTCCCCCCGGCAACGGCCCGGAGGGCGCGACGCCGGCCGACAGGGCGAAAGACGGCACGCACGGCGTGAAGAAGGAAACGGTCGCCGCGGAGCTCGAGAAGGCCGGCTTCGTGCGGATCAGCGCCGAAGAGCCCGGCGGCGCACAAGAAGGCTTCCTGGTGCTCGTGCGCAAGTAGCCGCTACTCGTGACGCATGGCGATGATGGGATCGACGCGCATCGCGCGGCGCGCAGGCACGTAGCAGGCGACTGCGACGTCCTCCAGGCTGGAGTGGTGCACGTCTCCGACCACGCCGACGATTTCATGGACGCGTCGGTGCGGTTGCCGATGTCGATGCCGCGGCCGATGGATCCTCGTTCGGAAATAGCGCTGGCACGAGCGCCTGGTCTACCACGGCCACCATCGGCGAGGTCGCGGCTCGCGATCGTTCAGGTACCGCCCGCGCACGGGCGCGATGCCGAGCGTTTTGAGGTAGTCGGGGCCTAGCGTCGCGGCGGATGGTTGGCGAAGGCGGGGGATAATTGGTCGCGCCATGGCATTCAACCCCGGTGACGAAGTGATCGTCGAGCTGTTTGGAAGGGGCACCGTGCGCGAGGCGCGCAACGGCCGCTATGTCGTGGAGGTCAAGGGGCGTCCCATGGTCGTGGAGGCGGCGCGGCTGACGCCGGCCGCGCCGCGAAAAGGATCGACGCCTGCGGCCGCGTCACGTGGCGGCCGCGATCAGGATCCGCCCGGCCGCGCCCACGCCGCTGCGGAAATCGATCTGCATGGGCGCACCGCGGCCGAGGCGGGGGAGGCACTCGAGATCTTCCTCAGCGATGCGATTCTGGCGGGCCATGCGGCAGTACGGGTGATTCACGGCCGCAGCGGAGGCCGCGTGAAGAACGAAGTCCATGCACGCCTCACGCGACTCTCCGCCGTGCGGGGCTTCCGCATCGATCCCGCCAACGCAGGGGTGACGATCGTTACGCTCTGATCGCCGCTCCAGCCGCGCGAGCACCTGCATCCGGCGGGAGGCCGATCGCCACGAACAGGTTGCCGGCGGCGAACAACGGGGCTACTTGCGCGCGGGGCCCAGCACGACCCGGACGGCGTGCACGCCGCCGTCGTCGACGAGCGGGATGGCCGACGCGTTGACCGAGGCGCCGTCGAGTTCCGCGGCCGCGACGCCGCGGCTGCGGCGCTCGGGATTGAGGACCTCGATCTCATAGCGCGTCGTGCCGAAGCGCCACACGATGCGATAGCCAGCCCAGAGCGAGGGGATGCACGGGTCGACCATGAACGTGCCGCCGCGCCGGCGCAGGCCGAGGATGCTCTCGACTCCCGCGCGATACATCCAGGCCGCGGATCCGGTGTACCAGCTCCAGCCGCCGCGGCCCGCATGCGGCGCGCGCGCGTAGACGTCGCCGGCCATCGCGTACGGCTCCGTCTTGTAGCGCGCGACGCCGTCCGGCGTACGCGTGTGGTTGACCGGGTTGAGCATGTGGAACAGCTCGCCGGCTTCGTCGCCGCTGCCCAGACGCGCGAGCGCCATGACGACCCAGACGGCCGCGTGCGTGTACTGCCCGCCGTTCTCGCGGATGCCGGGCGGATAGCCCTTGATGTAGCCGGGCTCCTGCGCGGACTTGTCGAACGGCGGCACGAGCAACGGAACGATCTGCGTGCGCCGGTCGATCAGCGACACGCGCACCGCGTCCATCGCGCGCTCCGCGAAGCGCTGCGGCACGGCCCCCGAGAGTACGGCCCACGACTGCGAGATCGAGTCGATGCGGCATTCGTCGTTGCGCGCCGACCCCAGCGCCGTCCCATCGTCGTAATACCCGCGGCGATACCATTCGCCATCCCACGCGAGCTCGAGTTTCGATCCCAGCCGTCGCGCTTCGTCACGATATCGTCCGGCGCGCGCGCGGTCGCCGCGCGTGTCGGCGAGCGGGGCGAACCCCGTCAGGACGCTGTGCAGGAAGAAGCCGAGCCACGTGCTCTCGCCGCGCCCTTCGTGGCCCACCAGGTTCATGCCGTCGTTCCAGTCGCCGGCGCCGAACAGCGGCAGGCCGTGCACGCCTGACGTCGTGCCCTTGTCGATCGCGCGCGCGCAGTGCTCGAACAGCGTGCCGTCCTCGGGCGCGAGCTGCGGCGTCATGTACGACTCGTGCTGATCGGGCGGCAGTAGCGGCGCCGTCAGGAACGGCACGCGCTCGTCGAGCACCGCCGTGTCGCCGGTCGCGCGGATGTACTCGGTGACGACAAAGGGGAGCCAGAGGAGATCGTCAGAGCACCGCGTGCGCAGCCCGCGCCCGGACGGCTCGTGCCACCAGTGCTGCACGTCCCCTTCGACGAACTGCCGGCCGGCCGCCCGCAGGATGTGCTCGCGCGCCAGCTCCGGGTGCGTGAAGAAGAGCGCCATCACGTCCTGGAGCTGATCGCGGAAACCGAACGCGCCGCCCGGCTGGTAGTAGCCCGAGCGCGTCCACAGCCGGCACGTGAGGTTCTGGTAGAGGAGCCATCGATTGATCAGCGCGTCGAACGAGTCGTCCGGCGTGGTGACCTGAATCGTGTCGAGCGTGACGTCCCAGCGGGCGCGCACCTGCGCGAGCGCTTCCGCGGCAGCCGCAGGCTGGCGGTGGCGCGCGATCAGCGCCGCGGCATCGGATTCGGTCGCGCCCTGGCCGATGAGAAAGACGATGCGCCGTGTCTCGCCAGGCTGGATGACGAGCGTCAGCTGGAGCGCCGCGCAGGGATCCAGAGAGGCGCCGGTGCGCCCCGACAGCGTGCTCTGCAGCATCGCGGCCGGCGACGACAGCGATCCGTTGCGCCCGAGGAACGACGCGCGGTCGCCGGTCACCGACGTGGGCGGTTCGCTCGAGCACGCAAACGCCACGTGTCTCGCGTATTCCTCGTTGTACGCGTTGCGCGCGTAGATGGCACCCGTCGCCTCATCGTGCGAGGTGACCACGTGAAGGTGCTGCCCGTCGCGGGGCGGCCCGAGCACCCACTCGTTGTAGGCGAACGCGCTCAGGATCCGGGCGGCGGTGCCGCGATTGGTCAGCGTGAGGACGGAAAACTTCACGCGGTCCTCGGGGTGCACGAAAACCTCGAGCTCGTGCGACAGGCCGTGCGCCGTGCGCGCGAAGTGTGTGACGCCGGCGCCGTGCCGCACCACGACGCGTCCGCTGTCGTGCGTGCGTTTGACGGGCCCGCGTGTCGGCGTCCAGAAGGCGCCCGACTCCTCGTCGCGCAGGAAGATCGCTTCGGACGTCGGGTCCGTGGCCGGATCGTTGGCAAACGGCGTCAGCCGGTTCTCCCGGCTGTTGTCCGCCCAGGTGAATGCCGACCCCGACGCGGTGATGACTGTGCCGAACTGCGGGTTCGAGATCACGTTCGTCCAGGGCATCGGTGTCTCGTCGGCGCCATCGAGCACCACGACGTACTCGCGCGAGCCTGCGGCGAAGCCGCCGCGGCCGTTGGCGAGCGTCAGCGGCGGCGCGATCGCCGCCTCGCCTTCGCTCGGGACCTCGGCGCCGGCAGCGGCCGCGCCTTCCGGCAGCGTGAACGCGGGAATGACGGGTTCGACCACGTGGGGCTGATCGAGCTGCGCCCGGAGCTCACCGCGATCGCCGCGCAGGATGGCCGTTGCCACGGTCTCGAGCAGCACGCGCTCCTGATCTCGCATCCCGTCGGCGCGCAGCAGGTAGGCGCCGCCCGCGCGGTGCTTCCATGTGCTCCATGGCCCGGTATCGAGGATGGCGGTGAGCTGCGCCTGCATCTCGTCGAGGTACCCGACCGGATGCTCGTTGAGAATGACGACATCGGCGCTCAGGCCTTTGAGACGCCAGTAGTCCTGCGCCTGCAGCACCTGCCGCACGAGCGGCAGGTCGCCGCCGCTGACGCGCACGAGCAGGATCGGCAGATCGCCCGAGATGCCGTGCGCCCACAGGCCCGGCTGTCCGAGCTCGTTGGTCAGCGCCGTGGCTGCCGGCGCGCGCAGCGATCCGTCCGCGCCGAGCACGCGTGAGGCGAGTCGCTCGAACAACACCGCCTCGTCGGCGCTGACGCCCAGATGCCGCAGCCCGCTCTCGGCGTGCGTGACGGCCAGCGCGAACGTGCGCGACGCGCCGGTCGCGTCATGGTACTTGCGCGCTAGGGCCTCCGCGGTCTCGCGATCGGTCGCCATGCCGGTCGAGAACGACAGACGCACGGTGCCGCCGGGGGAGAGGCGAATGCGCTGGCGCAGGCTCACGACCGGATCGAGCACGATCCCCGTCGTGCCGGAGAGCGCGCGTCCGTCGAGCGCCGCCGGATCCGCGGGCGTGCGTCCCCGGCCGAGGAAGCGCACGCGGTCCGTTTCCCATTCGATCGCCCCTTGCGGCCGGCCTTCGAGGCTCAGCGCATGGAACGCCCACGCCGGCAAATCCTTCGGACCGCGCGGGCGGCGATGGCAGAGCAGCGCCGTGCTGTCGGGCAGGTACTCCGTTTCGACGAACAACTTGCCGAAGGCGGGGTGCGCCAGGTCGGCGGCCGGAGGCGTCAGCACGATCTCCGCGTAGCTCGTGATGTCGATCTCGCGGATGCGCGTGCCGTGATTGCGCACCGTCAGCCGGCGCACCTCGACATCGTCTTCCGTCGACACCGCGATATCGAGCTGCGTCGAGATCTCCTCGTCGCGCCGGCGGAAGCTGACGCGATGCGTGAGAAACGTCGCGGCGTACTCGTCAGGCTCGCGTGCCGTCGGCTGGTACGCGGCGGACCACACGGCGCCGCTGCGGACGTCGCGCAGGTAGATGAACTGGCCGTCGGCGTCGCGCGTGGGATCGCGGCGCCAGCGTGTGACCGCGAGCCCTCGCCACATGCTGCTGCCGCCTCCCGCGTTGGTGACCGAGGTCACGTAGGCGCCATTCGACAGAAACTGCGAGTGGGGCGAGGCCGTGTGCGGCGTGCGGTAGCGGCGCACCGGCGACGTGGCGGCGGGCGCGGCCACGCGCATCTCATCGAGCGGGCGCGGCGCCATCGTCGGCGACTGCCGCGGCACGCGTTCCTGCAGCAGCAGCTCGGTGGCCTGCACGCGCGTGTCGGCGTGGAAGCGCTCGACCATGCGATCGCCGTTCAGCGCGTTGGCCATGGCGACGAGCGTCATGCCCTGGTGGTGCGCCATGTAGGCCTGCACGACGACGCCGGCAGGCGCCGCGCCCGGCGTGATGGCGTCGGGGTCGCGATTCGTGTAGTCGATCGATTCGAAGAATCCGAACTCACCCTCGAGGCCGGCGCTCGCGAGGCGACGCAGATTCGCGACGCTCGCGACGGGGTCGACCATGAGGCCCAGCGCCGTCGCGTACGGGGCCACCACGACTTCGTCGCCGAGCCCGCGTTTGAGGCCGAGCCCGGGAATGCCGAACGCCTTGTACTGATAGGTGTCGTGGCGATCGACGAGGTTGTAGGCCGATTCCGAAATGCCCCACGGCACGCCGCGATCGGCGGCGTAGTCCATCTGCCGCCGCAGCGCCATGCGGCACGACTCGTCGAGCAGCGTGCGCGGATAGCTGCGCATCAGCAGCAGCGGCATCAGGTACTCGAAAAGCGTCGCGCTCCACGACAACAGCACGGGCGCGCCGCGCACGCTGGTGAGCGCGCGTCCGAGATGGAACCAGTGCACTTCGGCGACGTCGCCCTTCGCGATCGCGAGGAAGCTGGCCAGCCGCGCCTCCGACGCGAGCAGGTCGTAGTACGACGCGTCCTGGCGCCCGGGATTGTCGGCATCGGCGAGGCGGTAGCCGATGGCGAAGAGACGCCGGCGCGATTCGTAGAGGAACCGGAAGTCCATCTCGCCGAACAGCGTTTCGGCGCGCGAGGCGAGCGCCGTCAGCGCATCGCTCGAGGCCGCGTCCTGCTTCGCGATGCCCTGCAGGCCGACCGCCAGGGTGAGGAGCGCGCCCGCCAGGTTGCCGCTGTCGACCGTCGAGATGTACGGGGGGGCCATCGGCTGCAGCGTCCGCGTGTCGTACCAATTGAGGAGATGGCCGCGGAAACGCTCGAGTCCCTCAATCGTGGTCAGTGTTGCGCCGATGCGATCGAGGAGCGCGGGCGTGCCGATGAAGCCGAGATCGTGCGCCGAGAGCGTCGCCAGCAGGCCGAGGCCGATGTTGGTCGGCGAGGTGCGGCTCGCGATCGTCAGCTCCGGCACGAGCTGCACGTTGTCAGGAGGCAGCGCGTTGTGCTCGGCAGTGCCGAACGTCTCGAAGTACTGCCACGTTTTCCGGGCGACGGCTTCGAGGTACTCCCGGTCGCGCGCGCCGAGCAGCGACTTCGTCTGTGGCGCGGGGCGGCTCAGCACGAAGGCGACCCACGGCGCGAGCACCCACGACGCAATGACGGGCAGCGCGGAGGTGAGCGCCTGCGGGCGTACCGACGCGACGAGCGCGAGCGCGCCGGCGGCCAATACAGGGCTCGCGATCATGCCGCGGACGAACGCGCGCACGTCCGCGGATCCCTGCCGGGCGGCCGCGGCCGCCGCGGTTTCCCACTCGAGCATGCGGCTGCGGGTCACGCCGAGCCGGACCAGCGTCACCATGATCGCGTGCAGGCGCTCCCAGGCCTCGTTGGCCATGAAGGCGATCTGCAGGCCCGCGCGCGCGGCGGCGGCATTCAGGTCGTCGGCGCCGGTACGCACGAACACCGGAAACGATTCCTGGTGCCGCGGGCCGCGGAGGAGTCCGAGCGCCTGCGCGATGACGGGGAAGAGGATCGCCGCGAGCGCCGCGCCGGTCCAGACCGCCGGATGGCCGGGCAGGAACGTCCAGCCGCACAGCAGGAGCGCCGCCGACGCCGGGGCGACGAGGCTGCGGCGCAGGTTGTCGAGAATTTTCCAGCGCGCGATCAGCGGCAGGCGATTGCGCTGCATGCCCGCGCGTGACGGCACGAACGGAAAGAGCCACAACAGGATCTGCCAGTCGCCCCGCACCCAGCGATGCTGGCGGCGCGCGTGCGCCAGCACGCTCGACGGGTAGTCGTCGACCACTTCGACATCCGATACGAGCGCGGTGCGCGCGTAGAGCCCTTCGAAGAGGTCGTGCGACAGCAGCGTGTTCTCGGGCACCCGCTCGTCGAGGGCCGCCACGAACGCGTCAACGTCGTAGAGGCCCTTGCCCGTGAAGATGCCTTCCTTGAACAGGTCCTGATAAACGTCCGACACGGCGGTCGTGTACGGATCGACGCCGGTGTGGCCGGCGTAGATGCGCGCGAACAGCGAGCCGGCGGCGCTCGACATCGTGACGCTCACGCGCGGCTGCAGGATGCCGTACCCCTCGGTCACGCGGCCGACTTCCGCGTCGAAGCGCGGGCGGTTGAGCGGGTGCGCAATGATGCCGATGAGGCGCTTGGCGGTGTCACGCGGCAGGCGCGTGTCGGAGTCGAGCGTCAGGCAGTAGCGCACCGACGGCAGGACTTCGAGATTGCCGATCTGTGTCGTGAAGCTCGTGCCCGCGCTGCCGCGCAGCAGGCGATTGACCTCTTCGATCTTGCCGCGCTTACGCTCCCATCCCATCCACACGTGCTCGCTGAGGTTCCACTTCCGCTCGCGGTGCAGCAGGAAGAACAGACCCTCGTGTTCCTCGCCGTGTTTGAGGTTGAGCGCCTGCACGCCGGTGATGGCGCGCTCGAGGATGGCCGCATCGGCCGGTGTCTCGGCCGTGGCCGCGTCAGCGAAGTCGCTGAGGATCGCGAAATGCACGTGCGGGTCCGCGTTGCCGAGCGCGAGGATCTCCATGTGCTCGAGCAGCGCATCGACGCCCGCCACACTCGTCAGCAGCGTCGGCACGACGACCAGCGTGCGCGACTCCGCCGGCACGCCTTCGGAGAAGTCGAGGCGCGGGAGACGCAGTGGCGGCA
>JALYRV010000229.1 GCA_030855205.1 Acidobacteriota bacterium | reverse complement strand
GCCCTCACGGGCTCAGCCGGTTTTTTAGTTAATGCCCTCTGCTCTGCGCCGCCCGGCGCCGCTGCTATGGCCGAATATAGCCAGTCGGTTTCGCGATCCGGGCGTATAACTGCTGCATGATGCTCGACGCCGCCACCTGTTATCGCGCCCTCTCGAGCCGGGACGCCCGGTTCGACGGCCGGTTCTTCGTGGGCGTGACGTCGACAGGTGTGTACTGCCGGCCGATCTGTCCCGCGCGCACGCCGCGGCGCGGCAACGTGCGGTTCTATGGGTGCGCGGCGGCAGCGGAGACGGACGGCTTCAGGCCGTGCAAACGGTGCAGGCCCGATACGGCGCCGGGCACGCCGGCCTGGGAGGGCGCGCCCGCGACCATCGCGCGCGGATTGCGGCTGATTCGCGACGGCGCGCTCGATGAGGACGGGATCGAGCGCTTCTCGGCGCGGCTCGGGCTGAGCGCGCGGCAGGTGCGCCGGCTGTTCGACACGCACGTCGGCGCCGCGCCGTCCGACATCGCGCGCATCCGGCGCGTGCATTTCGCGCGCGCGCTCGTCGACGACCCGTCGCTGCGGCTCACCGATATCGCGTTCGCGGCGGGATTCCAGAGCGTGCGGCAGTTCAACCACGCGTTCCTGCAGACGTTTCGCGCGTCGCCGCGCACGCTGCGCGGACGCGCGGCCACGAGGAGCACCGGCGGGCATGCGCTCGAGATGCGGCTGTCATTTCGCGCGCCGTTCGATCTCGCGTGGCTGATGGACCTGCTGGCTGGACGCGCCGCACCCGGCGTGGAGCATGTGTCGGACGGCGTGTATCGCCGGACCGTCGCGTGCGGCGACGCGCAGGGATGGATTGAAGTCGCCAGTCTTCCACCCTCCAATGTTCTCCGCGTCACGACAAGCGTGAGCCTCGCGGCGCATCTGATGCGCGTGGCCTCGGGCGTGCGGCGTGTGTTCGACCTCGACGCGGATCCCGCGACGATCGGCCGCAGCCTGTCGTCAGAACCGCGCATGGCCGCGCTCGTCAAGGCGCGTCCGGGACTCCGCATTCCAGGCGCATGGCATCCCTGGGAGATTGCGATGCGCGCGATCGTCGGGCAGCAGGTGAGCGTCGCGGCGGCCACCACCATCGTCGGCCGGCTGGTCGCGCGCGCAGGCAGAACGGTGGACACGCCGCATCCCGAGCTCACGCATCTGTTTCCGGATCCGGCCGCGGTCGCCGGGGCAGACCTGTCGAACATCGGGATGCCGGGCAAGCGCGCGGGCACGGTGAAGCGATTCGCGTCGGGCGTAGCCGACGGCCAGATCAGCCTCGAGATGGATGGCAGCTATGAGGACACCGTACGCCGCCTGTGCGAGATCGACGGCATCGGTCCGTGGACGGCGGAGTACATCGCGCTTCGCGCGCTGGGCGAGCCGGATGCGTTCCCGGCGGGAGACCTTGCGCTGCGCAAGGCGCTCGGCGGCGGGGCACCCGTGACGGAACGCGCGGCGGCGGAAGCGGCGGAGCCGTGGCGGCCGTGGCGGGGATACGCCGCCATGCATCTCTGGGCCTCGTTGAAGGAAAGTAAAGAAGGGTGACGTGACCATGGAACGGCTGCAGTTGGAATCTCCGATCGGTGCCCTCACGTGTCTCGTGCGCGAGCAGGTGCTCGTCGGCGTGGAGTTCGAGGGGGGGCGCGGCGCGACGGTGGAGTACGTGCGCCGCAGGTTTCCCGGCGAAGCCGAGCGCGACGCGCGCGAGGCGGGCGGCGTCAGGGCGGCGTTCGAGAAGTATTTCGGCGGGGACGCGTCAGCACTCGACACCCTCCCGGTCGATCCAGGGGGGACACCCTTTCAATCGAAAGTCTGGCTTGCACTGCGAGAGATTGCGGCGGGGGAGACCTGGTCGTATCAGCAACTGGCCGAGCGCGTCGGCTCAGCTGCCGCGGTGAGGGCGGTGGGAGCGGCCAATGGAGCCAACCCCATCCCACTCGTGCTTCCGTGTCACCGCGTGATCGGCAAGAACGGCAAGCTCGTCGGCTATGGGGGCGGCATGGATCGGAAAGTATGGCTGTTGCGCCACGAGCGTGCAGGGACAGGCTTCAGTCTGTCCTGAAGGCTTCAGCCCGTCCCTGCACCAGAGACGTCAGCGCTTGATGCTGTCGCCGATGTCCTCGACGGCCTCGCCCACCTTGCGCTTGGCCTTGCCGAAGCCCTCCTGGACCTTGCCGCTCGCCTCATCGGCGACGCCGCGGTCGTGCAGATCCTGGTCGTTTGTCGCATGCCCGGCGGCCTGCTTCAGCTCGCCTTTGGCCCGGTCCAGCTTGCCCTCGAGTTCGTCGTGATTCATACTGTTAGCCTCCGCCGGGGACGACTTCAATCTGCGGGCCAACACCTGAAGACGGGGTAGAAAAACCTCGATTTCAGGCGTACCTTGCATGATTCCGATCTCCTCTGCTAAACTTTCAAGGTTTGGACAGGCACAGGACACCCTATCTGTGCCTCCTTCGGACGGGTTGAACTGATTACCTGTCCTTTGATTCTGTGGGGACAGTTACGTCTGTCCCTTCGCGAACCAATTTTCTATGTAGGGTTTCCGCTGCAGGCGCCGAGCTTCGGCTCCTAGGCCTGCTGCACTTTTCTCTTGTCCGCGACGGTGCGGCGCTGCTGCCGTTGTCGCGGATGTAGGAGTGTTCGCTGTGCCGACGATCAGTCAGCTTGTTCGCAAGGGCCGCGAAGCGGTCGAGTGGAAGACGAAGAGCCCGGCGCTCCAGAAGAGCCCGCAGAAGCGGGGCGTCTGCGTGCGCGTCTTCACCCAGACGCCCAAGAAGCCGAACTCGGCGCTCCGCAAGGTGGCGCGTGTTCGCCTGACCAACGGCATCGAAGTGACGACCTACATCCCGGGCGTCGGCCACAACCTGCAGGAGCACTCGCTGGTGCTCATCCGCGGCGGCCGAGTGAAGGACCTGCCGGGCGTGCGGTATCACGTCGTTCGCGGCACGCTCGACGCGGTCGGCGTCGCAGGCCGCAAGCAGGGACGTTCGAAGTACGGCGCGAAGCGCCCGAAGGCGTAGAGGTAAGAAATGCCACGCAGACGAGAAATTGCCAAGCGCGTTGTTCCGGAAGATCCGATCTACGGCAGCTCGCTCGTTACCAAGTTCGTCAGCACGCTGATGTACGACGGCAAGCGCAGCACGGCGCAGCAGATCATGTATCAGTCGATGGACATGATCAAAGAGAAGACCGGCGACGATCCGCTCAAGGTCTTCAAGAAGGCCGTCGAGAACGCGAAGCCGAGTCTCGAGGTCAAGTCGCGGCGCGTCGGCGGCTCCAACTACCAGGTGCCGATCGAAGTGAACCAGAACCGGCGCCTCTCGCTCGCCATCCGCTGGCTCGTCGGCTTCGCGCGCGATCGCGGCGACGGCAAGACCATGGAAGAGAAGCTCGCCAACGAGTTGATGGACGCGGCCAATCTTCGCGGCGGCGCCGTGAAGAAGAAGGAAGACGTCCACCGCATGGCCGAGGCCAACAAGGCCTTCGCTCATTACCGCTGGTAACGCGCTTCGCGAAGACTGAAGACGAAAGACTGAAGACTTAGACGATGGCTAGAACGGTAAATCTCAATCGTTGTCGCAACATCGGCATCATGGCGCACATCGATGCCGGCAAGACGACGACGACCGAGCGCATCCTCTTCTACACGGGGATCACGTACAAGATCGGTGAAGTCCACGAAGGCACGGCCGTCATGGACTGGATGGAGCAGGAGCAGGAGCGCGGCATCACGATCACGTCCGCCGCGACGACCTGCACCTGGCGCGATCACCGCATCAACATCATCGACACGCCCGGCCACGTCGACTTCACCGCCGAAGTCGAGCGCTCGCTGCGCGTGCTCGACGGCGCCGTCGCCGTGTTCGACTCGGTTGCCGGCGTCGAGCCGCAGTCCGAGACCGTCTGGCGTCAGGCCGACAAGTACCGCGTGCCGCGCATCTGTTTCGTGAACAAGATGGACCGCATCGGCGCGAACTTCCAGATGACCTTCGACCAGATCAAGTCGAAGCTCGGAAGCAATCCCGTCGCGATTCAGATTCCGATCGGCAACGAGGACAAGTTCAAGGGCGTCATCGACCTCATCAAGATGAAGGCCATCGTCTACAAGGACGAGACGATGGGCGCCGACTATGTGCTCGAAGACATCCCGGCCGACATGGCCGACGAGGCCAAGGAGTGGCGCGACCAGCTGATCGAGAAGGTCAGTGAAGCCGACGACCAGCTGCTCGAGAAGTACCTGCACGGGCAGGAGCTGACCGAGGAAGAGATCAAAAAGGCGCTGCGCAAGCGCGTGATGGAATCGGTCCGCAAGGAAGGCGAGACCGCGTTCGTCGTCGTCATCTGCGGCTCGGCCTTCAAGAACAAGGGCGTGCAGCCGCTGCTCGACGCCGTCGTCGACTACCTGCCGTCGCCGCTCGACGTGCCGTCGATCCAGGGTATCGACCCGAACACGGCCGAGAAGTCCACGATCGAGCGCCCCGCGTCTGACGACGCGCCGATGTCGGCGCTGGCGTTCAAGATCATGACCGACCCGTTCGTCGGTCAGCTCACGTTCCTCCGTGTCTACTCGGGCGTCATGACCACCGGCTCGTCGGTCTACAACGCGACGAAGGGCAAGACCGAGCGCATCGGCCGCCTGCTGAAGATGCATGCGAACAAGCGCGAGGAAATCAAGGAAGTCTACGCAGGCGACATCGCCGCGGCCGTGGGCATGAAGTCGGTCTCGACCGGCGACACCGTGTGCGACGAAAAGCACGCCGTGGTGCTCGAGGCGATGGACTTCCCGGAGCCGGTCATCTCGCTCGCGATCGAGCCGAAGACCAAGAGCGACCAGGAAAAGCTCGGCATGGGCCTCGCGAAGCTGATGGCCGAAGATCCGACGTTTCGCGTCAAGACCGACCACGAAACGGGTCAGGTCGTCATCGCGGGCATGGGCGAACTGCACCTCGAGATCATCGTCGACCGCCTGAAGCGCGAGTTCAACGTCGAAGCCAACGTCGGCGCGCCGCAGGTCGCCTACAAGGAATCGATCACGAAGACGGCCGAAGGCGAAGGGCGCTACATCAAGCAGACGGGCGGCCGCGGCCAGTATGGCCACGCGAAGATCCGCCTGATTCCGCGCAAGCCCGGCGAGGGCTTCTCGTTCGAGAACGAGATCGTCGGCGGCGTGATT
>JALYRV010000228.1 GCA_030855205.1 Acidobacteriota bacterium | reverse complement strand
TCGGGCAGCACAGAGTCGAGGCGCTTGAGGCGGAGCTGGATGTAGCCGATGGCGAGCGCGGACTCCGCCGCGAGCTCGGGATCGGCGGACGCGGCGCGATAGGCGTCCATCGCGCGCGCGGCGGCGCGCGAGGCCGTATCGCCGTCAATCGTGCGCGAGCGTCCTTCGACCGGGACTTGGAATTCGGCGAAGAACCCCTCGGCGAACCGCACCACGGGATCGTCCGGGAAGCGCAGCGCGACATGCTGCACGTGATCGGCCATGAATGGCAGGTCGATGCGAATGGCGGCGCCGGTGGGCGCGCGCTGCGCAAACAGATTGTCGCGCGCGCCCTGTATGGCGGCGAGCGCCGCGCGCTGCCACGCGAGCTCGGGCGCGCTCGGCGCGCTTGGTGGCCCGGCCGGACCGGACGGGCCAGTCCGGAGCAGCTGGCAGCCCCATTCGATCAGCGGGCGCAGCGTCTGCCACTCGTCGTCCATGCGCAGCACGGCGAACTCGAGGGCCAGCGAGGCCGCAGCGAGACGCCGGCGAGCCGGATCGTCACCGCGTTTGATCCAGTCACCACCGTCGACCGCGAGATCGATCGCGTAGTTCCGGGCATTCTGGACCTTCCGCAGCGGCTCCGTTGCCGCCGCGTGATCGCCCTTGAGATACAGATCGAGCAGCTCGGTGACCCGAGGCGTGCGCTGCATGGGCGCGGCGCTGAGCAGCGACGCCGAGATGGCAAGGAGTGCCACTACCGCAGAGACCCGTCCCCCTTTACTGCTGGAACGCGCGGCGGCCATAGAGGTGGTCGAAGAGATTGCCTTCATGAGGTTGGTCCCACACGATCTTGTTGGTCTGGATCGGGCCGAGATTCAGGCGGCCCACCAGGTCGGAGCCGAGCAGCCGGGACGTCGTGCCGGCATCATCGGTCAGTGCGGTCACGACGAGCGTCGGGCCGAAGCACGCGGGCGCGGCCGCGGCTTCCTCCGGCGTCATCTCGACGACGGACACGAACGGGAACAGAAACTCGCGATTCGCCAGCGCGTGCTGCGAGCTGTCGCAGCGCACGACCGTGGGCAGCAGGTACGTCGCGCCGTGCTGCTCGACCAGCCGCGATCCCTTGCGGTACTTCGCCGTCACGTCTTCGGCGCCGTCTTCCGAGAGCCCGGCGTCGATCTGGCCGGAGATGCGCGCGGCGACCGCGGGATCGACGAACGGCGCGATTTCGGCTCGCTCGTCATCGGCGGCGCGCGGCTCGACTCTGGCGAAACGCTCCGCGAGCGCGCCGGCAATCTCCTTCGCGTGCGACGGCACCCACACGCCGCTCGCGTTCACGCACGAGCGGCCGCCGTTCTCGACGACCGACGCGGCGATGAGATCGATGTAGTCCTTCCAGTGCGCGATGCGATCCGGGCCGATGAACAATTTGCTGTAGCCGGGCCCGTGCAGCTCGACACGCGGGTCGCCCGCGACCGTGCCCACCGCGCCGACATCGCCGAAGAACATGCTGCGGCCGGTCGACCGCACGATCTCTCCGGCGCCGCCATGGCCGCTCGGATAGAACGAGAACGCCTCACCAGGCACGCCGGCCTTCATCAGCGCCTGAATCAGACGATACGGCGTCCACGGCTCGGCGCTGCCGGGCCGCAGCACGAGCGGCGTCTTGAGTGCGATCGCCGGCAGCCACAATCCGTGCACGCCGGGAGAATTGTTGGGCAGCACGACCCCGAGCGACTGCGCGCGGGGGAAGAAGCTCACGGCGCCGCCACCAGCGTCGCCGTACCCTCTGTCGATCACGCCGAGGTCGAGGCCACGCGTCAGGCCGCGCAGGATGCTCTCGAGATTCTCGAGCACTGCCGCGACGCGCGCCATGTTGCGCGTGCCCATCACGAACGGCATGCCGGTCGTGGCGTTGAGCTGCTCGAGATAGTCCGCAGGCGTCTGCTCGGCGTCGCCGGCCGGCAGCGTGCCCTCGAGGAACACGGGCGCGGCCTTGCGGCACATCGCGATGAGCTCCGCGACGGTGAAGCGCTCGAGCACCCGGCGTGCCTCATGCTGCCCGAGCAGGTCGCGGCTGATCAGCCCGACGTTGGCCTGACTCATCTCGACGAACGGTTTACGGGTGCGATGGTGCGCAACGGTCACGACGTCGACGCTCCGGTAAGGGACGCCGCGACGAAGCAGAGGCATGTGCAGCATCAGAACGTCCAGAATCGGAGGTGCGTCTGATCGCGCACCAGCACGCCGCCGGGCGTGAACACGGGATGCGTGTACGTCGCGCTCTTGCCCACGGTGTAGCGCTGCTCCGCCTTGAAGCCGGTCTTCGACAGCGGCGCAACGATCATCTCGCCGGTGTCGAGCTGCACGACGAGCTTCGTGCCGGCGACGAGCAGGTGCGCGTTGGCCCCTTCGCGGCCGTCGGTCATCCAGAACGTCTTGCCTGTCGCCGGATCGAGCGCGAAGAACTGTCCCTTGCGGCGCGTCGACAGACCGTAGAGCACTCCCTGATGCAGCACGGGCGTGCTCATGTACATCGCCGTCTCGGGCGAGTGCCACTTCTCGGTGACCTCGAGCGCCGCGCCCTTGCGCGCGACCGACAGGCCGAATGTGCCCTTGCGCACGCCCGACACGATCACCGTATCGCCGGCGATCACCGGCGTCACGATGTTCTCGTTCCACTCGTCGGGAAACGGAAACTGCCACAGCACGGCGCCGCTCTCGGTCGAGACGCCGACGATCGACTTGTCGGTCATCGTGACGATCTGCTTCGCTCCCGCGAGGGTCGCAAGCACGGGCGAGGCATAGCCTGGGCCCGCGGCTTTCTGTTCCCATCGGGGCGTACCCGTTGCGGCATCGAACGAGCGGAACACGCCGCCGCGATCATCGCCGGTGTGCACGAGAATCGCGCCGTCGACCAGGATCGGCGACATCGCGGTGCCGCAGAACAGCTTCGACGAATCGATCTCTTTCGAATAGTCGTGGCGCCAGATCACCTTGCCGGTCGCCGCGTCGTGCGCGGTCAGCACGGCGGACACACCGAACGTATAGAGACGCCCGTTCGCGACCAGGGGCGTCGCATTCGGCCCCTTGGCCATCGCGTTGGCGTACTGGTTCTTGGTGAACGGCGCCTGATAGCGCTCCTGCCAGATCTGCTTGCCGCTCGCGGCGTCGAACGCCGTCACGACCTCTTCGGGATCGCGGCGCGCATGCACGAACACACGTCCGCCGGCGGCCACAGGCGTCGAATAGCCTTCGCCGACTTCGACCGCCCAGCCTTCCGTGAGCGCGGCCGGCCACACGGCCGGCACCAGCGCGGCGGCGACGCCCCCGTCGCGCGCCGGGCCCCGCCACTCGGCCCACTGCGCGGCCACGACGCACGGCAGTGCTGCCGACAACGCCAGAGCCAGGAGCAGAGACTTGTTGCTCATAGAAGTCTTTCTGAAACGTAAATCCACGTTTCCAGCGTTCAGTACACTCCCTCGACCACCGACGATCCCAGCTTCGCGAACGGCCGCACGTTCCTGACGCCGTCCCACGGATAGGGCTCGCACGGCGCCTCGCGCTCCGCTTCATCACGCTCGAGGAAGCGCGGCATGAAGAACTCCTTCGTCAGTGTCGTCAATCGCACGCGGCCCGTCTTGCCGTAGCCGACGACGTCGTGGGGCTTCTCGGGATTGACGACTTCGATCACCGCGCGCGGCAGCGGCGGGTAATAGATGATCGCGTGGTTGTCGGCCGGGTCGAACGGCTTGTGCACCGCAAGACCCATCAGCGTGTTGCCGTAGGTCGGCGCGAAGTACGCGTTACCAATCAGTTCCTCGCGCGCGAAGCGGTGGAACTGGGGCGTCATCTCGGTGCCGCCGCAGAACACGCCGGTGATGCCCGCCTTGCTGATCGAGATCTTCTCGCAGAGCGCCTCGAGCAGCTTCGGCGTGGTGAAGAGGCACTTGATGTTCGGGTGCGCCTTGAGCAGCGTCAGCGCCTGATCGACGACGTGGCGCTTGTAGGCTTCGACCTGGTCCATCTGGCGCGCCTTGATCAACTTGATGACCCAGCGCGGATCGAGGTCGACGCAGAAGCAGATGCCGCCGCGGTGCTGCGCGAGATGCTCGATGGCGAGGCGGAGGCGGCGCGGGCCCGACGGCCCAACCATCAGCCAGTCGCTGCCCTTCGGAAAGAACTCGTCGGGCAGTGTGTCGCTGAACGTCGAGTAGTCGATGCGGAAGTCATCGATGTTGATGCGTGACTTCGGCACGCCGGTGCTGCCGCCCGTCTCGAACACATAGACCGGTTTGTGCGCGAGCCCCTTCGGCACCCAGCGCCGCACGGGGCCTCCGCGCAGCCACTCATCCTGGAAGAACCCGAAGCGATCGAGGTCGTCGTAGGTCCTGACCTCCTTGCGCGGATCCCAATCGAGCTTGCTCGCGAAGTCGAGCCAGAACGGGCTGCCGGTCGCGGGGTCGAAGTGCCAGGCAACGGTCTCGCGCACGTGAGCGTCGAGAGCCTCGCGGCTGTAGGTGGATCGTGTGTACATAAACTGAGAAGATTGAAACGAGAAGTCAGGATCTCAGTTCCGAGTTTACTAGAACCGTCCCGTTCGCTGGGCGAGTGCGAGGAGCGCGGCGGCCCGGTCAGCGGCCACCGGCACGCTCTGCAGACGGTCGACCGGCCAGGGCAGCGCCCAGCGCCAGTTGCGGTCGCCGACCGTGGCCGGAGTATTGATGCGGTCGTGCCATCCAAACAGATCCTGAAAGGGCAGGATCACCAGATTGGATCGAGACTCGTAGAGTGACGCGAGGATGGCGTCGCGCGCGGCCGGCGTCAGTGTGGGCGGCACCTGCCCGTCGAGCGCATGCCGCACCGCGGGAACCTCGCTCGCAACGCGGCGCTCGTCATCCGGCATCGCCTCCCACCACTCCGCCACGGTTTCGGTGTCGTGGGTCCCTGTCGTGGCCACGGCGTTCTCGACCCACGACGCCGGATCCTTGTACGGCTGCCCCGGCTGCTCCCACTCGCGCTCCCAGCGCTGAATCAGGTATCCCGGAAGACCGAGGCGGCCAAGTGACTCACGCACGTAGTCGGGCACCGTCCCAAGATCCTCGGCCGTGATCGCCGCGCCCGTGTCGAGGAACATGCGCATGATGCGCTCGCCCTGCGCGACCTGTTCGTGCGGCAGCGCCGGCAGGAAGTACGGCTCACCACGGCCCGGCCGCACGAAG
>JALYRV010000227.1:688-5225 GCA_030855205.1 Acidobacteriota bacterium | reverse complement strand
GGCAGGCTGGCGCTGTTCCTCTGCCTCGTGTCAACGCTTGGCATCTGGGCCGTCACGCGCATCCGCGGAGACATCCTCGACCACGAGATCTTCTGGCTGTCGGGCATCGGCGCGATGAACCTCGGCGTGATCGCGGCAGCGGCAGTGGCCCTGCTGCCCCCGTGGCCCGCGCTCGCGCGACGGCCCGAACGGTCCGCCGCAATCGCCTGCGCACTGGTGCTTGCGGCCGCCGCGTGGCTCGGCGTCAATCACCTCAAGAGCCTGACCTCATTCGAGCTGCGGCGGAATCCGAGACCGGTGGTCCTGGCCGCGTATCAGGCGCTGCGCGCCTACCGGGATGCGAACGGCGTCGAGCGCCCGCTCATCGAGATGTCCGGTTCGTCATGGAGTGAGGCCGCGGGGGTCGTGCTGCGGCTGCGGCAGGACGGCATTCCCGTGGCCGTCAGTGCGTCCGCCGTGCCGCTGTTCACGGGAACCTTCGCGCCCACCGGACGCGAAGACGCGCTCGTGAGCTTCGGCCCTCTCGAGCGTCACCGGGAGCTCGCGTCACGTCCCTCCAACGCGATTCTGCTCGAGCGATCGCTGCTCTACGTCGACGCCATCAGGATCGCGCCGTCCGCGCCGCGCTGATTCGCAACGCGCGAAACGCCTGCACCATCTCGTCATAGCTATAGTGCGCGTTGCGCCCGCTCGGATTCGGCAGCACCCACACCGGAGCGCCGCCGAGCGTGTCATCGGTGCGGCCTGGCTTCACGGCGCGCGGCCCAGGAAACAACGCGCGATACACGGTGATGCCGACCAGCGCCACGATCTTCGGCGAATAGCGCCGCACCTTGCGCTCGAGCGCCGCACGCCCCGCGCGCATCTCCGCCTGCGTCAGGTCCATCACGCCCGGCGTCGGGCGCGCGACGATGTTCGTGATCCCGTATCCCAGCGACGGCAACTGATCGTCGAAGTCGTGCGTCACGGGCTCGTCGACGAAGCCGCTGGCATGCAGGAGCTTCCAGAAACCGTTGGACGGCCCCGCGAAGTGGTGGCCGCTGATCGCGGATCGCACGCCAGGATTGATGCCGACGAACAGCACGCGCGCGTCTTTCGCGATGCGGTCCTTCAGACGAAGGTGCGCGTAATCGGCCATAATTGCCCTCATGAACTTTCTCTTCAAGGAAGAGCCCGCCAACTATTCATACGACGCGTTCGCGAAAGACAAGCGGACGACGTGGACGGGCGTGAAGAATCCGGTCGCGCAGAAACACCTGCGCGACGTCAAGAAGGGGGACCGCATTTTTTATTACCACACGGGCACGGAGAAGGCGATCGTCGGCATCGCGAAGGCCGCGAAGAACGCGTATCCCGATCCCGCGGGGGAGGGGCACGTGGCCGACATCGTGCCGGTCAAGCGTCTCAAGCGCCCGGTGACGCTCGCCGAGATCAAGGCAGACCGGCGCTTCTCGCAGCTTCCGTTGGTGCGCGTGCCGCGCCTGTCGGTGATGCCGATCGCCGATGACGTGTTCGACGCCATCCTCAAGATCTCGGGTACGACCTAGCCCGGGACATCCGTCCTCTTCAGGAACAGGCAGCCGAGCGGGGGAAGCGTCAGCAGCAGGGACTGTGCGTGTCCATGCGAGGCGACGGCCTCGGTAGCGACCCCGCCCGTGTTGCCGGCATTGCTGCCGCCGTACACGCCGCCGTCGCTGTTGAGCGCTTCCTGATAGAACCCTTCGCGCGGCACGCCGATGCGATAACCCTCGCGCAGTACCGGCGTCCAGTTGACGATCACGACGATCTCGTGGCCGCTGTCAGGATCCCCATCCGATCTCACGAGCGAGACGACGCTGTTTTCCGAGTCGGCGCAGTCGAGCCACGCAAAGCCCGATGGATCGAAGTCGCGCGCGAAGAGCGCCTGCTCCGACGTGTAGAGCGCGTTGAGATCGCGCGTCCAGCGCTGCATCCCGGCCTGCAGCGGCTGATCGAGCAGGTGCCAGTCGAGGCTCTGATCGACGCTCCACTCGCGCGTCTGTCCGAACTCGCAGCCCATGAAGAGCAGCTTCTTGCCTGGGTGCGCGTACATGAATCCGTACAGCAGGCGCAGCGTGGCCGCCTGCTGCCACGGGTCTCCAGGCATCTTCGAGAGCATCGAGCGCTTGCCGTGCACGACCTCGTCATGCGAAAACGGCAGGATGAAGTTCTCGCTCCACGCGTAGATCAAGGAAAAGGTCAGATGGTGGTGATCCCACTTGCGATAGACGGGCTCTTTCGACGCGTAGGTCAGCACGTCGTGCATCCAGCCCATGTTCCACTTGTAGGTGAAGCCGAGGCCGCCCGTGTAGACGGGACGGCTGACCGCGGGAAACGACGTGGATTCCTCGGCGATGATCGCCGCGCCGGGATGGTGCTCGGCCGCCGCGGTGTTGAGCTCCTGGAGGAAGGCAATCGCTTCGAGATTCTCGCGCCCGCCATGCTTGTTGGGCACCCAGGCGCCCGCGTCGCGTGAGTAGTCGAGGTACAGCATCGACGCCACCGCGTCGACGCGCAGGCCGTCGATGTGAAACTCCTCGAGCCAGAAGAGCGCGTTGCTGACGAGGAAGTTGCGGACCTCGTTGCGCCCGTAGTTGAAAATGAGTGTGCCCCAGTCCTGGTGCTCTCCCTGGCGCGGGTCTTCGTGCTCGTAGAGCGCCGTGCCGTCGAAGCGCGCGAGGCCGTGCGCGTCCTTTGGAAAGTGCCCCGGCACCCAGTCGAGAATCACGCCAAGGCCCGCGCGGTGGCAGGCGTCGACGAAGTGTTTGAATCCCGCTGGCGCGCCGTGCCGGCTCGTCGGGGCATAGAAGCCCGTGACCTGATAGCCCCACGATCCGCTGAAGGGATGCTCCATCACCGGGAGCAGCTCGATGTGGGTGAAGCCCTGCTCCTTCACATACGGCACGAGCGTGGCCGCGAGCTCCTCGTACGTGAGTAGGGCATGCCCGGGTTCCCCGCCACGGCGCCACGACCCGAGGTGCGCTTCGTAGATGGCCATCGGCCGGTCGAGCGCCGCGCCCGCCGCGTCGCGCGACGCCATCCAGTCCGCGTCCCCCCACTCGAAGGCCTCACGCGCCTGCGTGACGCTCGCTGTCTGCGGCGGCACTTCGAAATGCGCGCCGATCGGATCGATCTTGTGCAGCACGGCACCCGCGTGCGTGCGGATCTCGAACTTGTAGCGCTCGCCACCGTCGATCGACGGCACGAAAATCTCCCAGACTCCGCCGGGCCAGATGGCGCGCATGGCGTGCACGCGTCCGTCCCACGCGTTGAAGTCGCCGATGACGCTGACGCGCGCGGCGTTGGGCGCCCACACGGCGAAGTAGAAACCGGTGACCCCGCCGATGGTCATGCGGTGCGCGCCGAAACGCTTCCACAGATCGCGCAGCTTGCCTTCGCCGAACAGGTGCGCGTCGTACGGCGAGAAGACGGGCGCGAAGGCGTAAGGATCGCGCGCCTGCCGCACGGCGCCGCCGGACGTCACGCGAATCTCGTACTCGAGTGGCAGCGACGGTTCGTCGACGATGGCTTCGAAGACGCCGGACGGGTGACGGCGCGTCATCGCGATCTCCGCGCCGCCGATGACGAGGGCGGCCCCTGTCGCGGCTGGGTGGAATGCGCGAATCGCCACGCCGCTGCCGCCGGTGAGTGCGTGCGGCCCGAGAATCGCGAACGGATCGCCATTCGTACCGGCAGCGAGCGATTCGATGGCGCAATCGAGCCCGGACAACCCCATGGCCGACAGCTTACACGCTCTCAACCGTGCGGCAGCCGGACGAGGTGCAACGGGACGCGATCTTGCACGTCATCACGGCGTTGCGCAATCCATCAACGATTGCGGCGCCGCTGACCCAGCAGCGCATTTTCCAGGAGGAGATTCAGGCATGACTGACCGCAACCGTTCAGAACTCGACCGCGAACAGCGCGGCTCTTCGAACCCGAACCAGAGCGAGCGTCCTGAAGATCGGAGCACGCGCTCGGGCGAAGGCAACCTCGACAACATCAGCGACACCAACCGCGGCCAGGGCGGCTCCGAACGCGGCATCGGCAGCGAGCCGGACGACCGCGGCCAAGGCAACGTGGGCTCCAGTCGCGAGGACGGCAGCCGCTCCACCGGCAACATGGAGGGGAAACAGGATCGCGACTTCTGATCCAATCCGTGTCGAGGCGGCGCCCGCCTCCCATACCGCCTCGATACGGAACACCCCTTGCTAGGAGACCTCATGCGTGAGGTCCACTTCTGACGTACGCGTCAAGCCGGTGCTTCCCTCATTGCTCCTCGACGCTGTTCACCATGCTCTATCAGGAGGTTCCGATGGCTAATGTTGAGTCCGATTCCAATCCGTCCAAGGGCGCAGGCAACCAGAAGGGGCACGAGCCCGAGCAGGGCAACAAGCGCGAGCCAGGATCGCCGCAGCAGGCGAACTACGGCGCGCACAAGGACAAGGGCGAAAAAGGCGGCGGCGGGTCGAAGAACTAGCGGCTGGTCAGGCGGACCGTGGTGCCCACGGATCCGCCG
>JALYRV010000227.1:0-678 GCA_030855205.1 Acidobacteriota bacterium | reverse complement strand
GATCCGCCGCGGCCCATCCGCCTCCCTCATCACGAACAGCGTGGCCCGCGTCCGCGAGACTCTTCGCGGCCGATTCGGCGTCCTCGCTCCCCGGCATCACCAGGTCCCATGAGAGCAGGCGCGCCTGATCGGCGGCGGGCAGCGTCCCTTCGCGCCCAGGTGTTCGTGCCGAGATGATGGTGAGAGCCACCCGCGCCAAGGAACAACGCGCCCGGGTAACTCCACACCGTCTTATCGAATCCCAGACCCGCGTGATAAAAGGCTTCCGCCTCAGTGAGGCGCCGACGTGCAGATGCACGTGGCCGATCACCGTGCCGGGGGGCATCCCTGTCCACGGCTCTCCCCCGCCGGCTGCGATGACGCCCCGCGCGTCGAGCGGCTCGGTGGCCATCTCGAGCTCCCGGCCGTCGTGCCGCCATCCGCTTCGCGGACGATCCGCATAGACCTCGATGCCGAGGCCGTCGGGATCGGCAAGGTAGAGCGCTTCACTGACGAGATGATCGGACATCCCCGCGCGCTCGTCGCGAGCGGCAAGATGCGCGAGAAAGCGGCCGAGCGATGCGCGGCCGGGCAGCAGGATCGCGAAGTGATAGAGCCCAAGCGTCGCGCCGGCGGGCGCGGGGCGCGTGCCAGGCGTTGCGTGCAGCTCGATCAGCGCGCGGCCATCGCCGTGCGCAC
>JALYRV010000226.1 GCA_030855205.1 Acidobacteriota bacterium | reverse complement strand
CTCGCGGCGGCCGGCAGGCGCCCCGCCTCGCAGCGCGCTGAATTCGCGTCTGAGCCGATGGCCGACTCGCCGGCAGACCTCGCGACAGTCATTCCCGCGCCCGCCGCGCCCGTCACGCGCATCTTCGCGCGCGTGGCCGCAGCGGCCATCTGGCTGTGGCCCGCGATCGCCCTCCTGCTGCTGGGCCGCCTTGCCGCGAGCCACGCCTGCATGTCGCGGCTCCTGCAGCACGCCTCTGCGGCCGGTGCGGACTGGACGGTACTCGTGGCCGACCTGCGCATCGCGCTCGGCATCCGCCGCGCCGTCGCCGTTCGCGTGAGCGAATCCGTGAACGTGCCGGCCATCGTGGGTCTCTGGCGCCCGACGCTCCTCCTGCCCGTCGCGGCCGAAGAATGGACTGGCGAGCTTCGCCGCGCCGTCGTGGTACACGAGCTCGCGCATGTGGTGCGATGGGACGCCCTGGCGCAGATGACCGGGCAGTCGCGTGCGCCGTGTACTGGTTCATCCCACTGACCTGGCACGCGGCGCGGCGCGCGGCCACGCTGCGCGAGCGTGCGAGCGACGATCAGGTGTTGCGCGCGGGCGTGCGCGCCACGACCTATGCGGAAAGCCTGCTTGCGCTCGCCCGTCTGTCGGGCGGCGCCGAGCTGCAGCCGGCGGCGCTGGCCATGGCGCGCCCCTCGCGCATGCGCGAGCGCGTCGTCGCCATTCTCGACCCGGATGCGCGGCGCGATGCGCCTGCTGCGCACACTGTTGTGGGCATGCTGGCGGCGTCTCTCGCGGCGATCGCGGCGCTGGCATCCGTGCAGCCCGCCGCGGCCGCCCCACTTCCCGAATCGCGCATCGTGGGGACGGCGCCTGCAGTGTCGAGGACGGCGGCGGCACCGAGAATGGTGGACGCAGCGGCGCCACCGGCGCCCCCTTCGGATGCAGCGGCCATGCCCGCGACAGACGCGCCTGCGCCTGCCGCGATCCCCGCCGGCATCAGCGACGGCGTACAGTCGCCGTCGCGTCCGTGCAGCGGAGGTCAGTCGGACTCGACCTCGATCTCAGACGAGAACGGCACCCGCAAGTGGAAGATCAAGCTGTCGGGTGACGGCTGCAAGGTGGATCTGAACGCCGAAGGGCGCATCACGTTCAGCGCCGACTTCACTGATATCAGCGGCCTCGATCGCAGCGGATTCTTCCGGCTGGACGTGATCGCGAATGGCGTCCGCCGCCAGCTCGAGATCACGTCGAGCCCGGGGTCGCTTTCACGCACGTGGCGCGTCGACGGGCGCGAGCAGCCGTACGACGCGGCCGCCCGCGCGTGGTTCGCGGACTTCCTGATCGATCTCGATCGCCGCACGGCGATCGGCATGGAGACGCGCCTGCCGCATCTGCTCGGCCAGGGCGGCGTGAGCGCCGTACTTCGCGAAACCGCGCTCATGCACGGTGACTACGCGCGCACACGGTATTACGAAGGCCTCTCGAAGTCGGCGCAGCTCTCGCGCATTGATGTGACCGCCGTGCTCACGCAGGCCTCGCAGCTCGTGAAATCGGATTACTACGCAAACGAGGTGATTGAGAAGTTCGCCAGCCACGGCGTCGAAGACGCGAGCCAGCGGGCCGCGATCGTCGCGATGATCGAGCGCATGGAATCGGACTACTACCAGGCCGCCGCGATCGAGCGTCTCGTCAGCACCGGTCCCCCGACGGCAGCCGAGGTCGATCTGCTCGTGAGGATGGTGCCCCGCATGAGTTCCATTACAAGCTCGAGACGCTGAAGAAGGTGCTGCAGGGCGGACGGCTCAACGCCGCGCAGCAGGCCGCTGTCACGTCGATTGCGAGCTCGATCCCAGGGGATCACTACTCGGCGGAGCTGCTGAAGACGGTCGCAACCGCGCGGAGAGATGCCCCCCGCGGTGCGCCGGGCCTTCGCTGAAGGCGTAGCGAACATCCAGGGCGATCACTACGTGTCGGAAGTGCTCCGGGCCTACATGCGTCGCCAGTCACCGTCGAGCGCCGACGTCGACGACATCCTGCGGCTCACCGCCTCGGTCGACAGTGACCACTACCGCGGCGAGGTGCTGGGGTCGCTGCTCGAACTCGGGCCGCTCCGCGAGCGAGATCTCCTCGCGGTGATCGACAGCGCCACGAAGATGAGCGATCACTACGAGAGCGAGACGCTGCGGAAGGTGCTCCGTCACGCCTCGACGACCGATCGCGTGCGCGCCGCAACGCTCGCCGCGGCGGACGCGCTCGGACGCCACTATGGCGACGAGGTTCGCAGGGCGGCGCGGCGCTAGTGACCGTGTGATTTGCAGTAGTTGCAGTGCGTGCAGGGGACCGACGGCTCGATGATGCAGGGACCGTCCGCATCCTCGCGGCTGAGCGTGTAGACGCCGTGGCTGGTGTGCACCGTGGGCCCGGCCGGCCCTCGCGAACCCGAGGTCTCGCGCGAGCCCAGGTGCTTCGCAATCGAGTCGCGCACGAGCAACCGGAGATCGTGATCGTTCACGCGACGTCCCCGACCAGATCGATCTGATCGACGATCCCGATGATCGCGGCGTCGACCGGCGCGCCCTTCGTGCCGAGCGCCTCGCCCGCCGCGCGCCCTTCGATGACGACCAGCACCTTCTCGCCTACGCCCGCCCCAACCGAATCGATCGCGAGGATCGCGGCGCCACGCGGCGTGCCCTGGGGCGAGATCAACTGCACGAGCATCAGCTTCGCGGCTTCGAGCTTCGCGCTCTTCTGGGTGGAAACCACGGTGCCGACGACGAGACCTATCAGCATGTGTGTTGTCCGGACAGGCTAAAGCCTGTCCCTGCTCTCTGGCACGTCGATGTCGTCGATGATGCCGACGACGCAGGCGTCGGCCGGCGGCAGGGCGGGATAGAACGGAAACGTCGCTTCCTTGCCCTTCACGAAGAACACGCGCTCCCCCACCCCTGCGCCACAGGAGTCGAGCGCGACGAGCGCACGGCCGGCGTCGGCGCCATCCGCGCCGACCGGCTGCAGCACGACCAGCTTGAGGCTTTCGAGCTCGGCGTCCTTCATCGTGCAGACGACATCGCCGATCACCCTTGCGAGCTGCATCAGGCCTTCACGTCGATCTCATCGACGATGCCGATGACCGCGGCGTCGACCGGGGAGTCCTTCAGCCCTGACGCCATGCGGGCGGAGCTGCCGCTGACGATCAGCACCGTCTCGCCGACGCCGGCGTCGACGGTGTCGACCGCCACCAGATAACTGCCCTCGGGTTTGCCGGACGGGTCGATCGGGCGGGCAATCAGCAGCTTGGTGCTGAGCAGCCGCTCGTCCTTGCGGGTCGCGACGACGGTCCCGACGATGCGCGCGAGTAGCATGCGCGGCTACGCTCAGGACTTCGAAGAGCTGGCTTTGCCGATCGGCAGGATGTCTTCGAGGTTCGCGTGCGGCCTGGGAATGACGTGCACCGAGACGAGCTCGCCCACGCGGCGCGCGGCCGCGGCTCCGGCATCGGTCGCGGCCTTCACCGCGGCGACGTCACCGCGCACGATTGCCGTGACGTAGCCCGCGCCAATCTTTTCCCAGCCGACCAGCGTGACCTTGGCGGCCTTGACCATGGCGTCGGCCGCCTCGATCATCGCGACGAGGCCTTTGGTCTCGACCATTCCGAGCGCTTCGCCCATGAGATCCTCTAATCCTTTGTAATCGCCTTGACGGCTTCCTCGATGAGGGCCGTCAGCTGGCGGTATGTTAGCTGAATTCGGTCTGGTTCGCTTCCGGTGTCCACAGGCACCAGCCGGGACGCCGAGTCGGGCGCAAACACCACCTGGCAGCTCTCGCCGCCGCCGCGCACGTCTTCGGCGCAGATCGGCGCCGGCGACGCGATGTCGTAGTGGCCGCGCAGGCCCTGCAGTTTCCGCACTTCGTCGCGCGACAGCAGATGCTCACGGCCCAGCAGCCGCGCCACGAGCGTAATGTTCGCCGCGTGCTCGATCGTCTCCATCTTGTAGTACGCCGAGAACAGGTCCTTGCCGAGCGCGAGGGCGCCGTGATTGGCGAGCAGCATCCCGTCGTGTGCCTTGACGAACTTCGACACCGCCGCGGGCAGCTCCGGCGTCGAGGGCGTGCCGTACTCCGCGATTGGGATGCTGCCGAGGGTCGTCACGACTTCCGCCAGCACGGCGCGATCGAGCGCGATCCCCGCGACTGCGAAGCCCGTGGCGAGCGGCGGATGCGCGTGCACGACCGCCTGCACGTCAGGGCGTTCGCGATACGCGGTGAGATGCATCTGGATCTCGGTCGACGGACGGCGTCCGCCGGCGTCGCCCACGAGGCGACCCTCGAAATCGGTGACGACCATCATCTCGGCCGTCATGAAACCCTTCGAGACACCGGCCGGCGTCATCAGCAGGCGCGACCCGTCGAGGCGCACGCTGATGTTGCCGTCGTTCGAGGCCACGAACCCGCGCGCGTACAGGCGCCGCCCGACTTCGACGATGTCGGCGCGCAGCGCGGCTTCGGAAGCGCTCACTGTGACGGCGAGGGGGCTGCGGCGGCGTACTTGTCGCGGCAGGTTTCGGAACAGAAGTAGAGCGTGTCGTCACCCGACCCGGAGCGCACGGCCCGGCCGGGCAGGAGGTACGTGCCGCACACGGGATCGCGCACGAGCGGCATCGAGGGGTGTCCTTTCCGCTGGCGCTCGTGCCTCGGGCGGCGGAAGGGGCCGGCAATCATCCTCCACAGGAGGCGCAGGATGATCAACGCGATGACGATACGGAGGATCCAGCCGATCACGAGCTAACGGGCTCCACCGGAAGGAGCGCCGGGCACGGGATGCGCCGAGCGGAGGCCGGCGAGCGCGCGGCGCGCGGCCTGGCCTTCAGGCGACTGCGGCGCGAGTTGCACGACACGCTCCCACGCCCGCGCGGCGCCGCCGAGGTCCTGTTTGGCGAACGCGAGCACGATCCCCTGGTTCAACATGGTTTTGGTGTGCGACGGATTGAGGCTCAGCGAGTGCGCGAACTGCCTGAGCGCGCGGTCCGCCTGGTTCGTGTAGTAGAACGCGATCCCGAGATCGGTGCTCACGTCCGGATCCTTCGGGTTGATCCGCAGCGACTCGTCGTACCACTTGATCGCATCCTCGAAGCGATCGATATCGAAATACATGTTGCCGAGCTGCGCGCGCACGGCGGCGTTGCCCGGCTCGGCCGACGCCTGGCGCGACAGATCGGCGGCGCGCTGCTGATCGAGCGCGCGAGGTGGCCCGCCCTGCCCGGGCACGGCC
>JALYRV010000054.1 GCA_030855205.1 Acidobacteriota bacterium | reverse complement strand
ATGAAGCGCGGCCGCTTCGGCCCGTTCCTCGCCTGCGCCGGCTATCCCGAGTGCAAGACGACGAGGAAGATCATCGTCTCGAAGGGGGGCGTCACGGCCGCGAAGCCCGATCAGATGCTCGACGAGAAGTGCCCGCAGTGCGGCATGAACCTCGTGGTGAAGCAGGGCCGCTTCGGCGAGTTCACGGCGTGCAGCGGCTACCCTGGCTGCAAGTACGTCAAGCAGAAGTCGACCGGCCTCGTCTGCCCGCTCGACGGCGGCGACGTCGTCGAGAAGAAGACGCGGCGCGGCAAGGTGTTCTTCGGCTGCGCGAACTATCCGAAGTGCGAGTTCACTCTCTGGGACCGCCCGATTCTCGAACCGTGCCCGAAGTGCAGCGCGCCCTACCTCGTCGAAAAGATCACGAAGAAGCACGGCCGTCAGTTGATCTGCAAGAACGAGGAATGCGACTACGCGCGCAGCGAGGAAGCCGCCGAGCCCGCAACCGCATGAGGCCGTGAGCCGTGAGTCGTGAGCCGAGGGTGAACATTATCGGCGGGGGCCTCGCCGGATCCGAAGCGGCGTGGCAGGCCGCGTCGATGGGCGTGCCCGTGACGATTCACGAGATGCGTCCCGGGCGGCCGACCGACGTGCACAAGACCGGCGGCCTTGCCGAGCTGGTGTGCAGCAACTCCTTCCGCGGCGACAGCATCGAGAACGCCGTCGGCCTGCTGAAGGAAGAGATGCGGCGTCTCGGGTCGCTCGTCATGCAGGCGGGCGAGACCGCGCGCGTGCCGGCCGGCGGCGCGATGGCCGTCGACCGCGTGAAGTTCTCGGAAGAAGTCACGGCCGCCCTCTCATCACATCCCCTGATCACAATCGCGCGGGGCGAGATCGTGCGCCTCTCAGATCTGCCGCGGCCTTTGATTGTGGCGACCGGTCCGCTCACGTCCGACGCCCTCTCACAGGAGCTCGCGGCGCTCGTCGGCGGCGCGCATCTCTATTTCTACGACGCCATCAGCCCCATCGTCCTTGCCGAGAGCATCGACATGACGAAGGTCTATCGCGCGTCGCGATGGGGCAAGGATGCGATGGCGGCGGCGGGCCAGCGCGGCGCGGAGGTCGAGAGTCCGGGCGACTATCTGAACTGCCCCATGACGGCCGGCGAGTACAACGCGTTCATCGACGCGGTGAATGCCGCGGAGAAGACGGCGCTGCACGAGTTCGACAAGCCGAAGTACTTCGAGGGATGCCTGCCGATCGAAGTGATGGCGTCACGCGGGCGCGAGACGCTGCGGTTCGGCCCGATGAAACCGGTCGGTCTCGACGATCCGCGCACCGGGCGCTGGCCGCACGCCGTGGTGCAGCTTCGGCAGGACACGATTGCCGGCGATCACTACAGTCTGGTGGGCTTCCAGACCCAGATGAAGTGGGGCGAGCAGGCGCGCGTGCTGCGGATGATTCCCGGGCTCGAGCACGCCGAGTTCGTGCGCTACGGCATGATTCATCGCAACACCTACATCAACGGTCCGACGGTGCTCAGCGACACGTGGCAGGTGCGGGCCGAGCCCGGGCTGTTCATCGCGGGACAGGTGAGCGGCGTCGAAGGCTATGTCGAGTCGGCGGCCTCCGGGCTCATCGCGGGACGCAATGCCGCGGCGCTTGCGCTCGGGCGTGAGCCGTCCGCGCCGCCGCGCACCACCGCGATCGGCGCCCTCGGTCATTACGTCTCGCACGCCGATCCGGCGCACTACGATCCGACGAACATCACCTTTGGCATCATCGCGCCGATAGACGCGCCGAAGCGCGCCAACCGCAAGGCGCTGCTTGCCGAGCGCGCGCTCGCGGATCTTGCGCGCTGGATCCACCCGCGAGAGACGACTGCAGGCCTGGAGGCCGCGAGCCGTGAGCCGTGAGCCAGCGATGATCAAGGACCTGCTCAGGCAGTTCCTCGACTACCTGCGGCTGAACCGCAATCTTTCCCCTCACACGCTCCGCGCCTACGATTCGGATCTGTCGCAGTACGTCGCGTTCCTCACGTCGCATCTCGGGCGGCCGGCGTCGACCATCGACCCGAGGACCGTCGATTCGCAGGCGGTCCGCGCGTTTCTCGAGGAGCTGCATCGCCGCGGCAGCTCGCGCGCGTCGGTCGCCCGCCGGGTGAGCTCGTTACGCGCGTTCGGCAGATGGCTCGTGCGCGATTCGCACATCGACGCCGATCCCGCCGCGCTCGTGGGCGCGCCGAAGGTCGAGCAGAAGCTGCCGACACATCTCGACGTCCGCGAGATGGTCGGCATGATCGAGGCGGTCGACACGTCCACGCCGCTCGGCCGCCGTGACCGCTCGATCCTCGAATTGTTCTATGCCTCTGGCCTGCGCCTGAGCGAGCTCGCCGGCCTCGACCTCGAGGACGTGAACCTCTCGGGCCGTGTCGCACGCGTCGCGGGCAAGGGAGGGAAGGAGCGCATCGTGCCGTTCAACAACTCCACGGCCGTCGCGATCAAGAACTACCTGAAGGACCGGGCGGCGATGGAGGACGCGGCCCCGCTCTCACGCGGGCGCAAAGGCACGCGCGTGGCGCAGCCCGTGTTCCTCAACTATCAGGGCACGCGCCTCTCGACGCGCGGGATCGATCGGGTGGTGCGCCGTTACGCGCGTGAGGCCGCCACGCGGCTCGGCGTGAGCCCGCACGCGCTGCGTCACACGTTCGCCACGCACCTGCTGCAGGCGGGTGCCGACCTCCGCGCCATCCAGGAAATGCTCGGCCACTCCCGTCTGAGCACGACACAGCGCTACACCCATCTCGATGCCACGAGTCTGCTTGCGCAGTACAAGAAGGCGCACCCGAAGGCGTAGCCGCTACTTCGCCTTCGCGGCTCTGGTGGCGGCCGCTAGTTCGGCCACCTTGGACATGAATACGTCGACGAAGCCGTTGACTTCGGCGGGGAGCGTCCCGGCCGCGTCGAGGCCGCTTTGACCTGAATCCGGCTCAACTGCGACGCCATCTTCGCGAACCAGCGCGCGTGTTCCATCGGGATGCGGGTGGGCGGCGTGCCGAAAGCGCGGTAGTTGAGCACGCCCGCGCCGGGCTCGACGCGGGAAATGAGTTTGTCCTTGCGATACTCGTTGAGCATCCACTTCTTCGGCGGATCGTCGAATCGCCCGAACGACGCGCCGAGATCGCCCACCATGTAGACGCGCTGCACCGATCCATCCGCCCGCTTGACCAGAAAGACCTCGGTGTTCTTCGTGAGGTCGGTGTCCCAGTTGTTGGTGAGCGCCAGCGCGATCAGCAGCCCCGAGAAGGTCTGCTGCTCCTTGAACGGGTTGTCCAGCAGCGCCCAGCCTCCTTCCTTCACCAGGCCGGGATCACGGCGCTTGAAGCGCGCGCCCTGAGTTTCAGCTCAGCGGATCCGGGCGGTCGTTTGAAAGCGACGGTAGTGGGAATAGCGCGCGTCCCCGCTTCCGGAACCAGTGCCAATGGGGAACTGCTCACTGAGGCTCAGTGGCATCGGAACAGGAATGTCTGGGACGTCGGCGTAGGAAACCTGCATCGTGAGCTCGGCGTTGCGCGCCGTCCTGCGATCGAAGCGAAACACGAGCCGCGCCCGCATGATGGCGTTGTCGGCGACGCGGACCACGATCTCGCCACTCGCCACCACGTTGACACCTTCAGGCGTGCGGACGATCGTCGGACGCCCGCGTTCCTCGAAGGTCAGCACCGCGCGTGACGGGCCGTGGTCGGTCCGCCCTGTTGCGCGAAGCCGAATGCGTGCTTTGTGACGCGACGCCAGCAACTCCATCGGCATGGTCGGCGTGTTGACGGTGCGCTCCGGACCGAGGTTGAAGCGGGCACCTTCGAGCGCCATGCGCTCCGCGCGGGCCAGCGAGTCCGGTGCGGTCGTCTCGAGAATCTGCATCAGGCGCGCGCTTCGCTCGCGCACCTCTTTTCCGTCCACCTCGAAGACGTCGCGGTAGCCGAGCCATGGCCCCTCGTCCGACGGCTTGACCAGCACGTAGTCGGAACGGAGCACGCGCGATCGTGTTTCGCTGTGGGGCCGGAAGAGGGTCGACGTGACGGTCTGTGTGTAGTGTTCCTCGGCGACGATCGCGGACGCCTCCGTTTCGAAGCGCTCGATGTAGGCGCGGACACGCTCGACGAGCGAGCCTTCGGATTGCGCTGCGGGTATGGCGGCCATCGCCAGTGCGACCAGGACCGCCGTACCTCCGAGCCACCGCACTCCAAGACCTCCGGTATCAGTAATCCGACGCCACCATTCTCCGCCCCCGCGGGATTTCGATACCGAGCGTCTTGATCTTGTAGTTCATCACGCGCGGGCTGATCGCCAGCAGTTCCGCCGCGTCCTTCTGCACCCAGTTCGACATGCGCAGCGCTTCGACTACCGCCTGGCGCTCGATCTCTTCGAGCGCGATGCCGGTCGGGGGGATGCGCACCGCCGGCTGCGGCTCACCCGAGCTGGTCGACGGCGCAAGCTCACCGAGCCGCAGGTCGATGTTACTGATCATCGGTCCCTCGGTCAGCAGCATCGCGCGCTCGATCGCATTCTCGAGCTCGCGGATGTTGCCGGGCCAGTTGTATCGCATCAGCAGCTTCTGCGCGTCGGGCGTGATGCCGTCGATCTTCTTCTTCAGCTCAACCGCGAACCGGCGCTGGAAGAACTTCGCGAGCTCGGGGATGTCGTCCTTCCGGTCGCGCAGCGGCGGCATCTCCACGGAGACGACGTTGAGCCGGTAGTACAGATCCTCGCGGAACTGTCCCGCCTGCACCATCGTGACCAGGTTGCGGTTCGTGGCCGCGATCAGCCGCACGTCGACGCGCAGCGAGCGCGTGCCGCCGAGCCGCTCGAACTCGTGCTCCTGCAGCACGCGCAGGATCTTCGCCTGCGTGTTCGGGCTCATATCCCCGATCTCGTCGAGGAACAGCGTGCCCCCGTCAGCCTGCTCGAAGCGTCCCACGCGCTGCTTGTCGGCGCCCGTGAACGCCCCCTTCTCGTGGCCGAACAGCTCCGACTCGAGCAGGTTCTCCTGCAGTGCCGCGCAGTTGACTTTCACGAAGTTCCGGCCCGATCGATGCGAGTTGTGGTGGATCGCGCCCGCGATCAGCTCCTTGCCAGTGCCTGTTTCGCCGCGAATCAGCACCGTCGTGTTGCTTCGCGCGACCTTCCTCACGATGTCGAGCACCGACGTCAGCGCGCCGCTCGCGCCGACGATGCGGTTGAAGTCGTAGATGTCGGACTGCGTGTGGCGCAGGTATTCGATTTCGTGGCGGAGCCGGCGGTGCTCGATCGCTTTTTCGATCTTCACCTCCATTTCCTCGATCTCGAACGGCTTCTGCACGAAATCGAACGCGCCGATGCGCATCGCTTCGACCGCCGTATTGATCGACCCGAACGCCGTCATCAGGATGACCGCGGCGTTCGGCTGCAGCGCGCGTGCGGTGCGCAGCACGTCCATGCCGTCGGCGCCGCCCATCCTGACATCGGTCAGGATGACGTCGAACTGGCCTTCGTGCAGCTTCTCGATCGCCGCGAGGCCGTTCGGCGCGTCGTCGGCGTCATGCCCGGCGTCGGCCAGCGCGCGCACGATGCCGCGGCGGAGTGAGTCGTGGTCGTCGGCTACGAGGATGCGGCCCATAAGGAGAGTTCAGAATTAAGCGTTAAGGGTTCAGGGTTTCGAGTTCGGCGTTGCCGGGAGCGAGACGCGGAAGCACGTGCCGCCGCCGGGCGGTCTGCGCATGTCGATGTGCGCGTCGTGCGCGTCGACGACCTTGCGCACGATGGCGAGCCCGAGACCCGTTCCCTTCGGCTTGGTCGTGAAAAACGGGTTGAACACGCGGTCTGCCACGTCCGCGTTGATCCCGGGGCCATCGTCCTGCACTTCGACGACGAGCTGATCCGGCTCCCCCTCGTCTTCACCACGGGCCATCCGCACGCGGATCGCGACGGCGCCACGCCCATCGAGGGCCTCGAACGCGTTGATCAGCAGGTTGATGAAGAGCTGACGGAGCTGGTTGGGATCGCCCGGTATGTCGGGGAGGCCCTCGGGCACGTCGACCGTGACGTCAATCCGCCCCGGATGCGTCGTGCTCGACGCCATCGTCACTGCGTCTCGCAGCACCGGCGCCAGCGCGACGTGCTGTTCCATCTCGAGACGAATTGGACGCACGAACTCCAGCACTTCGACGACGATGGCGTTGGCGAGCTTGCATTCGTTGATGATCTCGCCGAGCGTGGCCTGCGCGTCGGGAAGCGCGGTGAGCTTCCGCTTGAGCACGCCGGCCATCACTTCGATGCCCGCGAGCGGGTTCTTGACTTCGTGCGCAATCGCGGCGGCCATTTCGCCGAGCGTGGCGAGCCGGTCGCGGAGGCGCTCGCGCTCTTCGAGCTGCTCGACGCGCGTGAGGTCCTTGAAGAACATCACGGTGCCGACGCGCGTGCCCTCTTCGTCATTCACCTCCGACAGCGTGTAGCCGATCACGCGCCCCGAGTTCTTCAGGCGCAGCTCGACGCGGTTGGGAAGGTGCCCGCCTTCGGATGCGCGCGTGAGCACGCGCGCGAGCTCCGGCTCGCCCGCGAGCAACGCCCCGGCGGCGCGGCCCGTGTCGGCCAGGGACGGTTCGAGGCCGAGGATGCGGTATGCGGGCGCGTTGATGGCGGCCACGCGCCCCTCATGCGTCACGGCGATCACGCCGTTGCGAAGGCTCGTGACGAGATGGCGGAAGAACTGATCGCCGGTGCCCGGCTTGAGCGCGCGCGGGCGCGGCGCCCGTCGGAGGGGTGCGGCAGTGCGAGAGCGGCGGATTCTCGTTTCGGTCATGAACGCAGCAGGCCCAGGTGTCGCGATGGCCACAGGCCCGGGGCAAGAGACGTACCCCGAGAGGCCGACGAAATTGCGCCGGGATCGCGTATCTGCGGTCCAGCAGCACACCTACGGCTTACAGGATTGTAAGTCGGTTGCAGTTTTGGCGGAGGGGTCCATCGAGGTTGCGGGACCGGCTGGTCAATCGCCGATCTGCAGCGCTTCCCACTGATTCATCAGATCACCGACTTCCCACATCAGTTGCTGATGCCGCGTGATTGACGCGCGCGCGGCATCAGCATCGTCATAGAAGCCGGGCTCGCCCATTCGCGCCTCGAGCGCCTTCACGTCCCGTTCGCGATCGGCGATGCGCGCTTCGAGGTCCGCGACGCGCTTCTGCCGCGCCTCGTCTTCGCGCCGCTTGCGTCGGTCCTCGGCGTCGGCCTTCTTCTTCTCGGCATGCGCGTCGGCGCCCGTCGCCACGGGCTTTGCCGGCGGAGCGGGGGGCTTGCGCGCCGCCCCTGGCGGCGCCCCGGCCTTCACAGGTTTCGGGGCGTGCCCCTTGACGCGCGCATCGGTGAAGTGTCCGAGATCCGTGGCGACCGATTCGTGGCCGTGCGCCTTGTGCCAGAGAAATTCCTTGTACGTGCCCGGATAGACCTCGAGGCCGCCGTGTCCCACTTCGACGATCTTCGTCGCGAGCCGCTCGACGAAGTAGCGATCGTGCGAGACGAAAATCAACGTGCCTCCGAAGTCCTCGAGCGCGTCGAGCAACACGTCTTTCGAGTCGAGATCGAGATGGTTCGTCGGCTCGTCGAGCAGCAGCGTGTTGGCCGGGCGCAGCAGCATGCGCGCGACCGCGAGACGCGTACGCTCTCCCCCCGACAGCACGCCGGCCTTCTTGTAGACATCGTCGCCGGAGAACAGGAAGCCGCCGAGAATCGTGCGGATGGCGGGGACCATGTTGACGGGGGAGCCGGCCTCGAGTGTTTCGTACACCGTGAGCGACGCATCGAGCCGCGCGGCCTCGTCCTGCGCGAAATACTGCATGACGACCTGGTGCCCCTCATCACGTGTGCCCGAGTCGGGGGCTTCCGCCCCGGCGAGCATCCGCATCAGCGTCGATTTGCCCGCGCCGTTCGGGGCGACGAGCGCGACACGATCGCCGCGCTCGATGAGCAGGTCGATCCCATCGAGCACCAGCTTGTCGCCGTAAGCCTTGCGCGCGCCCTTGAGATCGAGCACGGTGCGCCCGCTCTTGGGGCATGCGGGAAACGCGAAGCGCACGCGCTTGCGCTCGGGAGGCACATCGATGGGCTCGACCTTCTCGAGCATCTTGATGCGGCTCTGCACCTGGGCGGCCTTGGTCGCCTGATACCGGAAGCGGTTGATGAACGCCTGCACGCGCTCGACCTCCTCGTCCTGGCGCCGCTTCGCGTCACGCAGGCGGTCGAGATTGGCGTCCCGCTGCGTGATGTAGGTGGAGTAGTTGCCCGGGTAGTCGGTGATGGTGCGCAGCGACAGATCGGCGATGCGCGTAACGACCGCGTCGAGGAAGTAGCGATCGTGCGACACGAGAATCACGGCGTGTGGATAGCCGCCCAGATATTCCTCGAGCCAGTTGCGCGCGTCCAGATCCAGATGGTTGGTCGGCTCGTCGAGCAGCAACAGCGTCGGGCGGCCGAGCAGGAGCTTCGCGAGCGCGATGCGCATCTGCCACCCTCCCGAGAACGTCGCGCTGTTGCGCTCGAAGTCGTCATTGCCGAAGCCGAGTCCGTGCAGCACGGTGGCGACGCGCAGATCGATGCTGAAGCCCTCTTCGCGCTTGAAGCTTTCGCTCAACTCGGCGTAACGGCTGAGGAGCGTCTCGTGCTCGCCGTCGGGCAGTGCCGGATCCTCGAGCCGCCCTTCGATCTCGCGCAGCTCCACACGCATCGCGAGCACGCCGGCAAACGCCTCGCTCGCCTCGTCGAACAGCGTCTTGCCCGAGTAGGTAAGGCCGTCCTGCGGCAGGTAGCCGATGGTCAGCGCCGCCGGCTTGATGATGTCGCCTCCGTCCGGACTCTCCATCCCTGCCAGCATCTTCAGCAGCGTCGTCTTGCCCGCGCCGTTGGGCCCGCAGAGCCCGACGCGCTCGCCAGACGTGATCTGCCACGACACGTGGTCGAGCAGGACCCGATCGGCGAACGATTTGCTGATCTGTGAAAGTTGAATCACGGAAGCGCGGGGGAACTGAAAGCTGTTGAATTGAGAGTTGAACATTGCTGTCCGGCAGCTGCTGAGCAGCCCGTGAACAGCAATTGCTAACTCTTAACTCACCAATTTGGAATTACGTTTCGACGCCCACGGGTTCGCCGAGCGCCTTCTGGGCCGCGGCGAGAATCCGGGGCAGGCGGAACGGCTTCGTGATGTAGCCGGACACGCCGAGGTTGATGGCCTCGATGGCGCTCGCCTCGGTGGAGTAGCCGGTGATGATGATGACGGGCAGCTCGGGATAGCTGCGCCGCGCTTCACGAATCACCGACAGGCCGTCCATCCCGGGCATCTTGAGGTCCGTGATCAGCAGGTCGTATTCGAGCGTCCGCAGCTGTTCGATTGCCGTGCGTCCGTCGGGCGCGACGTCGACGTCGTACTCGCCACCCGAGAGGGCGCGCGCCAGGAGATCGCGGACCCCCTGCTCATCGTCGACCACGAGAATGCGCGGACGCTCGGGAGCTTTGAGCCCGGCGGGCACGCCCGTGCGGTTCTGCTCCAGCCAGATGTCGATGTCCCGTTTCCGGAAGCGCCACTGCCGGCCGACGCGTACGGCCGGAATCCTCCCGGCTTTGATCAGCCGGTAGACGGTCCGCAGGTTCACCTGCAGGTACGCCAGGACTTCTTCCGTGGTTAGAAAATGGTCGTCGTTCATCTCTCGCGGCCGAACTCCAGGCCACACTTTATCACCCCGGCGTCGTTCCTGACGCATGGATGACGTTCAGGGGCGCTCAAGACATATGACCCAGCGCGACCGCAACCGACAGGTGCCATGGGAATTCACGCGTATACTTGTGGGTATCCACCAGCCTGCCTGGCTTGGGGGGCCGACTGACGGGCCGCCAGCGCCGTCTAAGCCCTTGGAACTGCGGTTCACCGATGTCCCAGGAAACAGCGAAGAAAACCGACGAGGAGCTCGTCGCCCTCGCCCAGCGAGGCGACGAAGACAGCTTCAACCAGCTGGTGCTCCGCTGGGAGCGGCCCATCTACGCCCTGGCCTACCGCACGCTCGGCCGCGAGGAAGACGCGCGCGACGTGTGTCAGGAAACGTTCCTGCGCGCCTATCGCGCGCTCCGCGGCTTCAAGGGGCAGGCGAAGTTCTCGTCCTGGCTGTACCGCATCGCCCTCAACCTGTGCCGCGACTGGATCAGGCGGCAGCGCCGCACGCCTGTCTCGCAGGTGCCCGAGGGGATGGAAATTGCCGATCTCGCCGGCGAAGCCCCCGACGCGGTGTCGGTCGAGGATCTGGTCGCGCGGCGGGAGATGAGCGCGGCGGTCCGCAAGGTGATGGCGATGCTACCCGAAGAGCAGCGCACCGCGATCATCCTGAAGGAATACCACGGCCTCACCTTCCAGGAGATAGCCGACATGCTCGGGTGCCCGCTGAGCACGGTGAAGACGCGTCTCTATCAGGGGCTGACGGTGTTGCGGCGGAATCTGCAGCGGCAGGACGCCAGGCTCCTCGCGACGCCGCGGCCCGCGGTGAGTGAGATCTGAAGTTTCTTATGTGCCACGACAAAGACGCGCTGATTGAATTCCTGTACGGCGAGTTGCAGCCCGGCGCCCGGCGCGCGTTCGAGCAGCATCTCGACGCGTGCGAGCCGTGCCGGTCGGAAGTCTCGGCGCTCGTCGCGGTGCGCGACGATCTGCTCGCGTGGTCTCCGCCCGAGTGTCACGAGCTGCCCTCGTCATGGAGCCAGGCGCCCGCCGCGCCCGCCGCGTGGCGCGCGTGGATGCCGGTGTTCGGCCTCGCGGCTGCGGCCGCGCTCGTGCTCGCGGCGTCTGCAGCCATCGCGAATCTCGAGATTCGCTACGACCAGCAGGGGCTCGTCGTCCGCACGGGCCGAGCCGAGGCTCCCGTGATTTCCGGCGCAGTACCGCAAGCCGCACCGGTCCCGGCAATCACCGCGTCCGATCTGGCCGCGCTCGAAGCGCGCCTCATGACCACGTTCGACGCGCCGGCCCGCACCGGCGTGCAGCCAGTTGCGCTCACGTCCGACAACCCCCGGCTCTCGCGCGACATGCGGCGTCTGATTGAAGAGAGCGAGACGCGCGTGCGCCGCGAGATGGCCGCCAGGCTTCTCGACATTTACAACGAGTGGGATGCCACCCGGCGCGCGGACTTCCTGCGGATGCAGCAGGTCGTCGGCCAGGTACAGAGCCGCACCGGCGCCGACATCGCGCAGATGAACCGCATGATCCTGGCGTCACAGCCTCAGGCGCAGGCGCCGAGATAACAGAGGCGAAGATCAGAATGACAACCGCAATCATCCGCACGGCCGCCATCCTCGTCGCGCTCGCCGCGCTGCCGGGCGCCGTGTCGGCGCAGACCGGGATGACGCGCGAGCAGGTGCAGCGCCGCTATCAGGTTCGCGTCATGGAGGGCGTGCTCGTGGGCGCCGCGCAGCACGGCGCCGAGCTGCTCGCGCTGCGCGTGCAGCAGATCGATCCGAGCATCGTGCTCTTCACCGGCACCGTGCCGCGCGCGCAGGGGCTCGTGCTCGAAGGGCACGGCGTCGTCTTCTATCTCGAAGTGCCGGGCATCAATCCGGCGATCGTGTGGGCGATGCGCAATCGCGGGCGCGATCAGGCCGCCGAAACCGCCGTCCTGAGCCTGCGCCGTCATCTGTCGACGCTGCCCGATGTCCAGCAGCGCTCCGATCTCGAGCTCTATCTGCGCCGCCTCGAGCAGCGCGTGCTGCCGCCCGGCGCCGCGACGCCGACATCGATGACGCCCGGGATGGCGCCCTCGCCCACTGCCGCGCCCATGCCGGCGATGGACGATCCCGATGGCGAATACGAGCAGGCCGTCGTACTGCAGATCGTCAACGCGATGCTCGACTTCAGCCATCAGCTTGGCCTCGGCGCAGACGAGTGGCTGACGATTGCCGCGCGCGGAAGCCAGACGGCCGGCGACTCCGCGAATCTCGTCACGATCACGCTGCGGATCAAGGGCAGCGACCTCGCGGATCTGCGCACCGGACGGATCACGCGCGACGAGGCACGCGCGCGGGTCGTCGTGCGGGAGTTCTGAGCTAGAATCGCGCGAATGATGCGGCGAGCGTTCTTCACGGTGATGTTCACGGCCGCGATCGCGGCCTCCGCGGCGTGCGGCTCGACCGGCAGTGTGCAGCAGCTCGAGTTCCGCGACATCTCGAGCGGCTACTTCGACGAGGGCGTGGTCGACGGCGAGAACAAGATCGTGCCGCTGATCCGCTTCACGCTCCACAACAAGGGCACCGGCCCGGTGTCGAGCGTCCGGCTCAACGCCATCTTCCAGATCGTCGACGCCGACGGCCCGATGGACGAAGTGCTGGCCACCGGCATCGACTCGAGCGGCCTGCCCCCGCAGCAGACCTCGCAGCCAATCCACATCCGCTCGAAGATCGGCTACAAGGGGCAGCAGGCGCGCGCCGAGATGCTGCAGAACAGCCAGTTCAAGGACATCAAGGTGCGCATCTTCGCCAAGGGCGGCTCCGGCCAGTGGACGCTCGTGGGCGAGTATCCGATCGACCGCAAGATCATCATCAACTGATTCCCGCGTGACCTCACCTTCCGCGGCCAGCACGACACTCGAGCGGCGCCTCGGGCCCTGGGACGCCGCGGCGATCGTCGTCGCCAACGTCATCGGCGGCGGCATTCTCTTCACGCCGCCGCAGGTCGCGGCCGCGATTCCGAATCCGTGGTGGTTCCTCGGCGCATGGCTCGCGGGCGGCGCGCTCGCGTTTGCCGGCGCGATGGCCTACGCCGAGCTCGCGGCGCTGCGCCCGAAGGCCGGCGGCGAGTACGTGTACCTCGGCGCCGCGTACGGCAGGCTGGCCGCGTTCCTCACAGGGTGGACCTCGTTCGTCGCCGGGTTTGCGGGCGCGATTGCGACGAGCGCCGTGTTCCTGGCGATTTATCTCGGCCGCTTCGTGCCGGCTGCGGCCGACGATGCGCCATTTGTCGCGTTGCCGCTGCCGTACATCACACTGGCGCTTTCGCCGCAGTCGACCATCGCCATTGCCGCCATCTGGCTGATGTCGTGGATTCACCTGCGAGGCCTTGGGCCCGGCCGGTTGGTCGGCAACATCCTCGCGGCATTGAAAGTGAGCGCGCTGCTGTTGTTCATCGCGCTGGGGTTTGCGTTCGGCGCCGGGTCGATGGACAACCTCGGAGAGCCGGCGGGTCCAGTGTCCGCAGGTTCGTGGTTCTTCGCACTAATCGCGGTGATGTTCGCGTACTCAGGCTGGAACGCGGCCTCGTATCTCGCCGAGGAGATTCGCGATCCCGGCCGCAACGTCCCGCGCGCGCTTGCGATCGGGACGGCTGCCGTCATCCTGGTGTACCTGCTGCTGAACCTGCTTTACATCTACGTCGTGCCGGTCGGCGAGCTCGCAACCGTGCAGGGCAGCGTGCTCGACGTCATTGCGGATCGCATGCTCGGCACGCGCGCAGGCGACATCATGGGCATGGTCTCGATCGTCAGCCTTGCGGCCAGCATCAGCGCCATGGTGATCGCGGGTCCGCGCGTGTATTACGCGATGGCGCGCGACGGGCTGTTCTTTCGACGGGCTGCCTCGATCCATCCCAAGTACAAGACGCCGGCTGCCGCGATTGTGGCGCAGGCCATCTGGGCGACGCTCCTCGTGCTTTCGGGCAGCGGCAACGCGCTGTTGACCTACACAGGTTTCTCAGTGGTGTTGTTTGCGGGCATCGGCGCCTCAGCGCTCTTCGTCCTCCGCGTCCGCGAGCCCGACGCCCCGCGCCCGTTCAAGACGATGGGGTATCCGTTCGTGCCCGGCATCTTCGTGCTCGCGAGCCTGGCAATTGTCATCAGTGCGCTCTGGACCGACCTCGTCGTCCCCATCCGCACGGGCGCCGCCTTCGGCCCTTCGGCGGTCGGCCTGCTGGTCATCGCGCTCGGCCTTCCTCTCTACGCTCTCTTCAGTGCCCGGTCGCGAGGGCAGAGGGCATAAGGCCCTGTGACCTGTTTGACGTGGCTCTTGCGCTCTGCTACCTTGTCTTAGCAAGGTAGCTTTCTCAATGAGTCTAAACGAGCGCTTCACCGCCATCCGCAAGGGCCTGCTGGAGTTCGTGATCCTGCGAATCGTGTCGGTCGACAAGGTCTACGTCGCCGACATTCTGAAGCGGCTCCGCGACACGGAGTTCGCCACCCAGGAAGGGACGCTCTATCCGCTGCTCAGCAAGATGCGGAGAGACGGGCTCGTCGACTACGAGTGGCAGGAGTCGGACGCCGGGCCGCCGCGGAAGTACTACGCGCTGACCGCGAAAGGCCGCGCGCAGCTCGCCGAGCTCGCCGAGTACTGGAAGCACCTCAACACGACGATTACGCAGCTTGGACGGTAGCCATGCAGAAAGTCATCAGCATCAATCTGAACGGTCACGCGTACCAACTCGAGGAAGGCGGCTACGAGGCGCTTCGCGCGTATCTCGCCGCAGCCGAGCGTGACCTCGCGACCAACCCCGACCGCGCCGAGATCCTGACCGACCTCGAGCAGGCGATCGCCGACAGGTGTCAGGCGTTTCTCGGTCCACACAAATCCGTGGTCACCGCCGGCGAGGTCGAGCAGATCGTTGCGGCGATGGGTCCCGTCGACGCCGCGCATGACGCCACCGCCACCGGCGGCACCGGTGGCTCAGGGCCGGCTGGCGCGGACCCGGCCAGGCGGCTCTATCGCATTCCGGACGGCGAGATGATCGCCGGCGTCTGTAACGGACTCGCGGCCTACTTCGCGATCGACGTCAAGATCGTCCGCATCGGGTTCGTGGCGACGGCGCTCTTCACCAAGGGCGTCGGAGTGCTCGGCTACGTGATCATGATGTTCGTCGTGCCCGAGGCCACCACCCCCGAAGAGCGGGCGGCCGCGGGCAGCGCGCCCGTCAATGCGAAAGAGGTCGTCGACCGCGCCGCGAAGCAGGCCGCCGCCGGCGCAAACCAGGTTCGCGTCGCCTGGCTGCGGCAGCAGCGGCGCTGGCGTCGTCGCGGACGCCGGTCGGAAGCACACGCACGGGTACCCTCGCCGATCGCGGCCGCGCTCGCCGCGGTCTTCGCGGCCGTGCATCTGGTGCTGTTCTTCGCGGTTGCTGCCGCGCTGGTGTCACTGGTGAATCACGAAGAGGTGCTCGGGTGGGAGCTCGATCCCGGCGTGCCAGTCTGGGCCGCCGCGCTGATCCTGCTCATCGGGTATCAGATCGCCGTCACGCCGTTGCGTGCAGCCGCGGCGGCGCCCTGGGCGCGCGACGGCGCCTGGCCAGGCTACTGGAGCGCCGCCATCTGGCTGGTCGGCCTCGCGGCCGCCCTCTGGATGGCGCCCGGCTACTGGCCGGAGATCCAGGAGTTCATCCGCCGCGTGCCGGAGCTGTTCAGGGAGATGGTGGACGCAGTACGCGAAAGGGCATAGGACTCTGCCCTGTGCCCTTTGCCCTCGCGCTGCCAAGCGCGATGAGCGTCCACACTGCGAGCGCGCCGTCCGATGCGGCGAACAGCAAGAACGCGCGGGGCGAGTCGTTGACGAGGTAGTCGGCGATGAAGACCGCCGCGCCCGCGCCCTTGAGGATCGGGCCCATCAGCCACAGATAGGCGCGGTACCGCTCCGGCTCGCGCCACGGCAGGGAGTAGCCCGCGCCGATCACCATCAGGAACAGCGCGTTGAGCTTCGCGTGCACTTCGGGCACGGGCGGCGCGACGCCGAACGCCGCGGCCACCTGGGCGGTGAACAAAAAAAGAGCGGCGCCTACGACCAGGTCGTAGACGCCGCTGACTGCCGAGACGAGTCTCAGCGATTTCACGACACGAATCTTACTGCCGTCGCAGGTTGCCGCGATAGGTCGTCGTTTCGCCAGGCGTGACGAGCACGTCGAACGCTAGCGTGCGGAAGCCTGGAGCGCGAATCTCGACGCGATGCGCGCCGGCTTCGAGCTTGAGGCGCTGGAACACGCCGTCGAACTCATCGACCATGCCGCGATACAGGCCGTCGACGAAGACCTCACCCTGGGCCGGATCCACCTTCAGGCGCAGCGAGCCGATATCGTAATCGCGGTCGTCACGCTTCTGATACCCGCTGCCCGCACCGTAGTAGCCGCGGCTGTAGTACGAGTCGTAGCCGCCCCAGTACGGGTCGTAATAGAAGTAGCCGAACCCGGTGTAGATCGGCAGATAGCCGTATCCATAGCCGTAGCGCGATCCGTAGTACCCGTTGTAGCCGTAGTACCCGCCGTAATACGGCTCGTAGTAGTACGTGCCGCCGCGGCTGGGCAGCGCGTTGTCGCCGCGGGCGACCGCTTCACCCTGCACGACGCGGCCATCGCGCGGACGGCTGTAGGTCGGAATGGCCGGACCTCCACCCTGTGCTTCGCCACGCGAAGGACGGCGGACAGACGACTGCGGCTCGCGGCTTGGACGATCGGAGCCGCGGCGCACGGCCGTGCCGCTGTTGCCACCCGAGGCGGTGGAGCCAGAGCTGCCGCCGGACGAGCTGATCCCCGACGATCCGCTGCTCGATGATCCGCTGCTCGTGCTGCCGGCCGAGCTCGACCCGCCGCGTTCGACCGCGCTTCCGCCGGTCGACGACCCGCTGCCGGTGGGCCGCCGGCTGTCCTGCGCAAACGCCGGCACGGTCAGCGCGAGGGTGATGACGGCACTGAGGGAGACTTTCATTGATGCATGCATGACGAGACCTCGAGCCGGTAAGGGAGCAACTCTGCTGCCACGGGGCCCGGTTCAAACTACGCCTATTTCACTGGGGATTCAAGGAACCCGGCGGCCGGGGCGTCCTGACTGGCGGACAGCCAGCGTCCTCTCTACGTGGCACAGGGAAAGGGACGCGTGTGTTCGCGATAGACTCGAAGCCTCGATGTCCGACATCCCACGTATTCACGCGACGACCGTGCTCGCGGTGCGCCGAGACGACAAGGTCGTGATTGCCGCCGACGGGCAGGTCACCTTCGACAAGACGATCGTCAAGCACGGGGGCAAGAAGGTCCGACGCCTGTACAACGATCGGATTCTCGCCGGCTTCGCCGGTTCCGCCGCCGACGCGATGGCCCTGATGACGCGCTTCGAGGCCAAGCTCGAACAGTACCGCGGCAATCTCGAGCGCTCCGCCGTCGAGCTCGCGAAAGACTGGCGCACGGATCGCCTGCTTCGCCGCCTCGAAGCGATGATGATCGTCGCGGATCAGGGGCACACGTTCGTCCTCTCGGGCAATGGCGATCTCATCGAGCCGGACGATGGCGTGGTGGCGATTGGGTCGGGGGCGCCGTACGCCATGGCTGCGGCCAAGGCTCTCGCGCTGCACACCGGGCTCGGCCCACGGCAGATCGCCGAAGAGGCGATGAAGATCACCGCCGACATCTGCATCTACACCAACGACCGCATTACGATCGAAGAACTGTGAGTGAGATGACCTCCTCCCTGACGCCGAGGCAGATCGTCTCGGAGCTCGACAAGTACGTCGTCGGCCAGGCCGCTGCGAAGCGCGCGGTCGCGATTGCCCTTCGCAACCGCATCCGCCGGCAGAAGCTCCCGCCGGAGCTGGCCGAAGAAGTCGCGCCCAAGAACATTCTGATGATCGGCCCGACCGGCGTGGGCAAGACCGAGATCGCGCGGCGGCTCGCGCGCCTGGCGCACTCGCCGTTCCTGAAAATCGAGGCGTCGAAGTTCACCGAGGTCGGTTACGTCGGCCGCGACGTCGAGTCGATGGTGCGCGAC